>JAKSBZ010000046.1 GCA_022360875.1 Cytophagales bacterium | reverse complement strand
GTTGTAGACATGCTCTGCCGTTGTCGGACTCACATATCCAAAAGGATTGGCGCTGGGTGCAGCCAGCGGAAAATCCAGACTATCCAGCAAACGCAGCGCAAGCGGATGATTAGGTATGCGTACTGCCACTCTGTCCAAGCCAGAATTCACCAAATCAGGAATTTTCGAATTTTTCTCCAGCAAAAGCGTTAACGGGCCTGGCCAAAACCGTTCGGCCAGCAACCGAAGCTCATCCGGTATATCTTTGGTAAAACTCTCCAGCCTGTCCACGCTGCTAGTATGCACAATCAGCGGATCGAAGGACGGGCGGTTCTTCGCTTCAAAAATTTTTGCCGCCGCCACAGCATCAAAAGCGTTGGCCGCAAGCCCGTACACAGTCTCGGTGGGTATAGCAACCAAGCCTCCGCTTTCCAAAATCTCTTTCGCACGTTCGGTATTCTTACCAATGACTGCTTTCATTCCCTGCATATTTTTACCCCTCTTCAAACACTCAACCCATCATCTGTGAGATTTTCCAAGGGCATTTTGTCAATTTTTCTCGCATTTCCTCCGCCTTACTGAACAACCATTCAACACAGCTTAATGCGCTTTCATTTCTTCTATTTTCGATAAATTATTTTTTACAGCTTCGCTGTCGGGGGCAAGTCTTAGAGCAAACCGAAAGTCCTCTTTGGCTTTGTTCAGTTTTCCAAGCTTAAAAAACGTATACCCTCTGTTGTTGTATATTTCCATTACATTGGGCCTTAGCCTCAACGCTTTGGTGTAAAACGAAACAGCCTCGGAAAATTTTTGCTGATCTCTCAGCACATTGGCCTTATTGAACAACGGCCTGTAATCCAGCGTATCAAGCTTCGCGGCCATATCAAAATCCTTCAGTGCCTGGCCATAGCGCTTCAAACGGAATTTCACCACACCCCGCGCATTCCAGGCCTTGACATGTCTGTCGTTTTTTATAAGCAGTCTATCAAGCTGCGTCATCGATTCAGTGAGCTTTCCGGCATCCAAAGCCGCTTTAGCTTCCTCCCACATTGTCTCTTCGGACGGTCTGCAGGACAACAGAACAGCTGCACAAAAAAATATTCCGGCAAGAAATTTCATGGTCATGTTCTCGTTTATTTTCTGCAAAAATAAATAAAAAACACCGCCTTGACAGACGGTGTTCGATATTCTTGCAAAAAAATATCAGATTTAATTTCCTGCACCCAACGTATTGAGCTCCTGCTCTGCCGCCTGAGCCTTGTCAGTCATTTGCAATACATTGTAGCAATTCATCATTGCCTCCAACGCTCCCGGATTTTTCGGCTCTACCTCATGAGCTTTTTCGAAATAAGGAAGTGCTTGCTTGAATCTCTCAAGCGCCTTTGCTTCAACTGCTTTTCCTTTTTTCTCATACGTTTTCCAGTCCATAGCATTTGCCTCATTCTTGATGTCGCGTCCCCAGTCGTAGTACACTACGCCAAGGTTGATGTAAGCGTCATAATAATCAGGCTTCAGTTCAACTGCTTTCTCGTACGCTTTAATTGACTCATCACGCGCATTCTGAGACTCGTTGATATAACCCAGCGCATAGTAAAGCGTCGGATTGGTTGGGTTCTTTGCAATTGATTCCTTGTTAGCTTTTTTCGCTTCATCCAGCTTATTCATCTCCAGCAAAATCTGAATTTCGCTGATTGCCAAGTTGCTGTTTGAAGGGAAAGCAAGAGTCGCCTCGCGAGCCGTTTTAAGGGCAGCCAACGTATCTCCTGTTGTTTTCTGAATATAGATTTTGTTTGTCCAAACATTTTCATTTGCTCCGAACTCTTTGATCAGCTTGTCATAAAGCTCTAAAGCCTCAGGGTAAAGCTTGGCGCTTGAAGCCGAAATACCAGCGTAATAAAGCAACAACGAATCTTTCGGAATCACATCCAAACAGTACTGAAAATCTTTAGTCGCTCCGGCATAGTCTTCATTTTCGTATTTCGCCGCTCCGGCATTGAAGAAGCCAGCTCGCAAGTTTTGCTTTTCCTGATCAACAAAAAACTTGTACTTTTCTTCTTTCATCTCAACCGCTTTGTCAAGACAATTAACTCCTGTTTTCAAGTCCTCGCTGTTCACGATTTCAGCACGAGAAGAATCAACAGCTAAAGCCACATAAATTTTACCCTTTACAAACCACGAATTCGGGTTCTTAGAAACTTTTCCTTTTTTATCTACTTCAAAAGCCTTGTCAATTTCAGCTTTTGCAGTTGCCAGGTCCTTCTTTTCCAAAGCAGACTTCGCCTTCGAAACAGAACCTTTTACAGCTTTCTGCGCAAACACACTCCCTGCCGAAAGCGCCAAACACAAAAAAACAACAAACAATCGTTTCATCTTCTTTTTGATATATAGTTTAAAATTAATCCTCCAGTTCTTCATTAGTATCGGCAGCCGCCTGTTCCTGAATTCCTTCCTGGTCTTTGCCTAGAGTCAATTCCTCTTCAATCTTCTCGATTTTTGCAACTGAAGCTATCTCGTCTCCTTCATTCAGCCGGATCAGTTTTACCCCCTGAGTAGCGCGCCCCATCACACGAAGACCATCCATACTCAAACGAATCGTAATTCCGGCTTTGGTGATAATCATCAGATCATCAGTGTCGATAACCTCTTTGATCGCAATCAGACGCCCTGTTTTTTCGGTAATGTTCATCGCTCGCACGCCTTTGCCTCCGCGTCTGGTCAATCGGTAATCGTCGACTGCTGACCGCTTGCCGATACCGTTTTCAGACAATACAAGCAGCGTATCATCTTCACGCTTCACGCAAACCATACCAATCACTTTGTCATGCTCAGACTGCAGCGTTACCGCTTTCACACCCGTTGCCATACGGCCCATTGAACGAACATCGCTTTCCAAGAAGCGAATAGCCTGCCCTGCTGCCGTTGCCAAAATAATGTTGCATTCTCCGTTTGTCAGCTGCACGTTCAGCAATCGGTCGCCTTCATTAATGTTCAGCGCATTGATTCCCTTGGTGCGCGGACGAGAGTACGCTTCCAGGCTTGTCTTCTTCACTAGACCACCCTCAGTAGCCATCACCAAGTAATTATTATTAATATAATCTTCGTCTTTGAGACTCTTCACGTTAATTACCGTGCGCACTTGGTCATCAGAATCAATTTCAATCAAATTCTGAATAGCTCGTCCTTTGGCTGTTTTTGCTCCTTCTGGTATTTCGTAAACGCGTTTCCAGAACACCTTGCCCGACTCGGTGAAAATCAGCAAATAATTGTGCATTGTTGCTACAAACAAATGCTCCGGAAAGTCGTCTTCTTTGGTTGTCACCCCTCTAGAGCCAACGCCTCCCCTTCCCTGAGTTCGGTATTCCACAAGCGGCGTACGCTTTATATAACCCTGATGAGAAATTGTAATTACCATTTCAGAGTCCGGAATCATGTCTTCCACGTCGAAATCTTCCGAACTGTGTACAATCTCTGTTCTCCTTTCGTCGCCGAATTTTTCCTTCAGCTCCATCAACTCATCCTTAATGACATTCATACGAACGCTCTCGTTCTCAAGAATTTCCTTCAAAGAAGCTATCAGCTGCTGAATCTCTTCGTATTCTTTCTCGATTTTTTCTCTCTCAAGACCTGTAAGGCGCTGCAGGCGCATTTCCAAAATCGCTTTGGCCTGAATGTCCGTTAGGCTGAATTTCCCGATAAGTCCCTGCTTGGCCAGCTCCGGATCGCGCGAGGCGCGGATCAGTTCAATGACTTCGTCAATGTTGTCCAAAGCAATAAGATATCCCTGAAGAATATGCGCTCTTCTTTCAGCTTCATTCAGTTCATACTGTGTACGACGAACTACAACTTCATGACGATGATCCACATAATGCGCAATCAGCTCCTTCAGATTCAGCAGCTTCGGCCGTCCTTTTACAAGAGCAACGTTGTTCACTCCAAACGAGGACTGCAGCTGCGTATATTTGTACAGGTGATTCAGAACAATATTCGAAATCGCATCTTTTTTCAGTTCATATACAATGCGGTAACCGTTTCGGTCCGACTCGTCGCGGATATCGGAAATACCTTCAATTTTCTTTTCGTTCACTAAAGCCGCCGTCCGCTCGATCATCGCCGCTTTGTTGACCATATAAGGAATCTCGGTGACAACAATTTGGTCGCGACCGGTCTTCGTCTGCTCAATGGATGCTTTGGCGCGAATTACCACACGGCCTCTGCCTGTTTCAAAAGCAGACTTGATTCCCTGAAAGCCATAAATTGTGGCTCCGGTCGGAAAATCAGGCGCCTTGATATATTGCATTAGCTCCGAAACGGTAATCTCCCGATTCTCAATATAGGCAATTGTACCGTCGATGACTTCAGACAAATTGTGCGGAGCCATATTCGTGGCCATACCTACAGCAATCCCTGAGGCACCGTTGACCAGCAGGTTCGGCAGTTTGGCCGGCAAAACCGACGGTTCTCTCAATGAATCGTCAAAGTTCGCCTGAAAGTCAACCGTGTTCTTGTTGATATCATCCAGCATCTCGTTGGAAATGCGCTTCAGACGCGCCTCGGTGTAACGCATAGCCGCCGCCGAGTCGCCGTCAATAGATCCGAAGTTTCCCTGACCGTCTACCAGCGGATAGCGCAGCGACCAGTTCTGAGCCATGCGGACCATGGTTTCGTAAACCGAAGAGTCTCCGTGCGGATGGTATTTACCGAGCACTTCACCTACTATCCTCGCAGACTTTTTGTAGGCTTTGTTATACGTAACTCCCAAATCCAACATCCCGTAAAGCACACGACGGTGCACAGGTTTCAATCCGTCCCGGACATCGGGAAGGGCTCTAGAAACAATCACTGACATCGAATAATCGATGTAAGCGCTCCTCATTTCATCCTCAATATTAATCGGGAATATATTTTCGTTCTCTCCTTCTGACATATAAATAAAATGCAATTCTTAAGGGAATACTGAATTTTATGTTTTCAGCTTCACAAAATAGGGAATCCTTTGGAATTTTCCTCCCTTTTCACGTGAGTATTTTCATACAAAGAAAAGAAAATTCGTCTTATCAAACTAAGGTTACTTGAGCAGATTAAACAGATATTTTGAAAAAAAACGCAAACAACTCTGCTTCAACCGCTTACTAATGAAATGGATTGTTGCTCCTTCGATACTTCATAATACTCTTAGGAATTTGCCCCATTTTAGGGTCTTGAGGAAGAAAAACAGGCTGTCCGCGGTACTCCCTGCCCCGATGACGGTGCTTGACCCGCGTTCCGCAATACGGCAGTTTGCAGCGCGGAACTTCCGGAATTTTCAGACGGATCCCGAAACTGAAGATCCACTGATTGTTGTCAATTTTCAGCCCTGGGACAGACTCCTCAGAAAAATTGTTCACATAGCTTTTCAACTGATAAGCCGGACGAAAAAAAACGCGGAAATACTCGGAAAATTCTCTTTCTACAGGAAGACCGAATTCAAAAAAGATGGGATCTTTAATAAATTTTTTATCGAACACGCTTCCCATTTTATAGGTTCCCGCACGGATGTCAGCCATGAAGAAAAAGCCGCCGAAATCGAAATACTCCCCTGCCAAGCTGCCGTAAAAAGCCCACTGCCTTACCCTGAAATCATGATCGTATGCCTTCATCCGCTCCTCAGAACCCTGTACAGAATTAGCTCCTTTGAAAACCTGAAAATAATGGCTCAATCCGCCCCCAATCTTCAAAAACTTCCAATCGTAGCTCACCGAGACATCGAAAACAGAGGCTTTCCCATATCCCCTGTATCTGATTCCTGCGCCTTCTGTAATATTTGCCCCGGATTCCTGCACCTGCCCCTCTCCGACTCCCGTCAGCCAATTTGAGGTAACCATCAGCACTTTGTTTACTTCGTCCCGTCCCAGCTCCAAAGACAACACATCATTTTGGTCAACCAAGTTGAAGCCATCAAGCGGAATGTTATAAGCCGTCACGCCATAACCGGCGGAAAAAGTCCAGGAAAATTTGTTCAGAATCTTTCTGAGTCTGCTCGCCTCCACTTTATGTGGGTTAGCATACAACCGGTCCAAATCCAAATGCTGCGAGTATGCGCTTTCCGTCCCGAAAACCCAAAACACCAACACGCACAACGAGACCGCGAGTTCTCTATATCTGATATCATTAAACACCTTCAGCACACTTGAAAGAGATTGGTTATGTAATAAAGTTCAAAAAATTGGTTGAGGCCAACGCTTACTTGCAGCGCGCATATTACAAAGATTTTCATTCTTATATAGATAAAAGCTCTAACTATTTTCAACGCGGACTCATTTCATTTATTTTTCAAAGAAACCAAAACCTTGCATCTTCTTCCTTAAATATTCTTTTCCAACTCTACATTCCCTTGGAATTCGGAACCTCCTTTCTTTTCTTGCTTTTCCCTTTCTCCAAATATTTGTTCCTGTATTTTTTTCTGCCAAAAAGCAGATTGAGACCAAAACGGAAATCCACAGACTGCGTTGTTTCAGGCTTAATTGCTCCGAACAGGTTGTCAGTTGTCATAAACATCTGGACCGGCCCCATATTCATCACCAATCCAGTCCCAACAGTCAGCTGATCCTCGTTCTGGTAACCGAAATTGGCATTAATATGAAGAAAATCGCCCAGATGGAAAGTTGTGTAGAAATTCATACCTGGATCGAACGTTCCGCGAAAGGTTGCTCCCGTAAATGTCGCCCCGAAAGTAAACCATTTACTGTACTGGTAGCTCGCTCCCGCGTAAAATCTTCCCTTGATCCAGGTGGTATACGCATCGCTGTGAGCCACAGGCTCGAACTTATCTCCTAATGAATCGGACAAATGGTCGAAATAATCGCCGTCAAATTCGTTTTTGATTTCAAAGATCTTATCCAGGTCGTGCGACCCCAGCTCATAACTAGTCTGAAGCCGCTGGTTCTTCACATCGTCTTTCCAATGGATGTATCCCAAATCAATAAATGATGCGGAAAATGTAATCTTGTCACCATATCTATAAAGCCCTCCGAAATCAAAGGAAAAGCCCCTGTTTTTGTTTTTCAGAAAATACTCCGCGGGATCATCGTAAAGCGATTCGTCATCTTCCGTCAGAGCCAGGAGACCTGCGGTCCGGAAATTCGGCTCACCTTCCAGCACCAGCGACAATGAATAGTCATCCGGATCTGTCAGGAAACTGCCATGCAGCTCCGTGTCTACACTCGTCAAACCCCAGAGATATTTCATTTTAAAGCCGAGCTGCAATTCTTTTGTGACTTTAAACCCAATACCGGCACTTATCTCATTAAAACTCAAATGACGAATCTGTATGTCTTTGAGGTCAATCGTCTCTCTCACCTGAACCATCCCCCGCGAGTCGCCATTGCCGTAAGCCAGCAGTTCGAAAAACTCCTTCGGCAGCTTCATATCGGATTCCACTCTGGTATTAAACCCAATCGTAAAAAACGCCTTGTCTTTCACCCTAACTCCAAGCTGGCCCAATTCAAACTTCAGCCGCTGCTTAAGATAATTATTTTCTCCAAGGTTATTTATCAAATAGTTAAGGTCACCTACAAGCTCGCCTGCAGAATTCTTTCTATAAAAATCTTCCATACTAAACCCATTGGCCAGGCTAAAATGAATACCGGAGAAAACAGGCAGCCCCAGATATGCCACGCCGTTCGGAAAAACCGCCGGATTCAACTGATTCCCCTGAGGCAAATGCTTGCTTAAATTGTACAGCGTCATCTCGTTTTGCGCAAAGGAAGGCGCAACCGCCCAGCCGATACTCAGAAAAACAATTATCAACAACCTTTTCTTCATTTTTCCTTCTATTATATTATCTGCTTATACCCGCTATACAACTTTGTTAATCGTCTGTGGAAAGATCCAATACAGCCTGAACCCCCAGCCTCACGCTGATCGAATCGGTTCTTCTCAGCCTCACAGAAGGCGGGCTCTGAGTATGGGCCTGCGTCGTCGCCACCGCCACCTTCACCTCATAATATTCCATTCGCTTAAGCTGATTCATCAGAGCTGAATCAAGCACTATTGCGGTTTGCGTTCGCACCGGAATCGAGTGATTAGAAGCATCCAGTTCAGCAGGAGCAAACAAAATTGCTTCAGGCGATTCGAACAGCGAATCCAGCACCCTCCGGTTACGGTCGAGAATATACACCTGCAAATGCATCCCCATCGGAATTGCGTTGTCAACCACTAGCTTGACCAAGCCCTGCTCAAGAATATCGTCGATATCATCGTCAATTGGGTCGGTATCGCTCAAATCAGAATATTCCAATTCTCGCGCCCAAAACTCAAACGGAAGCACCACATCCAGAGCAACATCTGCGCTGGCATCATGGGTAAGAAACTGCTCTCTTGCCGAAGGACCGCCCACTTCAACGTGGCTGTCAAACTGTATAGAATGCGGCAAGCTGGACAAAAAATCGGGAAGGTTGGAATTAGCCCGGTTAACAAACAGCGTATCAGTTACTGGGCTTCCCGGCGTAATTGCGGAAGCCATTGTCTGCGGCGACTCCATTATGGTCCCGTTCATCCTGAACTGCTCCCGTTCCTGGTTCGTGCCGAGTATTTCGGTAAAATTCATCGCCATACTCAACCCGAAATTGTGCGTTACGCGAAACATCAGATTGGGGTCTGCAAAAAACACATCGCCTGCAATATCATTCTCGAACATCCCCAACTCTATGGTTTCATTCGAAAAATCAAACTCACGGCGGTTAAACTGCCCGTAAACGACGTCCAGCCCTGCATTGCGGAATGTCACATTAATACCGATACTGCCATCGGAAGACGGATAGTTGGCCAAAGGAACGCGCAGTTCGTTAAGCAAAACTTCGAAATCGAGCCTGTTATCCTCCATGGAAAGCTTGTAGTCCGAAAGATTAACAGAAAAACTAATTGTGTTGCCATTAGTCCCTCTGCTAATATGCCGATACGGGTTGCCCGAAGCATCCATCAAATTCGGAAATCGCACTTCCGCCACATAATCGGTCATCAGCGGCAGGACAAGCTGAACGGCCAGCGCGCCGCTTCGAAACACCAGCGAATCAATACGGTCATCCGACTCCCAGTCAAACTGAATTCTTTCATTCATCAGATTATCCAATACGATAGTATCGGGCAAAAGGCCGGGCGGAAGACTCGGCAGCGGAGGAAAGCTCAAGCCTAGGTTTCGGGTAAAACGCTGGTCTTCCAGCTCGAAAACTCTTTCTAAATTAAAATCCACAACATCCAGACTGTACTTTACTTTGTACAAACCCGACTCATCCGTAAGCAATTCAAACTCGCCGTCAGTCTCTTCCATAAGATCCTCCAAAGTGTAGGACACCTGACCGATATTTAAGGCGAAAGCCGGATTTATCTGCACATTCGACAAGTTGTCAGCGTCTCTGTACTCATCGGACAGGCAACCCGACAACAGACACAGAAAAAAAAACCATCCGATTTTATTTAATCCCTTCAACATTATCAACCTCTTTAGCAAGCGTTATCAACTATCTACTAAATAGATTGCTTATGATCTTGTTTTCATAAAGTTTGCCGCGTTTCTCTTATCCGCAAAACCAGCCAATATTTTAAACACTGTGTGCTATTTATTAACTTGACAAATGCCATCTTTGACACTCTTTGAAAAAAATATCACAATATTGTTTTGTGACACAACTCTGAAATTCCGCCTGAGGTAAAAAAAGATTTCATCCAGATGTCCTTTTAGACAGCCATTAATAAAAATAAAAGTCCTTTGATCAATAATACCATGCATAACAAGGTACTTGTCCGTATACTTATACAAAGAAAGGGTTATGAAAATCGACAACACACAAATCCAAATGCGAAAAGGGATACTGGAATACTGCATTTTGCACATCATCTCCCGCGGAGATGTTTATGCATCCGACCTGCTGCAAGAACTGACCAGCGCAAGGCTGATGATCGTTGAAGGCACGCTCTATCCTTTGCTCAACCGGCTGCGAAAGGCCGGATTGCTGAGCTACCGCTGGGAAGAATCCAGCAGCGGGCCGCCGCGCAAATACTATTCGCTTACCGATATGGGCAGAGACGCCCTGTCGCAACTGAAAACCAGCTGGGAAGAGCTCCTGGAATCAACCCAACGGATAACCTCTAACTAAAGCACCATGAAAAAGTATATCAATTCCAGCATAAACGGGATCATCTTCCACATCGAAGAAGACGGATTCGAAAAGCTGCACAACTACCTCAATTCCATCAAACTCTATTTCGACCATTTTGAAGACAGCTCGGAGATTATTGAAGACATCGAGAACCGGATTGCCGAACTGTTGTTGGCCCGGCTCAGCAAGACCAAAAAGGTCATCACGATGCAAGACGTCAACGAGCTGACTGCGATCATGGGAAGCGTAAAGGACTTTAAAATTCACGAAGACGAATACAAATCGCCTAGCGAGCTTTTCAATGAAACGGAAGAAAAAGACCACTCTTCGGAGCCGGAAAAGAATCTCCTGTGCAGAGACTTGAACAAAAAAATCATCGGTGGCGTATTCGCCGGTTTCGGCCATTACTTCAACATCGACCCGCTTTGGTTCCGCCTGGTTTTTCTGTTGGCACTGATTGTCATTTTTGCCCAGATTCCTGTCGGCCTCATGCTGCTCATCGTTTACATAGTCTTGTGGATTATACTGCCAGGCCGCACCGACATCGACTCGGAGCCTCCCATTTCCAAAAAACTGTACAGAGACCAGGAATTTAAAATCATCAGCGGCGTATCGAGCGGCATCGCTCTTTATCTCGGCATCGACCCGATCTTCGTCCGACTTATCTTCATCATCACCACTTTCCTCGGATTCAGCGGATTCATCCTCTACATCATCCTGTGGATTATCGTGCCTGTAGCCAAATCGCCAAGCGAGCGAATTCAGATGAAGGGAGAGCCTGTTACCATTAGCAACATTGAGGCAAACATAAAGAAAACGCTGGCATTTGACCAAGACAAACAAACCCCGAGTCATTTCCAGAACTTTCTAAGCTATTTCGGGGGATTTTTCAAAGAACTCGGTGGAGTCCTTCAGTCTTTCGGACAGTTTCTCGCCCAGGCCTTCCGTGTTGTTTTCGGCATCAGCTTCACCTTCGGAGCCCTGGCACTCCTCATTCTCCTAACACTCCTGTACCTGAATCTTTTCGGCCTTAATATCTATTTCACCGAATTCCACCTTCCGTTTGAAGCGATACGCAATACCTTGGGCTTCTGGGGAACCCATCTCCTGTCCGCTATGATCGCTATTCCAGTCATCATTGTACTGCTTGCCGGCATTTCAATGCTCATCCGTAAAAACATACTGAAAGGCCTGACCGCATGGATACTGGTCAGCCTCTGGCTTCTCAGCATCATCGGGTCACTGTTTGTGATGCCCAAAGTAGCCCTGCATTTCAAAGACCCTTACACGCTGGAACGCATCAGAATGTTTCCTCTTGAAAAAGAAATGGCAATCACTCTTGGAGCTACCGACAACGGCTACACCAATTTCTCCGACGTCAACTTCGAAATAAAAGGATACAGCGGAGACAATCTGAAAATTGTAGAGGAAATACGAGCGCACGGAGCTACGCCATTCGACGCCATGCAAAACGCCAAAGCAGTATACTACCCCATTACTGAACACGCTGATGAATTGCTGCTGGATTCCCATTTTTCCATCCGGGAAAATGGGAAATTCACTGGCCAGTCTATGGAATTGATCATTTATATGCCAATAGGCCAGCCCTTCAAACTGAACCAGGAAATGCAGCTAAAAATTGATCCCACAATTTTTTACAGAAACGACCTCAGCCTAACGGAAAACCCGGAGTATTTTGTATTTACTTCCGGAAAAAAATTAAGGGCAGTGCGCTAACACTGCCCTTGGCTTTATCAAGGCCTTTGCTGCAACAAAGGCACTTGACTATATATCACCGAAACAATCAAAACAGCAAATTCAAAACAGACAGCACTCCTATGAAGTACATCATCCATGACAGCTCCTTAGCTCCTCCCGTCAATACCTTCAGCACGACGTAAGACGCAAAGCCAAAACTGATAGCGACACTGATGCTGTAGGTAAGAGGCATCAGAAAAATGGTTAGAAAAGCCGGAATAGCCTGAGTCAGGTCTTTATAATCGATTTTCCCTGCGTTTTTAAACATCATAGCACCCACAAAAACAAGCGCAGGAGCCGTAGCATACGAAGGAACCGCTCCGATGAGCGGCGCAAAAAACAAAGCCAGGAGAAACAAAGCTCCCGTCACCAAAGACGCCAGTCCTGTACGGGCACCGCTCGCAATGCCCGATGCCGATTCTATAAAGGTTGTCGTGGTGCTGGTACCCAGCAAAGAGCCAATGATTGTAGCTATAGCGTCAGCCTCCAAAACTTTGCCCACTTTGTGAATTCTCCCTTCTTTGTCCACCATTCCGGCTTCAAACGAGCAAGCCATCACGGTGCCTATCGAATCAAACAAATCCACAAACATAAACGAAAAGACGGCGCTGACCAGCGAGATCTTCAACGCCCCGACAACATCCAACTTAAACAGCAGCGGATCAATTGCCGGTGGCAAGCTAACCACAGCTTCTGGCAACTTAAGATCTCCGAAAAACAAACCCAGTGAAAACGAAAACAGTATTCCGATCAGTATCGACCCTTTCACTTTGCGTATTTCCATCACTATAATAAGCAGAACACCCAGCAGCGCAAACAATACTTGAGGCGTAAACTCACCCATTCCCACCAAAGTCGCCGGATTGTCTACAATCAGTCCCATGTTGCGGAATCCGATAAATGCAATGAACAGCCCAATTCCGGCAGCCACCGCCAAACGAAGAGTAACCGGAATGGCATTGATTATTTTTTCGCGCACGCCTGCAAGCGTCAGCACCAGAAAAAACACTCCTGAAATAAAAACCACGCCCAGCGCAGTCTCCCAACTCACTTTTTCGCCCATCACCAGCGTGTACGTAAAAAAAGCATTCAGCCCCATGCCGGGAGCCATCGCAAAAGGCACGTTCGCCCATATTCCGACCAGCAGCGTACCGACAAAAGCCGCCAGGCAAGTCACTGTAATCAGAGCGCCTTTGTCCATTCCGGCCGCGCCCAATACATCCGGGTTTACGAATATAATATAAGCCATCGTAAGGAAAGTCGTAAGTCCCCCCAAAACCTCCCGCCTGGCAGTCGTTCCCTTCTGCTCAAGTTTAAACCATTGAGTTAGCATAAATAATAGTGTAAGTGTAAGAGTGGTTTCAATTAATTGCTTTCAAAAAAAAGCCCCGAAACAATCCGAGGCTTTTCTGATCTATTTAGAGATTGTATTTGATGGCTAAGGTCGGCATCACTTCAAAGTCTTTGTCAAAAGTGAAAAAGTTGCGGCTGATTTCCACTTCACCGCCCAATTCAAAATTCTTACTCACCGAGAACCAAAGCTGCGGCTCGGCAAGCAGAACGGTCATATCCTTTTCTGACCAGACATCCATAAAACCTGTAAACGCAAGCTTATTATTTAAAAATTTCTTGTTCCACACCAAAGTAAACTGCGCGTCAAGCCCTTTTAGCTCAGTGAATTTCTTCGCCTGAAGGGATGTGCTGATAAACCAGCTGCCCAAAGTAAAATCGTAACCGGCTCCGGCCAGTACCGAACGGTTTACATATTTAAATCCTACAGATCCGTCAGCCGTTCCGTCATTGTATTCAACAGACACATTCAGTCCTTTAAGGCTTTTTGACACCTTAAAGGTTCTCTTGATTTCCCAGTAAGCGAAAGCCGCGCTTCCGTCTTTTTGGTTGAAGTTCATGTCAATGAAGAAAAAAGTAGAACCCAGCCTGTCAGGTTTAAACATTTCGGTCGTCACCGTGAAGTATTCCCGGTTGCGCGCTAACTCTCCGTCTTTTACGTGTCCCATGTCATAGTGCAACTGAATGTTTTGAGCCGACAAGTTTCCGCCAACAAACAACAACCCACCCATTACCATCGAAAATAGTAACCTTTTCATCATCGTCAATAAATTATTATGTAGATAAACTGTATAATGCTTTTTACCGCTATCCCATTGGGAAACTTTGCCCGCTTCGTTAGTCCAAGTCATTGGTTAACGAACAAAAAATGATCGGAATATAAAAATCGGAATATAAATACAGATTCCCGCTCGGGGAGAGGATATGCAATGTTCGAAGTTGTCATAAGGTTTATTGTTTAGCCCCAAATAAAATCACCGATTTCCGGCGGGCGTGATCTGAAACCTTTAAATCTGATCACTGGCATCGAAAATCGAGTGCAAAAGTAGAAAGAATAATTTTTCTAACCTTCCAGCGGTATCAAAGATTTATTTCATCATGTGATTTTATGAATAAAACAATACATCAACTTTATTTTTTCATGTATTGAAATTTTTTGCGAGATTTTCCACATTATTTTCATCTATTTCTCGTAAGGATGAGGCAGAGATAGCCCTAGAACCAATTCATTTTAGTAGTTTTGCGCCTTAAACTTAAAAATACAGATGACAAGCATTAGAAACGTTGCTATTATTGCCCACGTTGACCACGGGAAAACTACTCTGGTTGACAAGATGATTTATGCTTCGCAGATCCTGCGGGAGAATCAGCAGTTCGACGACCTGATTCTGGACAACAACGATTTGGAGCGAGAGAGAGGAATCACCATTACCTCGAAAAACGTAGCGATCAATTATAAAGACGTAAAAATCAACATCATCGACACGCCGGGTCACGCCGACTTCGGGGGCGAGGTAGAACGTGTCTTGCGTATGGCCGACGGCGTTCTGCTGCTGGTTGACGCATTTGAAGGACCTATGCCGCAAACGCGGTTTGTACTGAGCAAAGCTCTTGAGCTTGGCTTGAAACCAATTGTGGTGATCAACAAGGTGGACAAAGAAAACTGCCGTCCGGATGAAGTGCATGAGCAGGTATTCGACCTGATGTTCAACCTGGGCGCCACCGAAGAGCAGCTGGATTTCAAAACACTGTACGGCTCTTCAAAAAACGGCTGGATGTCGCACGACTGGCAGGACGAAACCGACAACATCACCCCGCTGCTTGACGAAATTGTTGAAACAATTCCGGAAGCACCGGCAAAAGAAGGTGTTCCGCAACTGCAAATCACATCGCTGGACTACTCGAGCTTCGTAGGCCGTATTGCCATCGGGCGCTTGTACCAGGGCATGCTGAAAGAAGGACAGGTTGTCGGCCTGACAAAAAGCGACGATTCTGTCAAAAAAACACGTATTAAGGAGCTGCATGCTTTTGAGGGTCTTGGCCGCAAAAAAGTATCGGAAGTGCATGCGGGCGACATCTGTGCCATCACCGGACTGGAAGATTTCGAGATCGGCGACACAGTAACGGATTTCGAAAATCCCGAGCCGCTGAAGCGCATCGCTATTGATGAGCCGACCATGAGCATGCTCTTCACTATCAACAACTCGCCGTTCTTCGGAAAAGAAGGAAAATTCGTAACTTCTCGCCACCTGCGCGACCGCTTGTTCAAAGAAACAGAAAAAAACCTGGCGCTGCGCGTAGAGCCTACCGACTCGGAAGACAAGTTCCTGGTATACGGACGAGGAATTCTGCACTTGTCGGTTCTTATCGAAACCATGCGCCGCGAAGGCTACGAACTGCAGGTCGGACAGCCTCAGGTGCTTTACAAGCAGATTGACGGACAGAAACACGAGCCGATCGAATCGCTGGTTGTGGACGTGCCGGAAGAATATTCGGGAAAAGTTATCGAACTGGCTACGCAGCGCAAAGGCGAGTTAGTCATTATGGAACCAAAAGGCGACTTGCAGCACTTGGAATTCAATATTCCTTCGCGCGGACTTATCGGCTTGCGAAACAACGTGCTGACAGCCACAGCAGGCGAGGCCATCATGACTCACCGCTTTGTTGAATACGCGCCTTTCAAAGGAAATATCCCTGAAAGAAACAACGGATCGCTGATTTCCATGGAAACAGGACCGGGCACAGCCTACTCTATCGACAAACTGCAAGACCGCGGCGTGTTCTTTGTTGAACCGGGCGAGGAAGTATACACCGGACAGGTTATCGGCGAACACAACCGCCAGAACGACATCGCTGTCAATATCCAGAAAGGGAAAAAGCTTACCAACATGCGAACCAGCGGTTCTGACGACGCCGTTCGTATTGCTCCAAAGCGTGTTTTCTCACTGGAAGAAACACTCGAATATATTCAGAAAGACGAATATGTGGAAGTAACGCCTGTTTCCATTCGCATGAGAAAGATCATTCTTGACGAAAACGAAAGAAAAAGAGCAGCCAACAAAGGCTAAACATTTTTCAGCATTTGAAGAAGCCGGATTTTATAATCCGGTTTTTTTTTGCTTATTTCCCTGCTATGAAGAAGCTAATTTTTTACTCTCTCCCTTTCGTTTTGTCGGGCTGCGTGCTGCAGACAAAGTACGACGCGCTAATGGACCAAAAAGATGAAGCCCATACCGAAGCCGCTGCCTGCGCCGAGGCTCTTCGGGTTTCCGACGCCGAAAATACCCAGCTTCGCGAAGCCAGCGAAGTACTGGCCAAAGACACCGCTTCTCTGGGAAAACTGATCCGAAAACTGGGCTCTGAGCTTGTCCAGCGACAAAAGGAGCTACGTGCGCTGGAAAACCTCTACGAACAAACCATTGACAGCAAAGGCAAAATCAGCAAAAGCTACGAAGCCCAGCAGCGCTACCTGAGCAACATCCGCTCGGACCTGGAAATGACCCGGGTAAAAAACGAAAACCTGGCACGCAACCTAGCCCAACGCGAAAGAAGAGTCCTGGAGCTAGAAAGACTGATCAGCGAACAGCAAGCCAAAGCAGAGGCACTTCAAGAAAAAGCCAGCCAGGCACTGGAAAGTCTTTCCAGTACCGATTTTTCCGTAAAAATCATCAACGGCGAGGTCTATGTCTCTCTTTCAGAAAAACTTTTGTTTAAATCCGGCAAATCAAACATCAACGAAGAAGGCGCTGACGCGCTGGAGCAACTCGCTCTGGCACTGCAAATGCAGCAGAATTTTGAAATTGTCGTCGAAGGACACACCGACTCCGATCCCGTGACAAAAACATCAAGCTACATGAAGGACAACTGGGATCTGAGCGTTATCCGCGCCACATCCGTCGCCCGGATATTAGTGGAAAACGGCGTCGACCCAAAAATTATCCACCCCGGCGGGCGCGGCGAATACGCACCGAAAGAAAGCAATGAAACCCGCGAAGGAAAACAGCAAAACCGGCGCATCGAAATAATTCTCAAGCCAACGCTAAAAGAATTCTACCAGGTACTGGGCAGCACAAATCTCTAGCCGTGAGGGGATCTTCCCCTCGGGGCTGATTATGGCACTTTATTTATTTGAAGTAAGTAAGGAACCGATTGTCTATTCCTGACTGATGAAGCTCTTACTTCCAGCAAAAGCTGCCAAACACCTTCGACCAGCCCTTCACTCCTCTGCCCGGGGAACTAGAAAGATGCCCCAGGCAAACACAAGTCCCGTGCAGCTGATGAAAATCGCCTTTCCCGCAGGCGCGTGGAAGCGCGGACTGGAGAAAAGTCCGTCTGCCAAATTTCACGTCAGCTCCCTCCGGCATGCCATCATCATTCCCGGAGGCAAGGGCTACCCACACCTGACAATTGATGCCGAAGCGCTGTATTTCTCGAAGGACCGAAAACAAATTTTCATCGAATTCAGGCAGGCGCACTACAGCCAAAGCCCCAATGGCCTGCGCGTGGCATTCTATGACAACGGCCGCGGCCTAATGACTGCCGAAAACTACGACTCCGACCTTATGCCGGACATCCTGAGAGAGATTTCTTCTTGGATAAAAACAGTAGGACTCCCTCTCACCTTCGCCGACATTAATGAAAGGAGCTACGAACAAATCACCAAAAGCAAAGACTTTTTTGAGCCGGCCGAAACCATATCACCAACAAAAAAAAGCACCAAAGCCAAACAGCCCCGAAAAGAACAGCCGGCTCTGGAATCAATCGCAAAACTGAAATTGGAGGAGAGCGAAACCCAGGCCGAGCCAGAAGCCCTTGCTAAAGAAACCGATGCCGCGGAAATCTCTGACACAAAGACCGCTGAAGGCGGCCAAAGCCCGGCCAAAAAGAAAAAAAAGAAAAAGAAAAAAACCGCTGCCGCCGCTGCCGGCCCAGACGACTGGGAAGCTATGATGAAAGAGGTTGAAGAGGCAACAAGCAAAGCAAAGGAAGGCGCGGCAAAACCATCCGCTTCAAAAAAAAAGAAAGGAAGGAAATCTCAGATTTCCGGTGCTGCCAAGCCTGAAGCTGTCAAAAAAGACCCCAAAGAAGCCTACAAACCCGACGACAAAAGCATCATTAACAAAGAATGGGAGGATTTGCTTGGCATCCCCGATTTCGACCTCATCACTGAACACGCTGATGCATCGATGCTAAGTCCGATTGAAAGAAGCGTTCTTCATAATTTCTATAATGTATTTATGGTCGGTAACCAAGAACTTACCGACAAACAAATGGCGCGGATAACCAAAAAGGTTCTTTCCATAAAGGATAAATTAGAATCCACCCTGAGATATGTGCAACAAGCTTTCAGAGGAAAAGATGAAAATAAAGAACGCCGGCGGGCAGCCTTGCTGCAAAGATTGGAAGAAATTGAAACGGTCAGCGAAACGCTCGTCTTGTCCGCCCTGCACCAGCTTCGCTTCACAGATATCCTCCCGGATTCTCTTAAACCGCAAGTCAAAGACTATCATGCTGTTTTCCTGCAAGCCTTTGCGCTCTTTTTTTCAAGCATGGGTCTTGTGTTTCTGTTTCTTCGCTCCCTGGAATACTACTCCATGGCAACCGCCTACATTGTACATCTAAAAAACAAAATCCATTTTTTCGGCTCCAGTTTGTACATAGCCATGGACCGCTTATCATATTTTCATGTCGCCCTGGAGCACACCTTAGGCCAAAAAGCCAAATCACTTATCCACTATCAATTGCCCCCGCACATGACTGTTAGGGACCTAATCAAATCGCAGAAAGACGCCTTCCCCATTTTAGAGAGCCATATTGAAATCCAGCACGACCTACTGGAAACTTTCCAGTCTATTACCTCCCTAAGTCTCACTTTCGAAACGGCCGAATGGCGGCGGGTCAGCGATATAATTGGAGCTGAAGCGCAAAATATTGAACAAATAGCCAATCCCAAAACCATCCTCCCCAAAGAGAGACAAGCACCGTTCCTGTGTTTTTTAGAACTCCTCTACGAGGCTGTGCAACATGTGGCTTCTGAAAAAGCACCATAATATTCACATTAACTATGAGTTGCATTCACAGCCATAACATATTTTCTAAGAATTCTTTTTCGGCTATTTATCCTGCAGACATCCCAAAAGACTTAGCAAAAAAATGATTTCAAGCAAACACTCTTTCTTTTATTTTTTTCTACATATAAGTATGCATTAAATATTTACAATAAATCCAGCCATGAAAAATCAACATGCAATACTCTGTTTCTTAGGACTTTTCTTGCTTGCACTTAGCTGCTCAAAAGATGACAACCCTGATACCGGACCAATAGACAGCCAATTGATTTCCACACTGGCCATTCAGGAAGCCGAGCAGCTTATGCAAAGCTACGAAGCTGATGCGGGACGCGCTCTGCATGATGAATTGGAACCGAGCCGATTCACCGACGAGCAAAATGTGTTTATCCAAAACGCAATTTCCATCAATCTCGACCATACTGCTCCTACGGTAACACTGCCGGTTTTCAAAGGGACAGACGGAAACGGAGACAAAGTGTACTACATCATCACCGAAGCATCCGACTTTGCCGTTGCGCGGAAAATGGGCATCAATTATTCTCCCAAACTAAAATACGCCCGCGGCAGCGGAGGCGAGCAGCTAGTTTCGCTGGACAGCTCCGGGCGAATGGTATTCCCGGGCAGCGTGGACTTTTCTCCGGTAAGGAGAATTGTACCGGGAACGGGCGGCACGGCTTTTCCCCCAAGCGCTGCGCAACCCGGAGCCGTTGGCGACGCGGACTATTCGCCGATCATCATGCTGCCAAGCAAGCTGGTGCTCAACGCTTCACCGGTAAAAAATCCCTCCGGCGTGCATGACCGCTTGCCCGAAGGCCATCAGTCCATTGACACAGCTCTGTACCAGGTTACGCTTCAGATTCTTGACGGATTTCAGGGCGGACGCGCCTACTATTATCATTTGGTCACCGACGCTTACGATCAGGTGCCCGCCACCATCGAATTGGGCATTTACGCTCCCAAACTTGGGCAGATTCCTCAGTTCGGCCAGTCAAGCTTGGACCAGGAATCGGCGCTGCTGGGCTTCTCGCCTGTCGGCAACGGCATCGACGACCTGGACAGCTCGCACCGGCAAGGATTAAGCTCGGCGATTTTAAGCGACCAAAACGGATCGGGAACAATGGCGCCGCTCGACCCAATCAATGTGTTTCCCATCGAACCGGCCAACGGACTGGAGAGAAACAACAACTACAGCCCGCTTTGGGACGCTCACATCAGCAAATGGACGGATGAAGCGGTTAGACTGGGGCGCCAGCGCCGAATCACAAGCTTCGATGACCTTGAATACCTCGTACACCTCGGATTGGTGACAAGTTTCACTCCCAACGCCGGACCTGCAAATCAGTACGTTGCCGGTCTGAATGCAAGCAACGCGATTATCAACTGCCCGGTAGTCGCGCACCCAAAATAACACGAAAAAACAACTGCCCCTCAAGAAAAAGAACCCGCAAGGCTGCCGTCTGCGGGTTCTTTCTTTTCATATTTTTAAAAATCCATTCTAAGAAAGCTGAAATCACTTCACTCCTTATGAGTTAACCATTTTTTGAAATTATAAAAAAACAAATATCTTTTCTTCAAAAACTTATCATAGCCTTAAAAATTCCAGTGTCCGGTCAACTACCCGCAGCAAGTCCCCGGGCATCTGCTCCTCCAGCCACGGCTCGCTAGCTCCGAAGGTATGCCCGGCGTCTTCCAGCAAATACAAATCGCTTCGGGCAACCTGTTTTGCAATCTTTGAAGCGCACTTCACTTCTACAGATTCATCCGCCGTTCCGTGGCACACCAGCAAAGGCTGGCGCATGGCCGGCAAGCGTTTTTCCAGATCATACTTTTCCCGGTTCGCTTCCAAATCATCCAAGAACTGCTTGTAAACCGGCATATGCTGCTTTGTGCGGGCATTGTAAATTTCAACTTTACCCTCCCGCTCAATCATCTGCAGCAGCTTTTCGTTCAAATAATTCGAAACATTAAGCACTGAAGCCCAAGTCACAACCCTGGATATGCGATCATCTTCCAGGGCCTTCAGCAAAACATCCGCCCCACCCCGGCTGTGCCCAATCAAACTGATCCGCTTCAAATCAAGCGGAATTGTTTTTGCCAGCCGCTCAACATAAGCTATCACCCGGTCCAGGTCATTCAGTTCTATACTGAAGTTATTGTTGCCGAATGCTTCCAAATCAGCAAACTCCCGGGGATGTTCGGGCGTAGTGCCGCCGTGAGAAAAACTGAATTTCAAAAAAAAGAAACCCCGCTCGGCGAAATACTCCGAAATCAAAGAAAATGCGCCCCAGTCCTTGTAGCCTTTGAATCCGTGCACTAATATTACGACAGGCAAATCAATAAATGCCGGATCATACTGGTAATCCAAAAGTATTGGAAGCGAACGGCTTCCCGGAATTTGACTTTGCTCCTTTTTCATTTCTTTCAACTCTTTATTAAGCACTTCACGACAGCTTTTATCTTACAACGCAACCACCGCTTAGTGATTTGTCATGAAAAACACCCAAAAAGTACAATCGTTAGTCTGGCTAATAATATTTTCCAGCTAAATCGATGGCTTTGAAACCAAAATGAAAATAATAAAAAGTTCGAAGCGCTAATCGAAAAACAGCAAAAAAATAATATATCTGAACCGCTGTCTATTTCAATGGTCCATTGGTACACCCATGACAATCGCTCCTATCGTGAGTTAAGAGCAATTGTCATGGATGTTTCATCATTAGCCAATTAAATATTTCGACTTAGGAATGAAAGAAATCAACTTGACAATAATATACGAAGCCGCAAATACAATAACTGCGATTAGAAATTGCTCTACCCCAGGATTCAATTTCATCAGGTCAGCCAGCGAGTGGCAAACCCAAAGATTAATTATATAATGAACAAGAAAAATGGCGTAACTAAAAATGGAGAATTCGGTAATTACCTTTTTAAGGATACCTGATATAGATAGTTTTTGAAAAAACAGAAACAAACCTGCAGTCATAAGCACCACATTGATTGTTAAATTCCCAATGCAAAGCTCCAACAGTTTCCAGTCTTCTATTCCAGCACTGCTTAGCTTTGTAAGGAACCGTTGCTCGTCCCATAAAAAGCCTTTATAGGTTAAGGTTAGCCCCACGGCAAAAAGCAGGAAGCCAACAAGTATGGATTTCCGCACACTTAAGCTGTTGTATTTGTGCAGGAAATATCCCAAAACAATGTACCCTAAATAACCTGAGAAATAATAGAGCATTCCAAATTGGTTCCAATCGCACTCTCCCTGCAGCTGCGGAAACCAAAGCCGGATATAAGGAAAAAACAAGGTAACCGTCCATACCATCAAAAAAGCTAAAAGCGCTTTTTTCGATGCTTGCTGAATCCACGGGGAAATAATCGGCATAAACAAATAAAGGCCGATAATGGTGTAAATAAACCAAAAATGCACATTCGTTCCGGTAAAGTTAACGGGAATCATCATCAGGTTATACGCATACACATTCATCCCCGAAGCGGAAAAGGCATTTGCAGGACCGCCAAAAACAATTTTATCGGGAGTAGGCAAAAAAACATAAATAACCGACCAAAGGAAAAACGGCACCAGTACCCTGAAAAAACGACGCTTGAAAAACGCGGCTGGATCCGTTTTCAGCGGCAAAAGCAAAATTGACGACATGATGATGAACAGCGGCACACAGGGCCGCAGCAG
The DNA here is from genome assembly GCA_022360875.1 of Cytophagales bacterium. Classification (GTDB taxonomy): domain Bacteria; phylum Bacteroidota; class Bacteroidia; order Cytophagales; family Cyclobacteriaceae; genus JAKSBZ01. Next base: position 543 of record JAKSBZ010000046.1, on the reverse strand, counting down.
AGCGCAGTAAAAAGAACATTCCGAGCCAAATGTTCGTGTTGCGGCATCCCATAAAAAAGGATCGCCGGCGTGCATCAATATGACCATAAAACACGCCAGCACTCGTAAAACATCGAGGTAAATAATTCTGTCTTTATTATTCATAATTACTGGTGACTAAAAAAATGACTCAAGGAATTAAAATTATTTAAAAGTATAAACATTATTTAATATATAAATCTCAATTCACAGTTTTGAAGTAACAAAATATCCAACTATATACAAAAATACATTTAAATATTGCGAGCAACCAATTCCCGAACAGCTTTTATCATTTTTTTCTGCGACAACCCTTCGGCCCGCACAAACCCCATATTCCCCCATAAAAAAATCCTGAATTTAATTAAATATTACAGCAAAGTATATGTGAGTGTCAAGGAAGCTCCGAAGGGAAATAATGCGATGGGTCTTATCCAACACTAGAGGGTTAAGAATATTTAGGCTGAATTAAAGCGCTAAATAGGCTCTCAGAAGCGAATTATAGCACATAAAACGACCTGATTG
>JAKSBZ010000039.1 GCA_022360875.1 Cytophagales bacterium | reverse complement strand
TTAAACGGCCAATCATTCGCCGCACTTGAAAAAGGCAAACATTACGCTTTTGAAATCACGCTGCACCGCGACAGGGGCAACCTGCCCACAAAACTCAGTGTGGGAAACGTAAACATACAAAACTGGGAACACAACAGCCTTGAGCTGGGCGAAGTGGGCAAGCCGGCGCCGGCAGGAGAAAACAACCTGTTTGAAGCCATACGAAACGCCACAGCCAAAGATGTTGGCGGCACACCTTTGTACACTGTGAATATTGGCACCAACTTCGACATGGAAGCCGCATTCGAGCACCCTGAAGATGTATCTGAATTGTTTAAGCAGACCTGCAAAGGCAAAAAAAACAAAGATATCATTGGAAATATGGATGTATTGGTCAAGCTAAACAAAAACATCAATCTTGAACAGTCTATCAAGATTAAGCTTCTTATGGATAATTTTACCGGTCCTCTGCCAAACAAATTATTTAAAAACTCAGGTCAAAACACATGGTTGGCTGAATTCTCTGCTAACAAAGCATCATCCATTGGAGACAGCGCTTTCGAGCAATGTATTATTCTTAATAGCGTACATTTAAAAAGCGCCACTCAGTGTGGCAACAAAAGTTTTTATTACAATTCAGATTTAACCTCTGTTTTTCTTCCTCTTGTCAAAAAGATCGGAAATAATGCTTTCGAAACCTGTTACAACCTCTCTACTGTGGACTTCCCCTCAGCTACCTCATTAGGTGATATGGCTCTAAGATTCACAGAAATTAACAACCCCAACCTCCCCAAAATCCTATCTATTGGTAATGAGGCATTTAGCTACTGCAAAAACCTAACTCGGCTTAATTTACCCCTTGCTGAAAAAATAGGGAGAATACCATTTATTGGCTCTGGACTTAAAACCCTCAAATTAGGAACTACCAACATAATCACTACTGACTTGCTGACCAAAACTGATCACGAAGATGCAATTGAGCCTTCCAGCATCGTCCTCTATCTTAACGGTAAAGAGTACCAGCAAGCCAACAAAGAAAACAGTGAGTGGAAAGGAATGAAATGGCTGGCGATACTGCCATACGAGACAGAAAAATAATACGCTAAACCGGCGCCTGCCAGCACGGGCACACACTGCCC
>JAKSBZ010000346.1 GCA_022360875.1 Cytophagales bacterium | reverse complement strand
GTTGATGAAGCCTGGAGCAATGTGCTGCGCCAGGTTAGGCCGGCTCGCAGAATTGTTTCTTTCCGCCGGATGGCCGCCGCAGCTGTGTTATTGGTGGGGATAATGGCCGGTGGATATCGCTGGTGGATGCAAACTCGGTGGGTTCATGTGGCAACTGAGCGCGAGCGGCGCGAGGTGTTGCTTCCCGACGGATCCAGTGTGTGGTTGAATTTCAATACAAAGCTTGCTTATCGGGAAACGTTTCGGAGTTCCAGGGATGTACGCCTAAGCGGGGAAGCTTACTTTGAAGTGGTGAAAAATTCGGACGCGCCTTTTTCGATAGAAATGAGCGATGCTCGGGTAGAAGTGCTGGGAACGAGTTTTAATTTATCCTCCTATGCGCCGGATTCTTCGGTTGACCTTAAAGTTACAAGCGGGAAGGTGGCTTTTGCTTCTAAAGAAGGAAAAGCGTCGGAGAGTAGGATAGTGCTTAAAGGGCAGTCGGCGAGTTTGCGCAAAAACTCGGGAGAAATTGTGAAGGCGCAGGGGGAAGACCGGAATGCGCTGGCCTGGAAAACCAGGCGGCTGCATTTCGAGAATTCAGGAATCGGGGAGATTGGAAAAGTGTTTTTCCATGTTTACGGCAGCCAGCTTGTGATCGATAAGCGGTTCGAAGGCCGGACGGTCAATGTGAACTTTGTTCGGCAGAGCAAGAAAGAGGTGGCGGAAGTCATCGCCAGTCTGCTGGGCGGGTCTCTTCAGGTTCAGGGGGATATTTTTGTGATTATGTAGCATTTAATAGCGTATTCAGTTCTGAAGATTGCTGTATTATGCGGAAAGGCGTTTTGTTTCGTTTTTACACCGCATGGATTGAACACTTAACTAGACGAAGTATGAAACGAGGAATTATTGTAATGTTGATCGCCTTGTGGTTGGGCGGTTCGCTCTATGCGCAGCAAAGTTTGTCGATGAAACGGGAAGTAAAATTCCGGTCGGCAAAGCTTAGCGTGCTGGATTTGGCAGAGAGCCTTCAGAGACAGGATATTCCTTTGGCCTACAGCCGGGAAGTATTGTCGAAGAAAGGATATGTGCAGTTGCCCGATGCCCGGATGAGCCTTGGCGAATTGCTTTCTTTTTTGCAGAAAAACAAGCAGGTAAGCAGCCGGATTCAGGGAAATACGATTCTGTTGGCAGACAAAATAAAGCAAGAGGAAAGAAAGAAAAAGGCGGACAGCGGCAGGGTGATATTCAGCGGAATGATTGTGGATGCTGAGTCCGGAGAGTCGCTAATAGGCGCTTCGGTTTATGTGAAGGAACTTAAAACAGGCGCCTCGTCCAATTACTACGGGCGGTTTGCGCTGCCTTTGGAAGCAGGCAACTATCACATACAGGTGAGCTATATTGGCTACGAAGCGAAACAGCTGGAGCTGAACTTGAACAAAAACACGACCTTGACAATACGCCTGAAACCCTCGGCGCAGTCGCTGAACGAGATAGAAATCAGTGCGGAGCGGGAAGGTAAACTGCTGGCCACCAGCGACGGACACGGCGCAAAGTTGACCTCTCAAAGCATTCGGCAGATCCCAACCGTTTTGGGCGATCCTGATGTGATGCAAAGCATACAGATGCTCCCGGGCGTTAATTCAGCCCACGAGGGAACGACAAACCTTTCGGTGCGCGGCGGATCTTTCGATCAGAACCTGATTCTTCTGGACGAGGCCTCGATTTACAATCCTGCGCATACGCTGGGGCTGTATTCTGTTATCAATACAGATGCGGTAAAAAACGTGGAGTTTTATAAAGGATATATTCCCGCGCGGTACGGCGGAAGGCTTTCTTCGGTCGTGGATGTGCGGATGAGAGAAGGGAACAAGCAGAAGTACGGCGTTGATGCGACGATTGGACTTCTTTCCAGCCGTTTGGCGGTTGAAGGTCCGATAAAAAAGGACGAAAGCTCTTTTATGATCACCGGCCGGTACAGTTATGTGGGGGACGTGGCGAATCTGCTGGCTGAGTTGGGCAATAAAATGGAAATGAGTTCGCTGACAGAGAATTTTGAATCGGGAAACGATGTGAACTTCTATGACTTGAATGCAAAATTCAATTTTAAAATAAATGACAAAAACCACTTGTACCTTTCGGCCTACACCGGACGCGACAAGTTTTATTACAGCGCTCTGGATGATGATATGAGTATGGAGTGGGGGAACAGCACAGGAACACTGCGCTGGAATCAAGTGCTGGCCGAAAACTTGTTTGCCAACTACAGCTTTGTGTACAGCCAGTACAAATATTCTTATTATCTACTGGATGACAGCCGTTATTATGAATGGGCGGCCGGCCTGAAAGAGTATAAAGGCAAACTGGACTTCGATTGGGCAATAAGCAGCCGTCATTCGTCCAAGTTCGGGACAGAGTTTGAGTATTTGAATTTTGATCCGGGAAGCGTCGATCCAAGGACTTCGCAGTCCAATACGATTTCGGTGAACCTGCCGGAAAATAAAGCGCTGCTCTGGGCCGCGTATTACGAGCATGACTGGAAAATAAACGACATGTTCGGCTTGCAGGCTGGTCTGCGCTTTTCCGGAATGAAGAACGAGGGCGTCAAATCTTCCGACAAAGTGAATTATATGTTCCTGGAGCCGCGTGTGGCTTTGAACACCACGCTTTCGCCGGATGACAGGATTTCGCTTTCATACGGAAGAACTGCGCAGTACATGCATCTGATTTCGAACTCTTCGCTTGGGCTGCCGACCGATGTTTGGATGACGGCGAGCAAGAATGTGAAACCGCAGACTGCTGACCAGATCTCGCTGGGCTATACGCACGAGTTCAAGGATACGCCTTACAGTATTGAACTGCAGGGATATTATAAGAAGCTGTATGATGTAGTTGATTTTAAAGACAATGCGGACTTCTTTTTAAATGAAAACATCGAAAATGAAATCCTCGGAGGCGAAGCCACAGCTTACGGTTTGGAGCTGCTGGCCAAAAAACAGTACGGAAAACTGCAGGGCTGGCTTTCTTATACATGGTCAAAGGCGGACAGAAACATTGATGGCATAAATAACGGTGAGGTTTATCCGGCAAGGTATGACCGAAGACACAACCTGAAGTTCAATACCAGTTATAAACTTACTGACCACTGGACGCTATCGACCAATTTTGCTTATGCTACCGGCGCTCCGATTACGGTTCCGGTTGGAAAATTTTCGTACCACGATGGCTCGTTTACTCAGTACAGCAAACGCAACGAATACCGCTTGCCGGATTTTCACCGGTTGGATTTCCTGGTTACCTACAAAAAGGAATCGAAGAAGGGTGTTCTTCAGGAATGGAATATTGGGCTTTATAATGCCTACGGAAGAAAGAATGTCTTCAGCTTGTACACCAAGCCGGATGCTTACAATCTGGATGTGCAGCAGGCTAAGAAGATATATCTGTTTACCTACGTGCCAACGATTTCATACAGAATTAAATTTTAATCTCAGAGACCATGAATAATCGATATTTCAAAATATTTGCCTTGTTGTTTCTTTTTTCATGCACTGAAGATTATACTTTGGAGTTTGAACAGGGAACAACCCCGCTGGTGATCGAAGCGAATTTGGATAACTTGAACCGGGAACAGTCTATAAGGCTTACCCGTTTGTCCAGAACAGTTGGAGGGAATACAACTGCAGGATCGTCGGCTTCCCGAACTGTGCCTGTGGAGGGCGCTGTGGTGAAAGTGACTGAAAAGGGCGGAAGCCGGGAGTGGGTTTTTACTAAAAAAACGCAGCTAAATAAGTTCAATGGATATTATGCGAATGCAGAATTCCGCGCCGTTGTCGGGAAAACGTATACGCTTTCGGTGACGGTGGAAGGAAAGGTATATACAGCAAGTTCGAGCGTTCCGGCGGTTCCCGTAATTGATGGAATAACAGTTAAGAAGAGGGTTTCGGAAAGACCGGGAAAGGACAACAAATATGTGCCGTATATTTCTTTTAATAATGCTCCTGGAAAAGATTTTTATTTGCTTGAATCATATGAGGTTCCTACTATTGAGGAGGAAGCCTCAGACCATAACCGGGTGCGGCAAAGCAACAACAGGCGCTGGGCGTATTCAGTGCTTTCCGACAAATTTCTTAGCTCGCGCGTTTCCAGTTTGCTGGTTGATGACGGGCAGACGCCAAATGGCCAGGAATTCTTCCCGGGAAGTCCGGGAGGCACTGTGCGTGTATATTTGAGTTCGCTCACCCAAGGAGCTTATAGCTTCTATGAAGCATTGATCGAACAGTTCAACAACGACGGGGGCGTGCTTTCGCCGACGCCTGCGTCTGCTCCGACAAATTTGAGCAATGGAGCGATAGGCTTCTTCAGGCTTTCGGCAGTTAGTTATAGAGATGTTGAAATACCATCGGAGGACTAAGGCTGGAATTTTTGAAAAACCATGCAGTTTCATACAAGTCCAGCAGCTTAGCTGCTGTTGTTAAATGCCGTCAGTAAGACGGCATTTTTTTTAAAAGAAATGCATTTACCGGGAGATTGAATTATTTTTGCGGAAAACAAACCATTTTGCATTGAAGGTACTACTAATCACTCCGCCGCTGACACAGCTTAACACGCCGTACCCGGCTACAGCGTTTCTGAAAGGTTTTTTAAGGAAAAACGGAATAGAGACAAAACAGGCTGACCTGGGCATTGAGCTGGTTCTGGCAATTTTTGAAAGAAAGAACCTGTCCAGAATTTTTGAGCTGGCCGGACAAAAGAAAAAACTGAGTTCGAATGCCCTCCGGATAATAGCCCTTCAGGAAGACTATCTTGCGACAGTAGATTCGGTTATCCGTTTTTTGCAGGGAAAAAACCCGACGCTTGCACCAAGCATTGTCGACGGCGGATATTTGCCCAGAGCCCGCCGTTTTTCCGGTTTGCAGGAGCTCGACTGGGCGTTCGGTACGATGGGACTTCAGGACCATGCCAAGCATTTGGCCACCTTGTATCTGGAAGATCTGGGCGATCTAATTGTCGAAGCAATAGACGGTGATTTTGGTTTCAGCCGCTATGCCGAGCGTTTGGGCAGGACAGCCTCGTCGTTTGGACCGATTGAAAAAAAATTGGAGCAGCCGCAGTCATTTATAGATTCTTTGCTGCTTGAGTGTCTGGAAAAGCATTTGCAAACCGAAAAACCCGATGTAGTGGGGTTCAGTGTTCCGTTCCCGGGAAACCTTTACGGAGCGCTTAAATGCGGACAGCACATCCGTAAACATCATCCTGAAATCCGAACGGTGATGGGTGGAGGCTATCCGAATACGGAGCTCAGAAGGCTCGAGGATCCTGCTGTTTTTCGATATATCGATTATGTCTCTATGGACGACGGCGAAGGGCCGCTGCTCGGGCTGCTGGATTATATAGAAAAAGGCGAGGCCGACGATTCCAGTTTGCATCGAATCTTCAGGCTGGATTCTGTTTTACATAAGGTTGTTTATTGTAACAATGCTGCCGCAAAACCTGTCCTTCACTCACAAATCGGAACTCCTGATTATTCGGACTTGCCGCTAAGCGATTACCTGTCGTTTATCGAGGTGGTCAACCCTATGCACCGGATGTGGAGTGACGGCCGCTAGAACAAGATGATGATCGCTCACGGCTGTTATTGGAAGAAATGCACTTTCTGCGATGTGAATCTCGACTATATCGGACGCTACGATCCGGCACCAGCCGAACTTCTGGCAGACCGGATAGAGGAGATTGTTGCCCAGACAGGGCAGAACGGGTTTCATTTTGTCGATGAGGCAGCGCCGCCGCTGCTTCTTCGCGATCTGTCGCTGGAGCTGCTTCGAAGGAAAGTGAAGATCAACTGGTGGACAAACATCAGGTTTGAGAAAACCTTCAGCGCGGATTTATGCCGTCTTATGGCTGAGGCCGGTTGTATTGCCGTAACCGGAGGGCTTGAGGTGGCTTCTGACCGGTTGCTCAAAAAAATGAAAAAAGGTGTTTCCGTGGCTCAGGTGGCTCGTGTGGCCAGGGATTTCACGCAAGCGGGAATTATGGTGCATGCTTATCTGATGTATGGTTTTCCGACCCAAACAGAACAGGAAACCGTCGATTCGCTGGAAGTGGTGCGTCAGCTTTTTGAGCATAACGTAATACAGTCGGGGTTTTGGCATCAGTTTGCCATGACGGCGCACAGCCCGGTGGGAAGGAATCCCGAGGAATACGGAGTTGTTTGCACGGGACCCGAATTCAAAGGATTTGCGGAGAACGATTTGTATCATGAAGACTCTGAAGGCTGCAGCCACGAGCAGTACGGTGCCGGACTCAGCCGCGCTATTTACAATTATATGCACGGGATGTGCACGGATTGGCTGGTTAGCGAGTGGTTTGAATTTTCTGTGCCAGAGGCTGCTGTGTCGCCTTTTATGATTGAGCAGGCGCTAATGCAAAAGGGGAAAGAGGAGGAGATGCAGATGGGCTGCCGTCTCGTTTGGCTAGGGAATTTGCCTTCTTTTGAAAACTCTGTGAAAAAGCGAAAAGGAAAAGGAAAAGCAGCGGACAAGGCCAAGCTCGTGTTTGTAGGAAAACATGAAAACTGGGAGTTGACAGGCCACAAGGATGAGATTAAGTGGCTGCACAACCAATTCAGCAGTTTTCTGGTCAATTCTTCAAATAAAAAAACACTCGGTAAGTTGGCCGAAGATTATCAGAAGACTTTCGACAGGTCATTTGCAGGATTTATGCGTTCCCAGCCATGGAAAACGCTTCGGCAAGTAGGCTTGCTGCTCATTAAGTGACCTGATATTAAAAAAACGGAACCGCGTAGAAAACCCAGCGGTTCCGTTTTTTTTGATTAATAAAAATCGTGAAGCAAAGCAAAGTAGTGGAAATCCCAGCCTTCGGTGATGTCTTCGAATGCTTCATCCGGAATGTTGGCGTGGCGAAGCTCAACTGATGTTCCTTTTTTGCTTGGATGAAGCTTGATGGTTACGATAGATTTTTCTTCCTGCTCACCGAAATACCATTCTTGTACGATTTTTTTATTTTTTTCAAATTCCAGATTTTTTCCGACAATGCTTCCGCCAAACAAAGAAAATTCACTCTCCGGCACGGTGGACATTACGGCCTCTTCTCTTGTCCAGAGTTCGAGGGCTGTCGGCGTTGTCAGCGCCAGATATACCTCTTCGGGCTCCGCGGGTATGATGTAGTATTTTTTATAGTCTTTCATATTTTTCTTGAGCTAAAGGATCTGTACCGAGTGGCAAATTACCTTTCTATTTTCAAAAAATAAAGTTTTTGGGGGCTGGAGCGGCTTTTCTTTCTGCTTGCGCGCAGAAGGCCGCTGTTTTTCGCAATCTGTTTATCCCTGATCTTTCAAAAACGCTTTTCCCTTCTTTGTGTTTACTAGTAAACGCCCGCCAAAAATAACTGGTAGCAAAGTTTTATTATTCTTTGATCCTAAGCTCAGCAGACCTTTAGAATAAGCCCATTACGGTTTTCGGTGCTTTGTCAGGGCTCAACATTAATCTAAGAGGAGGCAAGATTGAAAAAAGACATCCAATATTCTATTATTTTTCAAAGTGTATTTGTTACGCTACTGTTTGTGGGAACGCTGTGGCTTATAACTGGAGTTGAGGAGCTGCTGAAGCTGGATTTGGGCTTTTTGGGAATATTGCCTCGCAGTGTGGAGGGAACAATAGGTATTTTTACCGGGCCGCTGGTGCACGGCAGTATGTCGCATCTGTATTCCAACTCTTTGCCGCTGGCATTGCTTTGTTTCGGGCTGTTTTATTTGCATTCCAAGGTCAGTCTGGAAGTTTTTGCCATAATTTATGTTTGTTCGGGCCTGTTTGTGTGGATCGCCGCACGGGATGCGTATCATATTGGTTCGAGCGGAATTGTGTACGGTTTGGTGAGTTTTCTGCTTTTCATTGGCCTTTTGGCCAGAGAGCCGCGGTCAATTGTTGTGGCACTGGTCGTAATCATTTTTTACGGCGGTATGTTTTACGGTTTGGTGCCTTCCGACGGCGATCTGTCCTGGGAATCCCATTTGTTCGGTGCGCTGACCGGAGTGTTTTGCGCTTTTTATTATTTTTATAAAAAAAGAATGCCGGTTCGGCTTAAAACAAAACCGGCCTTAATTCCGACTGCGAATCGTCGGCTGGCCAATCCGTATTCAGCTGAAAAAATGACGCACACACATCCGAAAGCGGCGGAAGTTTCTTATTTTTATACAGAAGATAAAAGTAAAGAATGACCGTTCTCCGGTTTATTTTCAACCGGAGAATTTTTTCTAATTGACAAATTCATGAAAATAGTTTTTTTGGACGCCCTTACGCTCGGCGATTTGCCTCTCGAAGAGGGCTTGAGTGCCTTGGGAGATGTTGAAATTTTCCAGTTTACAGCTCCGGAGCAGACAGTTGAGCGAGTGAAGGGTGCGCAGGTGGTAATTACCAACAAAGTAATCATTGATGAGAAAGTATTGAGGCAGTGTCCGGACTTGAAGCTGATTTGCATTGCTGCCACGGGAATGAATAACGTGGATCTTGATTTTGCCCAGCAGCGTGGAGTTGAGGTTAAGAATGTGTCCGGCTATTCCAGAAACAGCGTGGCGCAGTCGACTTTTGCCATGCTGCTGGAACTGTTTAGCCATGTCAGCTATTACGACCGATACGTTAAAAGCGGTGAGTATGCCCGGTCGGAAATATTTACCCACCACGGTCCGAGAATCACTGAACTGGCCGGCAAAAGGTTGGGAATAATCGGGTTCGGCAATATCGGCAGCAAGGTGGCTGAGATTGCTGAAGCTTTCGGATGCGAGATCGTTTACTGGTCGAGTACAGGCACCGACAGACATGAGTATTATGACCGGCTAGAACTTCCCGAGTTGCTGCTTACTTCCGACATTGTTTCCGTTCATGCGCCTTTGAATGAGGCAACTGAAGGGCTTATTGGCAAGAATGAGCTGAAAATCATGAAAAAATCGGCTGTGCTGATTAACGCCGGGCGCGGAGGCATAGTGGATGAGGAAGCGCTTGCCAAAGCACTGGACGAAGGCGAAATCTCTGGAGCAGGCCTGGATGTGTTCAAGTCAGAACCGCTGAAGGCCGACAGTCCGCTGCTTTGTGTAAAGGAACCGAACCGTTTGCTGATGAGTCCGCATACTGCTTGGGCCAGTTTTGAAGCCCGCCAGGAACTTTGGAACAAAGTGCTGGGGCATATCCGGGAATTTGCCAGCCGTTAGAGATATGGAAGCCGGCGTTCTTCGAGGAGGCCGGCTGATTCTTTTTTATTTGACCCCTTTTTCCGGGTGACGTCCTTTTATGTTTCTGTAAAAGCTTTTTATCTTTTCGAGGTCTTTTTCATAATCGTTGGTCGGGTGAATAGTCGGGCCAATTCCCGCGATTTTGTTTTCGAAGTCAAGGTATCCCAGGACAATCGGAAGTCCGGCGTTTTGAGCCACGCGGTAGAAACCGGTTTTCCACTGCGGCTGGTATTTTCGCGTTCCTTCGGGAGTAATCATCACCACCAGTTCTTTGTGCTCCTCAAAAAGGTTCACCATGGCGTCCACCATGCTTGCGCGTTTTTCTCCTTCTTTTTTCGGGCTTCTGTCGATGCCTATTGCACCAAGCGAGCGCAGCAAAGGGCCCATAATGCCGTTTACCCATTCTTTTTTAATGGTGTAGCGCACCGGAATATCCATTAGAAAAAAGGCTGCCCGGGCAAAAATAAAGTCCCAGTTGCTCGTGTGCGGGGCGGCGATCATTACGGCTCTTCGAATTTTCGTAGGATCCTCCACTTTAATCTTCCAGCCCGCTGTTTTAAAAATTATTTTAGCTATTAGTTTCCACATATTGTATTGCTTAGGACACAAAAAACAAAGCTATAAAATTTAACACATATGTGCCATTGAGCTTGAAAAAGATTCTTAGTGCAAGAGTAATACAGAAGTGAAATAAAAATCTTATAGATTGTTTTCTTTTAAAAATGAAATTCCTGCATGATATCCTAGCTGGAAAAGTTCGCAGGCCGCGCTGGTGTCGAGCGGTGAATAGGACTCAAGGCCTTTAGGCTCGAGAAGGTAATCGCACTGGCAAAAGTCTTTTGCCGAATTGGACTGGGCAATGATGGATGCCACGCGGTGCATGAGTCCTTTTAGATTGGTTTCGTTGAAATGAAATCTTTTGTTGATGTGCAGCACGTTAATTCCAATGATTTCATCGTAGTGATCCTGAAGGCCTGCGACAGGGAAGTTGTTGGAAATGCCGCCGTCGTAGTAGAGTGCTCCGTGGATGGGAACAGGTTTAAAAAGCAGCGGAATGGCGCAGGAAGCAAGCACAGGCCGAATCATGGGGCCTCGGGTATGAAAGAAGCGAGTCTGTCCGGACGACAGATCGGTTGCGTTTACAATCAGCGTTTTCTCAAGAGCGGTAAAGCTGTCCATGGGAAAGTAGTCGCGAAGCACGCGTTCGGCGTGTTTCAGACTGAATAGTCCTTTTCTGCTCCAGGCAAATTTGATGATCCGGTTGATGTTGATTGCCTTGGTGATTTCAAGAGTTTCTTCCGGACGGAATCCTCCGGCATAGAAAAGTCCCACAAGAGCCCCGGCACTGCATCCGCTGACAGCCTGAAAGCGGATGTCGTTTTCTTCGAAGGCTTTGAGCGCGCCCATTTGGGCAAAACCAAAGGAACCGCCTCCGGAAAGTACAAGGGCTCTTCTCATGGGCTTAAAGATTTATATCCGACAGCGAATAGGTTTGGTGAAGCTTTACGCCTTTTTCGTCGATTGTCAGGTTGCAACATTCATGCTCGAAGTCGTGCTCCAGAATCAGATGCCAGCCCTCTTCAGCTGCTTTGACAAACCATTTCTGTCTCTCCTTCAGCGTTTCCAGCGGACGCATATCATAGCTCATTACATAGGGAAGAGGGACATGGTGGACGGTTGGCAGCAAATCGGCCATGAAGAGTAATTTCTGCTTTTTCAGTGTGATTAATGGCAGCATCTGCTCTTCGGTATGGCCGTTTACAGTTATCCATTCGAAAGGCAGGTCGTGTCCGTCTTCAACGAAACGCAGTTTGCCGCTTTCCTGCATAGGCAGCAGGTTTTCTTTCAGAAAGCTTGCTTTTTCCCGAGCATTAGGTTCAATTGCCCATTCCCAGTGTTTTCTGTTGGTCCAGATCGCGGCGTTAGGAAAGGTCAGCTTTGTCTTGCTGTTTTCGTCAAGGTATGTTGTGCCGCCGCAGTGGTCGAAGTGCAGGTGAGTGAGAAAAACGTCGGTGATGTTTTCCGGCTCTATTCCGGCCTTTCGGAGTTCGTCGGTGAGCTTGGTTTCGTCCGACCAGTCGTAATAACCGAAGAACTTGGCCGATTGCTTGTTTCCAAGGCCTGTGTCCACCAAAATTTTGCGGGCGCCATTCTCGATTAAAAGACTTCGGGCTTTGAGCGGTATTCTGTTTTTGTCGTCGGCCGGATTCGTTCGGCTCCAAATTGTCTGGGGCACAACGCCAAACATAGCGCCTCCGTCAAGCATAAAGTCTCCGGCTTCGATGGTTCTTATTTTCATCTGTGTTGGGTTCTTGGTTTATTTTATAAAAATAGAAGAATAAAAGTGAGTGAGAAAGTTTTTTGTGAAAGACAACGCTGTTGCTTTAAAGACCATAGGAAAAGCCTTGTGGCCCTGTTGGCAGTAATTTGTTGTTCGGTGCAAAAAGTCAGTTTGCCGTGGTTGTTTGTTCAATAGCCGAAAGCTGCAGCACGATGCTTTCGTATTGCAGGCGTATCGGAAGGTCAATTCCGACTTTCATCAAAATATCGCCTGAGATATTCATCAGTGCCATCGGCTTTTCTTTTGCGTTGAGTTCAACCAAGCGGTAAGTTTTTTTTGCATCCAGCCCTTTGAGTTTGATGCGCGGGAAAATTCCGGCAGAGTGGTGTTTCACACTGTACGCAAACAGCAGCGCGCGGTTTTTTCCGGGACTTACGAAAGCCTGTGATGCCCATCCGTCAGAGCCGTAAGGCGAGTTGAGGCGGTAAAGATCGCCGAACTGAACAATCGGGCGTATTTTCTTGTAGGTGGCAATGGCGTTCACTGCGAATTCACGCTCGTTTTTAGGCATGAGCTTCGGCGGCAGCTCTACACCCAGGCGGCCGGTCATGGCCACGTCGAAACGGAATTGTCGCTTGCCCAGAATTCGTGATGGTAGGGAAGAGAACCGTAATCCACTCGTCCCCCGCCTGAAGAGCAGACTTGCATGATTACCTTCGGATGTTTGTGCATCAGTTTTTCGTACACTTTGTACAGACCCCGGATATATTCCGTCCAGAAATGCGATTGCTTGTTTTTTGACAAGTGCTTGGAACCGAAGTTTTCTATATGGCGGTTGGCGTCCCATTTTACGTAGGCGATGCGCGGGTGCTTGCTCAGCAGCTCATCGACAGACTGGAATACAAAATCCTGTACTTTAGGGTTGGTTAAATCGAGAGTGAGCTGGTGGCGGAGTAAAAGTGGCTTCCGTCCAGGACGCTGAACAATCCATTCAGGGTGTTTTTCAGCCAATTCGCTTTGCGGATTCACCATTTCCGGTTCCACCCAAAGGCCGAATTTCAATCCTTTGCTTTCCGCGTGATCAATCAGATGGTTCAGGCCGCGCGGCAATTTGCTTTGGTTGGCCTGCCAGTCGCCCAGCCCGGCATCGTCGTTGTTGCGCGGGTACTTGTTGCCGAACCAGCCGTCGTCCAACACGAACATTTCCACGCCGAATTTGCTGGCGTCGTCCATCATGTCAGTCAGCGTTTTTTCGCTGAAGTCAAAATACGCGCCTTCCCAGCTGTTCAGTACAACGGGGCGCTCTTCGTTTCCTGCGCGAAGCGCGTGTTTGCGGGCCCATCGGTGAAAGTTTCGCGAAATCTGTCCTTTTCCGCTGCAGCTGTAGGACCACAGCATTTTTGGAGTTGTAAAAGACTGCTTTTTTTGAAGGCGGATATTCGAAACATAGGGATTGATTCCTGTGCGGATGTTCAAATAATCACGCTCGTCGATTTGGAAAGAAAGCTGGAAGTTTCCGGACCAGGCCAGCGCGCCGCCGTACACTTCGCCGCTTTCTTCCTGTGCTTTATTTTCTAAAGAAACAAGGAAACATGTAGACTCAGCCTGCGAGGTGCGCAGTCCCTTAATCGTTTGAATGTTTTTGGTGCCTGAGGTGAGCGGTTCTTCCACCCATTGCATTTCGCCGGCGTGGGCACCTTTGAAGTGAGTCAGGTAAAATTTGTCGGACTTCAGCGTAAGGAATGAGGAGGCGGCTTGAGCGAGATTGACTTCTTTCTTTCCGTTGTTGGTTATTTCCGCCCACTGTTCAATAATGTCGTCTTCTGGATAAGCTTTGTAGTGGACTTTTACCTCCACCGGATAGATTTCATCTCGAAGCGTGATTGTCGTTTGTGTGGAGTGTTTGCCTTTATTAACGGAATGGCCGGCATATTTTAAATCGGTGGCCCAGCTTCCGTCGGCGTGGTTGACTGTCAGCGCGTGGAGGTTAATATTTCCGTTTCCGAAAGCTGGGTAAGCTTCTTCAAAGAATTTTCTGTCTTTGTCTTTTTTTCGCTGGTTGACATAGAGCAATTGGCCAGACTGGTTGAGTTTGGCTCCGTAGTGTTTGATTTGGAGTTTGCCGTTTTCATCAGCAAGGAGCAACAGCTCGGTATTGGCAGTTTGTATTTGGATGAGCTCCGGATTTCGTTTTTGCGCCTGTGTCGTCGTCTGATTGAAGAACAGCAGGGTAATTGTAAAAAGAAGTAGTTTTTTCATTAAAAAATTTACTTGATGGTCTCTGGGTAATAATGATTTCAAAAAAAATGAAAATTTCTAGAGAAAAGTAGGCTCTAATATTTTGAGAAAAAAATATGGTTATTACTTTCTATAAAAATAACGTTCCCGTTGATTGCAGGGGAGATTTTTGACGTTACGGGGACAGCTGTGCCAGAGAGGCGGAAAGAAATGATGAAGCTAATATGTTATGTGCTAAGACAGTAAAAAAACCTGCGCAATGAAGCCACAGGTTTTTCATATCGAAAAAATATAGATTACAGCGCTTTTTTAGTCCATTTCGTTATGTTTTTTTCATTGATTTTCACGTACTCGTCATAATTTGCTTTTTTTGCCAGTTCAAGCGAATGCTTGGCTTCCTTAATGGCGTTTTTGTAGTCATTATTGGCGGCGTAAGCTTCCGAAAGCATTTTGAAGTACCAGAATTTGTCGCTGTTTTTACAGGCCAATTTCGCGTATTTCAGTGCTTTTTTGTTTTCTTTTATAGAAAGATAATAGCTGGCTGTTGCGTAGTAAGTTCCGTGAGGATTTTTCAGTTCGTTGAGTTTCTTTTCAATGTTTTTCTCAGCGATTTCCTGAGTCGGAACCGTGAAAGAAAGGTTTGCGCTAACTCGGTCCCAGGCGATGTTGAGGTCTGCGCCGTTGTTGGTAATATTGCAGACGTCGATCCTAAATGTTTCCACACGGCTTACCATGACCGGCTTGACGTTTACAGAGGCTACATTCAGCGTTTCGTCATATTTGCTCGAACCCCATTGCTTGACATTTGAATTCAGAACGATTGTCCAGCTGTTTTTGCCCGGAATCGTAAACAGGGCATAGGTTCCGGCTTTCACTTCTTTTCCGCTTACCGTAACGTCAGTAGAAAACGTAACCTTTGTGCAGGCGTTGGCACCGGTTCGCCATACTTTGCCGTAAGGAACCAGGTCTCCGAAAATGGTGCGGCCTCTAACGCTTGGGCGCGAGTATTCCACCGTAATTTCCGTCAGTCCTACCTTTTGTGTGTTTTTTGCGAATGGACTCAGCTGAGGCAATTCCTGTGCTTGTCCCAGGAACGGAAGGCAAATTAGGCCTATTGCCAGACTTAGTAACTTTTTCATGTGTGGTTGTTTTAAAAGGTTAAGTGAAAAATACCTTGTCTAAATATGCATCTTTTTTTTGAGCTTAGAGTCTTAACAAAATGTTAATTGGGCGCTCCTGATGTTTTCAGAAAGTCAGCGTATGTGCTTTTTATTCCATTTTCCAAATTAATAGAAGGAGCGAATCCCAGCGCTTTAAGTTTGCCAATGTCCATTAGTTTGCGCGGCGTTCCGTCGGGTTTGCTTGGGTCAAAGCGAAGCTTTCCGGAAAAGCCAACAATTCGGGCTACGGTTTCGGCAAGTTCACGGATCGTAAGGTCTTCGCCTGTCCCGATGTTCACCAGCTCGGAATCGTTGTAGTAATGCATCAGGTGGAGGCAAGCGGCCGCAAGGTCGTCAACGTGTAGAAACTCCCGCTTTGGATTTCCCGTTCCCCATATCTCGACTGCGTCATGATTCTCCGATTTCGCTTCGTGAAACTTCCGTATCAGCGCGGGAAGGACATGCGAATTCTGCAGGTCGTAGTTGTCGTTGGGGCCGTAAAGATTGGTTGGCATCACCGAGATGAAATTGCACCCGTGCTGTTCGCGGTAAGCTTCGCAAAGCTTAATGCCCGCAATTTTGGCGATGGCGTAAGGCTCGTTGGTAGGCTCCAGCGGGCCGGTCAGCAGCGCGTTTTCTTTCATAGGCTGGGGCGCAAGCTTGGGATAGATGCAGGAAGAGCCCAGGAAAAGCAGTTTTTTGACCTGATGTCTGTAGCTTTGGTGGATGATGTTGGTCTCTATCATCAGGTTGTCGTAAATGAAATCGGCTTTGTAAGTGTTGTTGGCATGAATGCCGCCCACCTTGGCCGCAGCCAAAAAGACATATTCAGGCTTTTCTGTCTGAAAAAAAGCTTCTGTCTCGGCTTGGTTTCTCAGATCCAGCTGTTGAGACGTCCGGGTAAGCAAGTTGGTGTATCCTTCCTTTTTCAGCAGACGAACGATTGCCGAGCCCACCATGCCCCGGTGTCCGGGGATGTATATTTTGCTGTTTTTTTCCATGAATATTACTCGTAGTATCGGTTGATTTTGTGTCCTCCGTTAAGCAGGAATTGATCTCTCTTAAACAGTTGTAAGTCAGAGGATACCATGTCTTTTATTAAAGCTTTTAAATCGTACTCTAATTCCCATTTTAGTACTTCTTTGGCTTTTGTAGGATCTCCGATCAGCAGCTCTACTTCGGTAGGCCGGAAATATCGTGTATCCACTTTTACAACAACCTGTCCTGTTTCAACCTGGTGTTCGCCTTGGCAGGCTACAACAAATCCTTCTTCTTCAGTGCCTTCGCCCCGGAAATCGATTTCAATGCCCAGTTCCAAAAATGACAGCTTTACAAATTCCCGCACGGTGGTGGTTACGCCCGAAGCGATGACAAAGTCCTCGGGTTTTTCTGCCTGAAGCATAAGCCACATGGCTTTTACGTAGTCTTTGGCGTGTCCCCAGTCTCTTTTGGCGTTCAGATTTCCCAGATATACGCATTTTTCTAGTCCAAGCGCTATTTTGGCCGCTGCTCTTGTGATTTTTCTTGTTACAAAGGTTTCGCCCCTGAGCGGCGACTCGTGGTTGAAAAGAATACCGTTTACAGCAAAAAGATTGTAAGCTTCGCGGTAGTTTACGGTTATCCAGTAACTGTACAGCTTGGCAGCCGCATAAGGGGAGCGCGGGTAAAACGG
>JAKSBZ010000045.1 GCA_022360875.1 Cytophagales bacterium | reverse complement strand
GGTGATGTAGCTCAGTTGGTAGAGCATCGGACTGAAAATCCGTGAGTCGGTGGTTCGAGCCCACTCATCACCACAACAAAATGCCGGGTTGCTTCTGGTGATGTAGCTCAGTTGGTAGAGCATCGGACTGAAAATCCGTGAGTCGGTGGTTCGAGCCCACTCATCACCACCAGCCGGCATTTTAATTTCCATAACATCAGTTGGTGATGTAGCTCAGTTGGTAGAGCATCGGACTGAAAATCCGTGAGTCGGTGGTTCGAGCCCACTCATCACCACTTTACCAAAGCGCTTTGCATAAAATGTCAAGCGCTTTTTTTGTTATAAAAATTTTTAAAGGCCAACGCTCCTCCCGCTTCGCTTCATCTTTTATTAATTTATAAAAATAATGTAAGCAATTCCTAAATAAAAGCTGGAAATTCAATAAAATTGCAGCGTCCCTCCAACGGATTTGAGTAATCTAAATGTCCAAGCAACAAAAAAATTCAGCAAGCTGCCGCTTACTTTTCAGTTCCCTTGCTTGCTTTGCTGTCGCTGGAATTGTTTTTTTTAGAAGTGCCCTCTTTCAGGATTTTTCGAAAACGATAGGCTTGGTTGAATTTGGTGCGGGAATCCTTGAGCACTAATAAATAATAGCCAGTGGCCAGCTTCTTCGTGTCAATCTTGTAATTCTTGTTTTTCTTAACCTCCTGGACCCTCAGCTTCTGCGTGCCGCCGATAATATTGTAAACTTCAAGTTTAAGATCTTTGAGAGTGGAATTATCAATAGTCAAGTTCAAAAAATCCGAATACGAAATAATATTCACTTGATTCTGGGTGGTTTTCAGCCCCACCATCGGCTTGTCGCTCTGGGCCATGCATAAACTGCTTGCAGCCAGAAACCAAAGCCCCACAAAAACACACCGCATCCATTTCATAATCAAGCTGTAATATTCTAAATCATATTTTCATTTTAAACCAGTTAAGAATAAACAAAAGTAGAGATTAATTGACTGGTTTCCAATTATAAAAATGTGAATTTCTGTTAAATACAGGCCACACAAACCAAGCGGACACAACAAAACTCAAACACCTTCCCGCTGTTTTGACTGCCCCAAAAACCGGTCCCCAAAAAAAACAAGGGCAAGGACAAACACCCTGTGCTCGTCTTTGCCCTTGCTAACAAACTGCCGCACATTCTTATGCGGCAATTTCAATTATTCAGCCTAATCTAAAGCTTAATTATTATTTATCCTTAGTATCATCGTCATCATCTTCTTCTTTGGAAATCGAATCCCTCATGCTGGTATCCGCCTTGATGTTCTGCATTTTATAATAATCCATCACGCCCAAATTTCCCGAACGGAACGCTTCAGCCATTGCCATCGGCACTTCCGCTTCGGCCTCGATCACCTTGGCGCGCATCTCCTGCGATTTGGCTTTCATTTCCTGCTCAACAGCCACAGCCATTGCTCTGCGCTCTTCGGCCTTCGCTTTAGCCACTTTCAAGTCGGCCTCAGCCTGGTCAGTCTGCAAAATCGCACCGATGTTCTTTCCAACGTCAACATCCGCAATATCAATCGAAAGAATCTCGAAAGCCGTTCCCGAGTCCAGTCCGCGCTGCAACACCAGTTTGGAAATTTTGTCCGGATTCTCCAGCACTTCCTTATGGTTGTTCGCCGAACCAATAGAGGTTACAATGCCTTCGCCAACACGGGCCAGAATAGTATCCTCGCCGGCTCCTCCGACCAGCTGCTGAATATTGGCCCGCACGGTCACGCGCGCTTCGGCTTTCAGCTGAATCCCGTCTGCAGCCACGGCAGAAACCTTCGGCGTAGTGATCACCTTCGGATTCACCGAAATCTGCACCGCCTCAAACACTTCGCGTCCGGCCAAGTCGATGGCCGTTGCCTGCTTCCAGCTCAGGCTGATGTTTGCCTTGTCAGCGGAAATCAGCGCTTTGATCACCGATGGCACATTACCGCCCGCCAGATAGTGCGTTTCTATTTCCTGAGAAACAACACTCAAGCCGGCTTTCTGCGCAGTAATCAGCGAGTTGACAACAATTTTTGGCGGCACTTTTCGGATTCGCATGGCGATCATGTCCAGCAAGCTTACCCGAACACCCGAAAAAATTGCGGTCACCCACAGCCCCACAGGTACATAGTAAAGAAAAATTAAGAGCAGGACAAAACCCGCTGCAATCAAGGCTATTATGGCCAATGCTTCCATCGAAATTAGGTTAATGGTTCTACAATCACTTTATTTGATTCTATCCGAATGATCTTCACGCGTGTTCCTGCATCCACAAAGGAGCCCAGCGAACGCACCTGAATCTTTTGCTGGCCGAATTCCGCATTGCCGATCGGCTTCAGATCAGAGACGCATTCGCCTTCCATACCCACATACAGATTGTCGCCGGACACCTCGTTCACCCGCGCTTTGTTTTTGGTTTTCAGCGAAAAACGGCTCCACACATCCGAGCGAAGCGCATAAATAAGCATCGAAAAATTCACGACAATCGACCCTATCAAGATGGCGGTTCCTGCCGCAGAGCCCAAAGAAGAGTAGGCAAACACAATCCCCAGAATAGAGAAAGTAAGCCCGAGGATGCCGACAATTGTAGTGCCGGGAATAAAAATCACTTCGGCGACAATAAGACCGGTGCCTATCAGGACTAAAAGAACAATCAGAATCCACTCAAAAATCATAAGTTTATTTTTATAAAAAATAAATTCTTTTTACAAGAAAGTTTTTTGGAGGGATTTAAGCAAACATTATTTAATATTTTGAAATGAGACGGACGCATGCCAAAAAAATCAGCCAAAACCTTTACAGCTCCACCACAACGCCAATAGAGGGAACGACTGTTCCGCTCTCATTCCTGATAAAGTCGGGCAGATAGTGCGTCGGCCTTTGAGGATCGGTTTCCGGCTCTCCGCTGGCGTTCCGGACAACATCGATGGCATCCGGACCTTTCACCTTGCTTCCGTACAGATTCTCAATATCCAGATACAGCCTCAAGGTCCACTTTCTGAAATAATATTTCTTGTCGAGCCGCACATTCAGCGCATGAAATGCCTCCAGCCGCCCGGTGTTTAGCGCGCTGAAATCCAGCAGCCCTTTGGGGCTTACGCGCCAGTTTTCGATGAGCAATGAGCTCTCCAAGTCGTAAGGCGTATACGGCGCGCCGGTCAGGTATCGCCAGCGAAAGCCCAGCTCCCAGTTTTTCTTAAACTTCTTGCCGCCCGTCAGACTGATAATGTGCCTGCTGTCCCATGAAGACGGCACATAGCTGCCCTTATTGTCCGTGAACTCGCTCTTCACCAATGTATAGGCCGCAATTCCGTAAAACCCTTTCCACAGCTTTTGCTGATACGCCAGCTCCAATCCGTAAGCGCGCCCCTTTCCCGTGGATTCCACTTCGTCGTTGCCCACTACGCCATAACCGGCGCCGAAATTTGCCAGGTTTACTGAATCCCGGACCAGAAACGGGTAATCGCTGTAAGTTTTCCAGAATCCCTCCGCCTCGAACTTGCTGTTAAAAGATGTTTGATAAGAAATGCCCGCCACAAGATGATTTCCCTGAATAAAACGCAAGCCGTTCAGTTTATTCTGCAGCTGGTTTGTATTCGTATCCCGATAGCCCAGCACAGTATAGCTCGGCATCTGGTAGTAAATGCCTGCATTGAAATTGACAGCCCACCTGCTGCTGAGCGCATAAGATACCGAAAAACGCGGAGACAGCTGCTCCAACATGTTTCGCATCTCTTCCGAATAGCTTGCGGCGTCTGCACGAATACCCAGCGACAAACTAAGCTTGTTATTCAAATACTCTTTGCTCAGCTGCGCAAAAGCAGACCACTTCATCAAATCCAGTTCAGAGTCGAAATCTTTAGGAACCACACCGCCCGCTGTAGGCACAAGACTGAACGTATTCACCCTATAGCGAATGTACTCCAAACCTGCGCCATATTGCAGCGTATACCCCGAAGCCAGCCTGCGGTAATCTTCCGCGCGCAACTTGTTCTCCATTTCACGGGAACCATAGTCCAGCAATTTGTTGTCAGGATCGCTGTCGTCATTGCCGCGGTACTTTTCAGCTTCGTTGTTCAGCACGCTCCGGCTTAGCACAAGTGTATAATGACCGTTTTCGCGGAAATGCTCCCACTTCGCTCCCAGTGTATAATTCCACTGCGTATTGACAGGAAGGTTGTTGAGCGTGTAGCGCTGCTCCTTGGTTTTGTTGGCATCCAGGTTCAGTCTGAAATCATCAACCGCTCCAAGCCCGAGCAAAGTCAGCTTGTCTTTTGCGCCAATTTTATACTGGTATTTAAACTGCAAGTCATTGTATGTCGGCAGAAAAGACAAATCCAGCGCTTTAAAAAGAAACTGCAAATAGGAGCGCCTGACCGAAAAAACAAGCGACGAATTCTCGGAAACAGGGCCTTCCGTACTCAGTCCGATATCGGTGGCTCCCACGGCCGCATTGAATGTCCACTCGTCCGAGCGGCCGTCTTTCTGAACAAAATCGAACACCGAACTCAGCGCATTGCCGCGGTTTGCCGGAAAAGCGCCCGAATAAAAATCCACCTGCTTGATAAAATCCACGTTTATCATCCCGATCGCCCCGCCCGTTGAACCCTGGGTCTGAAAGTGATTGATTACCGGCACCTCGATGCCATCAAGAAAATATTTATTCTCTGCAGGCGAGCCGCCCCGAACCAGAATGTCGTTGCGGAATGATGTGGCGCTCGCCACGCCGGGAAGCGACAGCACCACTTTTGAAATGTCCCGGTTGCCGCCGGGAGCCCGCTGAATTTCGTTCGGTCCGATGGAACGGAGACTTACCGGACTTTCCGCGTTGCGCGAAAACGAGGCAATGACCTCCACAGCTTCAAGCTCCGTTGCGGCGGCTTCCAGACGTATTTCAAGAACCGCCGGCCGCGCTATAGAAACCTCGACTTCGAAAACCGTCTGCGAGGCATAGCCAACAGAACTGACTATAACATTGTAAAGCCCCGGTTCCAGACCTGTTATTTCAAACCCGCCCTGTTCATCGGTAATCGCTCCAGCACTTTCGCCTTCTACAGCCACGCTGGCAAACGCCACCGGATCATTGGTAAGAGCCTGGCTGACTTTTCCCCGAAGAATCCCCGACTGCGCAAACACCAAAAAGCTTTTGAAAAAAAAGACAAAAAACAAGACGAATCTGAAATGCATAGATCTACTGTTTGCCAAAGACTTTACCAAAAACAATCACTTATATGCACACAAAACAGACTTGAGAAGAAAATCTGCCGCCTCAGCTGCGTTATTATTTTTCTTTTCTGATAAACTGCTCGTAAGCACCCAAATCCGGCTTTTCGTCCCGTGCTTTTCCCAGCAAATCCGCAGCTGTTCCAGAATTAACGCTTCTGTCTTTTGCCGCGGAAACATTCATGCTGTCAAGCCGGTAGTCGAACGCCCTGATATTCTGAAAATTCACGCGATTTTGTAAGTCGTTCAAGTTGAGGCTTGTGCCGTCCATAGTCTTCTCTGTCCGAACCAATGAGTTTTTTATCTCGAACCGGCTCTCGCTGTTTGCAAAATCCGTTAGGAGATTTTCCTGTTTGCTCCCGTCAAGAATAGAATGCAGAACAGTTATCCGCACCGAACGGCTGAATTTCTTGTCCGATGCTGAAAAAACCGGCTCCTGAGGTATCAGTCCCAAACCGTGGTTTACCATCGTGCAGTGCTCGAAGCGAAGCTGAGCGCTTTCTGCTTTGACGAGCGCGCCTCCCGCATTAGCGAAGAGGCAGTTCACCGCACGCAGCTGTGTGTTTTCAGCATAAAGCACATTCTTAAGCGCGTTCTGGACGATTACACCGTTCAGCTCAAGCAATCCGCCCGGCTCTTGCTGCAGCACCTGTATCCCGTCAACAGCATTGAGGACATCGGCATAGACCATTCTGTGGTTTTCACCAGTATTATTAAAAACAATTCCCTTCCACTGCCCGGGCGCGTAAGCATAGCGCCCGTCGGATCTTTCATTTCGAAAAACAACACGGCCGTCTGAATCGCCTCTAACGTCCAGCGTTCCATCAATCCAAACACAGGCATTAGGCTGGCAATAAATTTTAGCACCAGCCTCAATGGTCAGCTGCGCATTTTTCTCAACAAAAAGCGTGTCTGAAAGCAGATAAGGCCGGGCTGCCGTAAACGTGCAGTCTTTCGAGATTCTGGTCTTTCCAAAAAAGCGAGCCTGCTGTCCCCACGCCTCAAGTACAACCTGCTGCCGGCTGCCGTTCAGCTCAAAAAGAATGCGGTCCTGCACAGGAAACGGCTCCGACTGGTCTTTTTCCGGCACCGTAAGATCAACTACAACAAGCAAGCTGTCTTTTCCAAAAAGCGGCAGATTCTGAACGGCATTTGCTTTTCTTCCGTTCACAATCAGCTCATACGGCCCTCCGTCTTTTTCAAGGCGAACAGATTCAAGCATTACGGCCGAACTGTTCGGATTTCTGACTGTCAGCCGCTTCGAAAGGCTGGGACGCGTGGCCAGAAGCGTATCGAACGAAAGCGTATCGGCCGAAAAAACTATCCGAAGGTCTCTTGCGCTAGAAAACTCCTCATCGGAAGGCTTGCATCGAAAAAAAGCCGCTGCCAGCAAACAGGTCAGAAGCAGAAAAAAACGGAATTTCATAGGCTTTAAAAATTTGCGCCGGCAAAACGTGCGGCATACGTGTCGATAAACTGCTTGAACTGCAAATGCACTCCCCGCACAGAGGCCGGGCTGCGCGAATGCAGACAGCTTGCCTGCATTCTCAAAAATCAATGATACGTTTCCGCTGCTTTGCATCCTGTCCCGCACTTCCCAAAAACAGCACAAAGACAAAAACGCTTAATTCATATTCTCGCTCTCTTTCATCCGCTCCATATTTTCGGCGATACGCAGCTCTTCAATGAAATCGCCGATCTCGCCGTCCATTACCGCCGACAGGTTGTAAACCGTCTTATTGATGCGGTGGTCGGTCACGCGGCTCTGCGGATAATTGTACGTGCGGATTTTGTCCGAGCGGTCGCCGCTTCCCACCATTGACTTCCGCTGGGCTCCCACGGCTTCGTTGTGCCGCTGCAGCTCGATCTCGTACAAGCGCGAACGCAGCACTTTCAGCGCTTTGTCGAAGTTCTTAAGCTGGGACTTTTCATCCTGGCAGGTTACGACAAGTCCCGAAGGAATGTGCGTCAAGCGAATCGCCGAATAGGTCGTATTGACCGACTGGCCGCCTGGCCCCGAGGAACAGTAAATATCCTTGCGGACATCGTTCATGTTGATCTCGACATCCACGTCCTCCATTTCGGGCAACACCGCCACAGAAGCCGCCGAAGTATGCACACGTCCCTGGGTTTCGGTGGCAGGCACGCGCTGCACCCGATGAACGCCGGACTCATACTTTAGCTTCCCGTACACATCTTCTCCCGACACATTGGCGATTATCTCTTTGTAGCCTCCGGAGCTTCCCTCCGTCCAGTCCATAATGCCGAGCTTCCAGCCCATTTTTTCGCAGAACCGCTGGTACATACGGAACAAATCGCCGGCAAAAATCGCCGCTTCGTCGCCGCCGGCACCACCGCGGATCTCCAGAATTGCATTTTTGCCGTCGTTCGGATCTTTAGGAATCAGCAGCTGCTTGAGCTCTTCTTCCAGCGACTCCGCCTTAGGGGAAAGCTCTTCGATCTCCATCTTGGCCATTTCACGGTACTCCGGATCCTTTTCTTCAGAGAGAATTTTTTTCGCCTCGTCAATTCCTTTCAGAGCGGCCTGGTACTCGTCGAACTTCTGCACAACTTTTTCCAGATCCTTGTACTCTTTGGTCAGTTTGGTGTATTCCTTCATGTCCTGCGTGGCATCAGGCTGCACCATCAGCTTGCCAACCTCTTCAAATCTATCTTTCAGTCCTTGTAGTTTATCAATCATAATTCTTTACTTTGCAAGCGTAAAGTTACAAAATGCAGCGAAATGTTGTATATGAATACATTGCTTAGTCAAATATTTACCAAACGCTTCGCATGACTGGCCTTAAAGTCACATTTTTTTTGTGATTGAAAAAGAATTTTTGCTAATTCCATTTTGAATGCATTCTATACTGTAAGGTCGAGAACGTTGGGTATTTTTAATCTCTTCCCTCTATTTTTTAATAGCAGAAGCATAAATGAAATTACTGAAGAATATATTGTTTATTGGTCTTTTTTCTTTACTTTTTTTCTCGGCCAATGCTCAAGACTACCGCTTTCACAATATTTATTTTAAACTTTTCATCAATTACATTGAGTGGCCTCAAAATGACGTTCAGAATCAGTTTGTAATCGGTGTGCTGGGTGATTCACAGGTTATACATCCGCTGGAAAGGCTGAGCAAAAAGATGAAAGCAAAAGGAAAGCAAATCGTCATCAAACGCTTCGCTACCATTCAAGATCTTTCCTACTGCCATATGCTTTTTCTGCCCAAAAACGAAAGCGAATGGCTGGAAGTTATCCGCAAAAGGTTCAGCGACACTTCTATGCTGGTCATCACCGAAAAGGCCGGTCTGGCCCACCAAGGCAGCGGCATTAACTTCATCAAAGTAAACGGACAGTGGCGCTTTGAGGTAAACACAGAATCCATTCACAATTCAAGTTTGCGTATTTCGGACTATCTTCTTAAAATTGCATCCAAAGTTTAATTTTTTTTGCAAAATGAATTTTTTAAACCCACTAAGCTCTCTCAAGAAAAGCTTCCAAGTTGTTGTTCCGGTTCTTTTCACACTGTTTCTTCTTTATAACCTTGCCAGCGGATACATCCGCTACAACGAGCTCCAAATAGAACGAGCTCAGGCCTACGGCATATACCAGCCCGCAATAAATTCCCTGCACCGCTACGAAGAACTCATTCTGAATATTCAGGGAGAAATTAGCCACTGGCTCCTTGGCGTGAGCAGCAAAGAGGAAAAAGAGTATTTCCGGATCGTACTGAACAGGAAATACCCTGAAGCAAAGGAAGAGCTGCTTTCGCTGTCGAAACAGCTAAACCAACCCAAACTAACCGAACAGCTTACAAAAGCCTTTGCAAAATATCAGAAAGCCAATCACCTGCAGCACACGCTGTTGTCGATCCTTGCTCTCCCTGCTGACTACAGCGATTCGATAAAAGTCAAGCGGGCAATGAATATTTACGAAAACTCGCTGCAAAAAAACTACAAATCGATCCTGGAAGACATCCAGCAAGGTCTTGCGACTGTTTCAGCTCTTCACTCCCAACAGGCTCTTCAGCTGCAGGAAAATGAAACTATACGGCTTCAATCACAGCTCATTGTTTCGTTCCTGCTGTTTGCCGCCGGTCTTGTGTTTTCCTTCTACAAACTGCGCCAGCTAAAACGCGGACTGCATGCGATCAACCAGCAGGTTGACCTCATAGGCAAAGAAGAAAGACCGGACGAAACTCTTCCGGACGACAAGCTCCCTGCTGAACTGCAGTCTATTTACGGGAAGCTCGAAAAATTCGGACATAAAGTGGAAGACATATTCAACTTTGTGCAGGAAGTCAGCAAAGGAAATTACTCGCATAGGTTCAGCAACCTGACTCAAAATGACAGGCTGGGCAATTCACTTCTTTCCATGAGGGACAACCTCCAAAAGGCCTACGAAGAAGATTTGGCTCGAAACTGGTCCAACGAGGGACACTCTGCCTTCGCCGGCATTCTGCGCGAAAACAATGACAACATCAAAGTGCTGAGCGACAACATCCTTTCGCGGCTCATTGAGTATCTGAAGGCCAACCAGGGAAACCTTTTTATCCTGAAAGAAGAGGCTGAAGAAAGCTACATGCAGCTTGAGGCTTGCTATGCGTGGGACAAAAAAAGATTTCACGAAGCAAAAATCCGCATTGGCGACGGGCTCATCGGCCAGTCTTGGATTGAACGCGACACCATTTTTCTTACTGACATACCGGAAGAATTCATCACCATCACTTCAGGAATAGGCAATGCGCTGCCGACCTGCATTCTGATCGTGCCGTTGATTACAAACGAAAAAGTATACGGGGTGATAGAACTGGCTTCGTTCGAAGTCTTCAAACCTCATGAAGTGGAGTTTGTCGAAAAACTTTCGGAAAGTATCGCCTCCACAATTTCGAATGCGAGGGGATACGAGCGCACACAAAAACTGCTGGAAGAGTCCAAAGAGCTTACTGAGCAAATGCGCGCTCAGGAGGAAGAGATGCGCCAGAATATGGAAGAACTTCAGGCAACGCAAGAAGAAATGTTCCGAAAGGAACAAAACACACAAAACAAACAGCACATCTTTGAGCAAGCACAATGGACTATTGAGCTTGACGAAAACTTTTTCGTAAGAAACACCAACCGGCTTGCGGCTACGGATCTCGGCTACCCTAAAGAAGATCTCGTTCGGGTGCCATTCGGAAAAATTCTGTCTGACGACTCGCCTCTGTCTCTTTTGAAAGACATTACAGGGCACGAAGTGCTTAATCAGGTGTGGACTTTCACCACACGCGGCGGCCGTGCTCTGCTTGTAAAAGTTACAGCCGGCGTACACACCGACCCGATGTCCGACGAAAGGATTTATTCGGTTTACGGAACCAATATCACCAATGTGGCGGTTACTGAGGTATGAGAACAACAGTAGTTTTCTGCCTGCTTGCCTGCGCCCTTTCTTTGTCCTGCCAAAGAGGAAGACACAAGGACGCTGGCTCCACAGCCGTGCAGCGGGAAATGAAAAAACAGAAATTCGTTAAGCTAGCACCCTGGGAGATTTCCCTGGAAGCGGAACGCGTGTGTCTGATGCTCCTTCGTGCAGACTCTTCACCCCGGGACAGCTTGCTTCGCCTGTACAAAGCACATATCCGCCGGGTGGCCGTTCAAGACTCAGCCAAAGCAACCAAACTTGACCGGCAGCTTTTGGAAGCTTACCGATATGAGCTAAAACAAGGGGCCGTACTGAAAAACAATCTGCAGAAAACGCCCGAAAAAAATTGGGTGCTCACACACCCAATTCTCGACTCAAAAGGCAGGCTTTCGGCCCTTGAGCATGCAATTGTTCCGCAAAAAGAGCTGATTCTGAATTTTGAAAAAGAAAAGCGGTAAAAAAAGTCTTGGTGAACCCAAGACTTTTTCTCATTAATGAATAATCGTATCTTTTAAAAACTCTTCCTTTTTCTCAGGATAATCGGTCATGTAGTGCAAGCCCCGGCTCTCGTGACGCCTCTGAGCGGAAATAACGATCATGTATGCAATTGCCGTCAGATTGCGCAGCTCAATAAGCTCTCCAGACACTTTTGTGCGCTTGTAGTAATCCTCTACTTCTTCATAAAGCAAACGCATCCGCCTGTACGCGCGGTTCAGCTGTTCTTTGGATCGCACAATTCCCACATAGTCCCACATCGTTTTGCGAAGCTGAGCCATATTGTGCCTTACCAGCAGCCATTCTTCTTTATTTTCCAGCCCTTTTTCATTCCATTCCGGAATCACCACTTTCGAAAAATCCCTTCTTTTCTTTTGAATAATCTTTTTGAAAGCATTATGACTGAAAACCAGAGCCTCAAGCAAACTGTTGCTGGCCAGCCGGTTTGCACCGTGAACGCCAGTTTGCGCCACCTCTCCAGTCGCATACAGGTTTTGCATGGAAGTAAGCCCGGAAAGATTGGTCATCACTCCGCCGCACATATAGTGGGCGGCAGGCACTACAGGAATCCACTCCTTGGTAATATCGATCTTCAGTGCTTCCTGGCAATGCCTGAAAATATTCGGAAAACGCTCAGCCGTATCAGGCAGATGCGTCATGTCCAGATAAACATGTTTGCTGCCCAAACGCTTCATCTCGGAATCAATAGAGCGCGCTACAACATCCCGAGGCGCTAGCTCAAGTCGCTGGTCATACTTCTCCATAAAACGCTCGCTTAGCTCGTTTCGCAATATGCCGCCGTGCCCGCGCAGCGCTTCCGAAATCAGAAAAGTTTCCCCTTCAGGATCGTATAATGATGTCGGATGAAACTGCACAAACTCCATATTGGCAATACGGACGCCGGCCCTGTAGGCCATGGCCAGCCCGTCGCCGGTGGCCACATGCGGGTTCGTAGTGTGCAAATACACCCGAGAAGCTCCGCCGGAAGCCAGAAGAGTGAAATCCGACTGAAAGGCAAGCACCTTGCCTGTCTTTTTGTTGAGAACATAAGCCCCAAAGCAAATATTGAAATCGGCTGTAAGATTGCCCAAAGCATGGTGCTCAGTTATCAAATCCACACCGATGTGTTCTTCAAAAATCTCAATATTGGGATGCGCCAATGCCCGCGCCAGCAGTGCCCGTTCAATCTCGGCTCCTGTCAGGTCTGCCGCATGCAAAATCCGGTGGCGCGAATGTCCTCCTTCCTTGGCCAGCGAATAAGAGCCGTCATCGTTTTTCGAAAACTGAGTCCCGAGTTCTATTAATTCGCGGATACGTTCAGGTCCTTCCTTGACCAATACTTCTACGGCGTCCTCATGACAGAGTCCGGCTCCTGCTATCATGGTGTCTTCCTTGTGCAGCTCCACGTGGTCGCTGCAGGAAGTAACCGCCGCCACGCCCCCTTGAGCATAGCGCGTGTTCCCCTCCGACGCTTTATCTTTTGTAATGAGATGTACTTTTCCGTGGTCCGCCGCTTTCAGCGCAAAAGTCAGTCCGGCTACGCCACTCCCAATCACTAAAAAATCCGATTTAATGACTCCCATGTTTTTGTGTCTAAGTTCAAGACTAAATAATACTGAAAGAAACAAAACTCCTTGCTTCTTCCCGCCCTCCGTGAGGAGGAATTCAATAGACGGCTAATGTACAAATGAAATCAAAAACTTAAAGAAACTTTTATTATTATCTGATCAAAATTCAGCCGCCGTATTTCGAATGGCTTCATTTTTACAATCATTCCTAACAAAATTGATTATATTTTTGCCTATTAGGCAACCCGGCAAACACACAATCAGTGATTTCCAAATGAATCCCGCCGTGAAAAAACATCATAAAAGATGAAACCAATCTTGAAAGCGCACTTGGCTGTTTTCGGAGCCAATTTCATTTACGGCCTTAACTATTCCATCGCCAAAGGCCTCATGCCGAATCACTTCTCTCCCCCATCCATCATATTCATCAGAGTGTTGGTTTCAGGCGGCTTGTTTTTTCTTCTCTCCCGCTTCTATATCGGCGAAAAAATAGCCCGCAAGGATTTGTTTCGCCTAGCCTGCTGCGGGCTGTTCGGGGTTGCGGTCAACCAGCTTTTCTTTTTCGAAGGTCTAAATCTGACCACACAGCTGAATGCATCAATACTGATGACGTCCAATCCGATAATCGTGTTTCTACTGGCTATGCTGCTAAAAATCGAGTATCCCAGCAAACTCCGGCTAACCGGCATCATGCTGGGCGCCGCAGGTGCTGTACTGCTGTTGTCCTACGGTAAAAGACTGGAGCTGGGAGCGCCAAACATCCTGCTGGGCAATGCATTCGTTCTGCTAAATGCCACGTCATATGCTGTATACCTGTTGCTGGTAAAGCCCCTAATGAAAAAATACCATCCGCTGACTGTCATCTCCTGGGTCTTCGCTTTCGGATCTCTGTTTGTGTTTCCTGTTACAGCATCGGAAGCCTGGCATATACAATGGCGCATCCTGCCTGTCTCGGCGCTTCTATCTCTGGGCTTTGTCGTTATATTCACCACTTTTTTTGCCTATTTGCTCAATGTTGTCGGACTCAAAAGCCTGCGTTCGTCCACCGTAAGTTTTTACCTCTACTGCCAGCCTGTCGTAGCCGCGCTGGTAAATGTTTTCGCAGGCGAAGAACTGTTCACATGGGAGAAAGGAATAGCCTTTATGCTTATCTGCCTGGGTGTTTTCCTGGTAAGCAAACCCGCTTTGCCTAAAAAACCCAGGAGCGCTCAAAACTATTCTTGAAGCCTCTGGCTTCGCAAAAAATCCACTAAACGCTCTTTCCGAGATCCAACCAGCTCAGCCAGTATTCCCCAATTTCTCAAAAATGCATTGAACTCTATGGCAAAACTGCCTGCTTTCAGTCGCGCCACTTCTGACATCAACTCTTTCCGTTCCTCCCAGCGCATGCAAGCATCCACTATTGCTTTGTCCAGAAGAATACTGTCCGAAACATCGATCAACCTCCTGAGCGAAGCGCTTCGGCTGATGATGTTCCGGGTATACGGAATCCGCCCAGCTTTTCCTTCGGAAATCAACTGCAAAAAAGACTCAAAAAAACGCCGTATTCCAAGCTCAATCCCTCCAAGTATTCTCCGAATATTCTGATGCTGCCCCATAGGGTCCAACAAAATCGTTTCTATTTCCTCGCCGCCTTCAGAATAGTCAGCCAACGATTCACTCTGCAGAAATTCGTGCATTCCTGCCACGTTCAACGAATGGCCCGAAGCTTCCCACTTTCCGGTTGCTTTTCCGGCACCGAATAAATATCCGAAAAAGCTTTCCGGAAAGACATTAACAGCCGCCCGCTCGCTGTTGCCCATCAGAATATCATACACAATCAATTCTCCCAGGGCATTTACCAGATTTGCAATCATCGTTCTGTCGCCTTTGGCTCTCGATTCCACAGCCATCAGTTCCTTCAGCGGCATACCTGCTGGTTCTTTCACGAACAATACATGCTGGGCATCCGCTTCAGAAGATTCCAGCCACTGCATTAGCTGCGGAAACGGTCCTTTTACCTTTTTGCGTATACGCAAAACCAAGCGGTCAAATTCATCGGAAAAAGTACCCAGCAGCCAGGCCGTCTGTCCTTTTACCCGCACACCCATCCAATTCAAAAAATTTGCGGCAAACGCTTCTTTTTCGAGCTTAAACAACCGCAGATTTTCTTTTGGCAGCTTCATCAGCCATTCTTCACCAGAACTTAATTTTACATTAATAACCCAGGCATAAACTTCCTGAAGCCTAGCTAAGCACACTTCATCAATCTGATCAATATCAAAAGGCTGACTTGGAAAAAGGATGCTGCGAAGATTTTGTTCGATGACCGGCATTTGGCCAACTTCTGCCCCAGGCAAAATCTGCGAATCAAAAGAACTTCGCCTGCCTACATCCAATGCCTGTGCTTGATTATTTTCAGAGGGGGCAAACTGCTCTGAAATTCCCGCCATGGATCCAGCCTCTTCACTTTTTCGGTGAATCCATCTTGGCTCTTGCAAGTGGCGAAAAGAAAAAATTTTCAGACCGATGTTCATAACTGGCTCCTGCAAAGTCCCGCTTCGTTCTATTACCTCTTCACCTTCTTTCTCTGCGCCCGAATCCGGAAACCATGGCCCAAATAACTCATCCACCAACACCCATCCTTCCTGCTTGGGATTCAGCAACTGGAAAGGTTTTGAAAAATCGACCGGTTCCAAGTACATTTCCTCAAGCAAATTGATCCAATATCCTGTTTCTAATGCACCCTTCACCGATTCTACGCTCTTTAATCGCTCAAGAACAATTTTAGCCAAATACATAACGGGCAGGAAAGGCACCAGGCTGTAAGGAGCCTTCCTCCACCAAGAACTTGAGTAGGGCTGCTGCCGGCAAAAGTACCTCCCTGTTTGATAAGGAAAAGGTATTTTTGCAAAAAAATCCTTTCTTCCCCCCTTGCCTCTTAAAACATCTAGCTTTATTTCCCGGGTGAATTGAGAACTGCTTTCCAAAAAAACAGCAGGAGATTGCTGTCCCGGCAAGTTGGCCAAGGCTTTCAGCATTTCAATTCCCGATTTGTAGGAAAGCAGTTCGCCGACCAAGCTATGCACAAACGCCGCAAAATCCACTCCCGGCGGTGTCGGATTCTCCCTTGCTCCGCTAATAGGCTCAATCAGCCGGCCGCTCATTTGCATTTCCCAGACAGTAAGGGCATCCGAGACGTTTACTATCCTAAAAAAAGGCAAATCATAAACCGTTTCTTTTTGCTCGTGGGCCCTGAAAAACGGTGAATACTTGTGCCTGCAACAAACAAACAGGAACTCCCTTTCTTCCTGTACCTGCTTAAGCAGCTCCATCAAAAGAGGTAAATCCCCGACGTAGTCCAATCTCTCCTTCGTAATTTTTTCATCTCTGACCCAAATCATAATCAATCTCTCAAGCTCAAAAAGCGAGTGGTAGCATTCACCCAAAAAGCGCTCTTCACTCTCTTTATGGCCTTCGGCTCTTCCAAGAGCTTCTTTATGCTTATGATAAACAACCAGCATCTCATCTATTTTATTTATTAGCCATTGTCCCTTTCTTTTTTTAATGCCATCTCTGAATTCCCCGGCAGTCATCATAGTCTGAATTGTTCCCGCCGCCTGCGGAGGAGGCGCAAAGCTTCTTCCGCCATGATTGTGCTTAATATTTTTTATCGGCTTTTTTAAAAATTCATGTAAATCAAACATGCATCATCTCTTCGGGGAACACAGCAATGCAAACTCTAAATCTATTCCAGTTTCATAAAACCCTTACTTCCTCCATTTTAATGAAGTGCAGAAAAAGAACCTGCGTATTTCCACCTGTGCAAGCGATGTGCATATACCTTTACCAGAAATAATTTCTTTGTCCTCCCTTTTTGACGCTTAAAATTCAGGAAATAAAAAAACCGAAGGTTTGCACCTCCGGTTCAAATACAATAATTCTCTTTCGAGCTTATTCATTTACAAAGAAAAGGGCATTGCTGAACAAAAGCTTACCGTTTTCCCAAAAGGAACGGAAAATCGGACTGTCGGCAAAATACACTGCGCATCCCCTGCCAATCGGTTCAACCCCGAAAGCCAA
Organism: Cytophagales bacterium; assembly: GCA_022360875.1. Classification (GTDB taxonomy): domain Bacteria; phylum Bacteroidota; class Bacteroidia; order Cytophagales; family Cyclobacteriaceae; genus JAKSBZ01. The sequence goes on along the minus strand of JAKSBZ010000045.1, from coordinate 22,360 downwards.
GGTCTCGATCAGTTCCGGCTGCAAGCGCTCACCTACAAAACCGCTTACCAAATCTTTTTTCGAGCGGATTGTCCCTACGTTATGCCCCTTTTGCAGATAAGCATACCGAGTTCCGGAAGTTTTGATCGTGTAATAAACGGAACCGTATCCGTAAGCCAGCGGGTGGGTGTTGTCCAAATGAACGCGATAAATTGCTCCCGGATTGTAGCTGCTGATTGCACGCCGTTCCGCACCTTCGTAGCTCGCCAATAGGTCTTCCTTAGCAAATTTCTTCCTGAGGCTTTTCATTTCCTTTTCCTCATTTGAGTCATAATAGGTTTTCAGACCAAAACCTTTACTGTCTTTCAAGCTTTGAGCCGCTTTGCCAATGGCAATCAGCTTGCCGCCGCCGGCAACCCACTCATGCAACTTTGCTTTGCCATTCTTGCTTAGAAAATCACCGTAATTGCCTTCAGGCAATACCAAAACGCTGTACTTCGATAAATCCACCTGCTGCAGATAATCCGTTTCCAGCACAGTCACCGGATAGCCCAACTGTTTTTCAAAATAAAACCAAGCTTCTCCGAAGCGATTGGGATTAACTCCATCTCCGGAAACCAGTGCTATTTTCGGCCGACTCATCAGGTGCACGTCATGCGAACCGAAATCTACCCCGTAAGATACGAATCCCGAACTTGCAGGAACAAGCTCCTGTCCGTGCTCTTCAGCCATCTGAGTAAGAATTCTACCGAATTTGCCTTTAAAACGCTGATTGTTGGTTTGCGTGATAATAAGAGTGCCCCGGCCGAAATCCTGACCATCAACACCAAACGGCTTGGCGGCAAAGCGCACTTTAAAACCTTTTTTAAACAACTCTGCCAGAAAACGGGCGTCCTTTATACTTTCCCACCGAAGCAAATAAGCGTAAGGCTCCTCACTGGAAACGGTCTCCAACTGTTTTTTATAAACAGGCTTCTGCCTGCTCACATACACTTTATTGGAACTGGCATAAGTCTTTAATCCGTAGGCGTAAGGCATCGCCCAGGCTGTAATATCGTAGGTAACTGAGTCGCTCAAATAAGTTTTTGGCTCAAAAAGCACTTTCAGCAAACGCGATTTCGGCTGAAAAACCGATATAACCAAATCTTTGGCACTCAAGTTTACTGTAACATCTTTCTGAAGATCATAATCAAAAGCCCTCACTGAACGTCGGGCCAAAGGCTGGCCGTACACAATCCCCTGCTGGTCAAGAAAGTTCATCAGCTTATTGAGTTTGTCCGGATTGTTTTTGGACGAAACGATATATGTTCTGTATTTCCCTTCGGGAGCCTTGGCCGAGTTCAGGAAATACTTTTCAAATTCCCCGACGAGCCTGCCTGAATTTTCAGCGCTTGCGCGCACTGTGCTCAAGCCGGAAGTCAAGTGATGAGCAATTCTGTCTTTAAGGGTAAGGGTGTCTCCTGTATTGGTGATTACCGCCGTACCCGACTGCGTATGGCCTGCTTGCTCGAAAGTCATGCCCACTGCTCCGTTGAAAGTAGGGTAAGTGTCGCCGTAGCTCGGGTAAAACAAGTCAAACGACTGGCGAGTAAAATACAGCCAGCGGTTGCTGTCAAATTCGCGGGCATTGGCCTGACCGACAATTTTCTGAAACTCCATTTGCCATTTGGATACAACCTGGTGGATCGGTTCGGCAGATGGGGCAAAATAATACGGACTGTTGATAAATTGTTCATGAAAATCAACATGCACGTGCGGCAACCATTGGTTGTACTCCTTCATTCTCGTGGAGCTTTCCACCTGCGTCTGCCATGCCCAGTCACGGTTCAAATCGAACATGTAATGATTCACGCGTCCGCCGGGCCACGGCTCGTGGTGCTCTGAAGCGTCCAGATCCGGATTGGCCGGCATATTAAGTTTCTGGCTAACCCAGTTCACATAGCGGTCGCGCCCGTCCGGGTTCAGACATGGATCGATAATCACTAAAGCATTCTGGTACGATTTAAATTCCTCGCCGTTTTCCGGAGAGTGAAAAGCTTTCACCAGCTTATACAGAGTAAGCATTGCCGTTTCCGACGGGCTTCCCTCGTTGCCGTGCACATTGTAGCTCATCCATACGATCGCTGTTGAATCTTCCGGATTTTCCAAAGCACCCTCCAACACGCCGGCGCGCTTAAGATTGTCTTTCCGAACCGATTCCAAACGGCTCATCACATCCGAATTTCCAACTATCGCCACATACAGCGGACGCAATTCGCTGGTTGTCCCGTACTGTTTCAGCCGCACATATTTCCCTTGGCTGCTGCTCATATACTGAAAATAATCGACAATTCGGTGGTGGGGCGTATACCGGCTTCCCAACTCATAGCCCAGAAATTCCGACGGGCTCTTCAACTCCGGCTGCGCCCAGACGTTCCCGACCCAAGCGAAGCCTATCAATAGCAAACTAAAAATCCGTTGCATGTGTATATATGTGATTTTTTAAAAAGAGATGATCCTGACTGCAAAAATAGCAAAAAAATTTCCGCAGAAATAAATTCTTTTCAGTCAAGCTTCAATCCATTACACTCCCAGCAAATCCTTGGCGCTTTCATAGGCCGAAGGCGCAGGCAAATCGCCTCCGATCATCTTGGCAAGCTCCTCAACGCGCTCTCGCGAGCTAAGAGGCCGCATCTTACTGACGGTGCGGTCCGCCGAATGGTCCTTGTACACAAAATAGTGCCGCTCGCCTTTCGAGGCAATCTGAGGCAGGTGCGTAATAACTACAAGCTGATGCTTTCGGCTCATCCGTTCCATCATCTGCACCATTTTCAATGCAATCTCTCCTGAAATTCCTGTGTCGATCTCGTCGAAAACAATTGTCGGCAAAGCGGTTTTGTCGGCCAAAATGTACTTGACAGCAAACATCAGACGCGCAAATTCACCGCCGGAAGCCACAGCTTTCAGCTCCTGCAGCGGCATGCCTTTGTTGGCGCTGAACATCAGCCGAACCTCGTCAATTCCCGTGTCCGCAGGCTCAATCGTTTCCAAATCAATCTGAAGGCGGGCGTTTTCCATGCCCAGATCTGCCAGCAGCGCCTGAATCTCCTGCGCAAACAAATCGAATACGGCGCTCCGGGTCTGCGACAGCTTCTCGGCCACTTCCATAAGCGAAACATGCGCCTGCTGGGCTTCCCGCTTGGCCGTGTCCAGCTCATCATCGAGTCCCATCACCTGGTTTACCTTTTGCTCAAGCTCTTCCTGGATTTGCAGCAATTCCTTCACCGTTCCTACTTGATGCTTCTGCTCGAGCTGATAAATCCTGCTCAGCCGCTCGCCGCACTCCTCGGTTTTCTGCGGATTGTACTCCACAAGGCTTTCCTTGCTATCAATCTCATCGGCCAGGTCACGCAGCTCGATTAGACAGGACTGCAGGCGTTCCGAAATCTCGCTGTACTCGGACGAAAGCCTGGCCAATCCGCTTAGCGCCGTTCCCACGGTATGCAGCGCATCATTCACCGACTGCTCAGGATTGCTGAGCAACTGGCCAGCCAGCGAAAGCTTTGATTTGATCTCCTCGGCATTTTCCAGCACCTTCAGTTCCTCTTCCAGGCGCTCCTTTTCTCCTTCCGAAAGATTCGCCTTAGCCAACTCATCGTATAGAAACTGATTGTAATCGGCTTCTTTCCGCAAAGCAGCAGCCTGTTTCACCAGCCCTTCGTAGGCTTTTTTCTTTTTTCTGTAAAAAAAATAAGCACTTTGATACTGATCCCTAAGCGAATGGTTTTCAGCAAATGCGTCGATAAGCTCGAGCTGATAAAGATTGGACCCCAGCTGCATGGTGTCGTGCTGAGAATGGATGTCAATCAGAAAGCCGCCAAGCTGGCGCATGGTTTCCAGGTTCACCGGAGTGTCATTGACAAAAGCCCGCGACTTGCCGGCCGGACTGATTTCTCTTCTCACCAAAGTCTGGTCGGCGTAATCCAGCTCATGTTCGTCAAAAAATGCCTGAAGCCTGTAAGCGCTTATATCGAATGTGCCTTCAATCACGCATTTTTGAGAGGAATCATACAAGGACTTCAAATCAGCTCTTTTGCCCAAAAGCAAACCCAAAGCACCCAACACAATCGACTTTCCGGCTCCGGTTTCGCCGGTGATAATGTTCAGCTTTTGGGAAGGATTAATCTCCAGGTGTTGGATGAGCGCATAATTCCGAATCAAAAGATGGCTTAGCATATTCTGTAATTTTGTCCTGTACGGTTTTAGTTGGCTTAACTGACAATATCCCTAAAAACTAAGGAAAAGACAAAAATATTTCATGAGATGAAAACCAGGAAACAAATGGCTAAAAATTTTAGAATATTCTTTTCTGCTAAACAACAAGTAGCAAACACACTGCTCTTCATATTCTTACAAAAAAATTCAGCATAGAGCCTCTGCTGCTGTTTTAGACACACTTCGACTTTTTCAGAATACCGCGGTCACAGCAACAGACCGGCCATTGAAAACAAAAGTATCACCGCAGCTTTTCCCGATAAGCTGCCTGCCAATAGGCGAGGCGCCCGACACCAGAAAAAAACTCTTGCTAGAAATTTCGGCCTTTCCGAGACTCACCGCCAGATAAAAAGAACCCATTGAGGTTTCTACCAGCGACCCAATTCTGGCCTTGTCCTCAGCAGGCACAAACTCCACTTCGCTCAGCACCCGGCTCGACTTCATCAGCTCTGCCAGCTGGCGGGCATATTTGTCCTTTTCCAGCTGCGCCATGGCTCTGCCGGTCTCGTATTTGTCACCCGCGCTGCTCTTCGTATCCTGGTTCGACGCTTCCTGAGCCTGCTGCATCCCTTGTCTCGCACGCTCAATTTTCTCCTGAATCTGTTGCTGGCAATACAAAAATAATTGTTTCTTTATAGCTGGATCTGTCATGGGAATAAATTTACCTGTGAAATCCGGGGAAGCGAAGCAACGCGGCGCACCCGAACATGTTATTAAAAACAAAAGACGAAAATATGGCGAAGAAAAAGAAATGGAAAGATATTTCGGGCGTAGTTTTCTCTACCGATCCGGATTATGAATACCAGTACGAGGAGGAGCAGGAAAATGAAACGCTCGCGCCGCAGCAGCAGAACCTTCGCGTCAGCCTGGACCGCAAGCAGCGCGGAGGCAAGCAGGTGACTCTGGTTACGGGATTCATAGGAACGGACGAAGACCTGAAAACACTGGGAAAAATGCTGAAATCAAAATGCGGCGTCGGTGGCTCGGCCAAAGACGGAGAAGTCTTCGTGCAGGGAGATCACCGGGACAAAGTCATGGACTTGCTGCAAAAAGCAGGATACAAGGCGAAAAAATCCGGCGGCTAAGTCCGGAAATTACGCTCAGTCGATATGCACCTTGTCGCTGATGGTTTCTTCAAAAAAGTGGTGCAGGGCAAACATCTGCGCCGCGCCGATTTTCTGGCCGAACTGCGCCAGAACATAGAGAAACAAAGCGCCTCCGCCCAACACCGGCAAAGCCCAGAGAAAATCCAGAGGCATATCAAGACTCCAGCGGGAAAAAAGATACATCAGCAGAAAAACGCCCAATATGCCGATGGCCAGGTAGCTGAAAGCAAAAAGCGTCCAGATATTGGGACGCGGACCATAATGACCGCGAATCACGGTGCCCTCCGGAGTTTCTTCAAATTTGAGACTAAGCTGGGGCGACCAAAAATGGCGGTCCTTTACGGGAACAGTAAGCAGCACAAAGTGCGGCTGTACGACTCCCTCGCATATTGCTGAAGACTCCAAAGCATCGCTGAGAATGTTCCTCAGCGCTTCGGCGGGCAAGGGACTAAGCTGCTTGAAACGCGGGCGGATTCTGAAACTAGACATAAGCGGCCGAATGATTGTTGATGTGATCTTTTGACTACTTAATATAATCAAAAACAACATCCTGTGCTTATTGCATACAAAAAAAACCTGCTCGTATTTGAGCAGGTTTTTTCAATGCTTTTATCTTTTCCGGACCTTAAAGCGTCACCTTTCCGCTGGTTACTTCTTCGGCCAGTTTAGTCGCCTTATATAAGTTCACAACACCGCCAGTGTTCGACAGCGCAGAGAACATAGCTGTTTTTCCGTGCTTGCGCTCCGAATTAGGAATAAATACCGGCTGGTTTGGATATGTTGTTACCGATTTTTTCAAAATAGTCACCACTTGGCTGGCAGTAAGCGACGGATAGTATGAGCGAAGCACCGCAGCACATCCCGCAACTACCGGAGAAGCCATTGAGGTTCCGTTGAAAAACGCGTAATTGTTTTCTGTAAGCGTTGAATAGATCTGCACGCCAGGAGAGAACAAGTCTACCATATAATTTCCGTAGTTCGAAAACAGTCCAGGCAGCGCCATGTCTTTGTTGATAGACGATGCGCCAACATGCAGCCAGTTAGGGAAGTGCTTGTTGTCGGCAATAGCCACAGGCTTCGGATATTTGTTCTCGATGTCGATATTCTGCGAATCGTTTCCGGCAGCAGCTACCAACACAACCCCTTTAGACTCTGCATAGCGGATTGCATCTTCTACCGCTTGTCTGCTGGTCGGAAATACTTTCCCGAAACTCATATTCACAACCTGCGCGCCGTTGTCAACTGCATAACGAATCGCATTGGCCACGTCTTTGTCGCGCTCGTCGCCGTCAGGCACGGCACGAACAGGCATGATTTTTACGTTGTCGGCAATGCCGCGCATGCCCAGCGTATTGTTTCGGTCAGCGGCGATGATGCCAGCCACGTGCGTTCCGTGCTGTTCTTCCTTGACGTCACCGATTACATCGTTGTTGCCGTAGCTGCGGTCCGAATAGTTGTAAGGGTCGTCTCCCACAATCGTACGGGCATTGAAATCACGGTTCAGGTAAAAGTCGAGCTGGCCCTGGAAGTACTCAATGGCGCCGTTGTATCTTTCAGCCGGCACCAAATCCTTTTTCAAAATCGCCTTCGCTGCCTTTTTGACTTTTCCGCCTTTTTCCAAAAGCTTCTCAATTGCTTTTTTGCTCAGCTTTTCATCGCCCAGCGCCTCAGTAATTACCGGATAGTACTCATTTGAAAGCGCCTGCTTCTTTTTATATCTGGCAATGCGGCCTTCGGCCTTTTTCACATCCGCCTTGTATTTTTTCTTCACCTCCTTGTAAAGCGCCTTTTCCTCATTGGTCAGCTTTACATGGTTTGCCTTTTTATCGGCGAAGTAATTCATCAAACGGGTCGGCTCCGTATTTTCCTTGCCAACATATTTACCGTCTTTTCCGCCGATAAAGTTCCAACCATTCACATCGTCGATGTAGCCGTTTTTGTCATCGTCAATGCCGTTGTTGGGAATCTCGTCCTCATTTACCCAGATATGATCTTTCAAATCTTCCTGGTTGATGTCGATCCCTGAATCGATTACGGCAACCAGCACTGTTTCGCCTTTTTTCCCTGCCAGTACTTCGGCATATGCGCGGTCTGCCGCAACACCCGGAATGCCGTCTTTTTCCGGATCCTTATGTTGCCAGTTTTTTCTGAGCTCTTCGGAATGTTTTTTCTCCTGGGCCTGAGCTGGATTTCCAACCACATAGGCCGAAGCCAGAAGCCCCAAAAGGATGGTTCTCTTTATCATATGTACTTAAAATTAAATTATTACCGTTCTTCTCAATGCGTGCAAATATACGCTTGTTTTTCAAGATTCAACAGGGAGTTTACACATTCCTGACAAGAGAGGGATGAAAGGCGAAAATACAGTCTTTCTGGTTGAAGGGGATAAAAACAAAAAACTCCTTGCTGAGAAGGAGTTTTTGTGATTCCGAAAGGACTCGAACCTTTAACCTACTGCTTAGAAGGCAGTTGCTCTATCCAGTTGAGCTACGGAACCATTCTTCTTTTCCCCTAAGCGGATGCAAAGGTACGCATCCTACCCTGTTTTGCAAACTATTTGCCTCAAAAAATAGCCCTGAAGGGACATTGAGAACTATAATGCAATTGTCTCCCTGAATGCTGATAATAAAAAAGCCGAACAAATGCCCGGCTTCCTTATGTCTGAATAATCGCTGATTATCTCTTCTCTCTGATACGAGCAGATTTTCCGTGGCGTCCGCGAAGATAGAACAATCTTGCTCTGCGCACTTTACCTCTTCGAATTACTTCAATTTTGTCGAGATTTGGCGACAACATTGGGAAAATTCTCTCGATGCCCACGCCGTTAGAAATCTTGCGCACAGTGAATGTTTCACCGTTTGAACCTGCGTTTCTAATCTGGATTACAGTTCCTTGGTACTGCTGGATTCTTTCTTTGTTTCCTTCCTTGATCTTACAGTGAACGTTTACAGTGTCACCTGCTTTGAATTTAGGAAGAGCTGCTCTGCGCTCGCTGTTTTCTGCTTCAATAAATTTGATTAAATCACTCATTGTTCTAATGATTTAGGCGTCCCAACTCGTGAGACAGTTATTTGTAATTTTTTTCTTTTTGCAATAGTCACCGGCTCTCGCCGGAACCTTAGTCAGTAAATGACCCAAACTACTCTTTCAACAGTTCGGGACGTCGCTCCTTGGTGCGTTTGACCGCTTGTTCGAAGCGCCATTGCTCGATCTTCGACTCGTGTCCCGACATCAGAACCTCCGGAACTTTCATTCCTTCGAAATCCGCCGGTCTCGTGTACACTGGAGGCGCCACCAGCCCGTCCTGAAAAGAATCGGTAAGCGCCGAAGTCTCGTCGCCCAGGCTGCCGGGCAAAAGCCTTACAACCGCATCGGTTAACACCGCCGCACCAAGCTCACCGCCCGAAAGCACGTAGTCGCCTATGCTGATCTCGCGCGTGATAAACTTCTCGCGGATCCGCTCGTCAACGCCTTTGTAGTGCCCGCAAAGGATTATCAAGTTTCCTTTGAGCGACAACTCATTGGCAATCGACTGCTCAAACCGCACACCGTCCGGACTCATGTAGATGATCTCGTCGTAATCGCATTCGCTCTGCAGCGCGCGGATACAACGGGCAATCGGCTCACACTGCATCACCATTCCTGCTCCACCGCCGAATGCATAGTCATCGACCTTCCGGTGTTTGTTGGTGCTGTATTCACGAAGATTGTGAACGTTGATCTCGACGAGCCCTTTTTCCGCCGCCCGCTTCACAATCGAATGGGCAAACGGGCCGTCAAGCAATTCCGGCAGCACCGTAATGATGTCTATCCTCATCCTCTCACTCCTTGTCTAAATACACATCCAAGAGTCCGTCGGGCAAATCCACCCTAACGATTCCCTCTTCGGTCTTCACCTCAAGAATAATCCCGTCGCTGATCGGCACCATCACTTCCTCGCCCCGGTACTCAACGCTGAAAAGCATCTGGCTCGTCAGATCCAGCACTTCCTTCACCTTGCCGAGTTCGCCGGCCTGGCGGTCAATAACCGTGCAGCCGATCAGGTCGTGATAGTAATACTGCCCTTCTTCAAGGTCCGGAAGACAGGAAGTCGGCAAATAAAGCTCAGTGCTCTGCAGCTCGTCTGCCTGCTCGGTCGAGTCAATTCCTTCGAATTTCACCACCGCTTTTTTTCCGCCTCTCAAAGACAGCGACTCTATGAAGAACGGCACCAGCTGATTGTTCATCTTCAGGAAAACCGACTCCATTTCCTCATACTCCTGTGGATCGTCCACGTCGAACGAGATCGTTACCTCGCCGCGAAGGCCATGCTTTTTTCCAACGTATCCGAGTAGATAGCAATCGTTAATCTGCATGACGTTTATGGTTCAATTACTCTTCAGTTGCTGCTTCCTCCGCGTTCTCTTCTCCTTCTGCAGGAGCAGCAGCTTCAGCCGCAGCCGCTTCGGCAGCCGCTTTCGCTTCTTCCTCTTTTTTCTTGAATTCGGCGATTCTAGCCTCGTTCACTTTTTGCTCAGCTTCCAAACGAGCTTTTTCAGCCGCCTCTTTTGCGTTGGCGATGCTTGCTGCCGCACCTTCAGCTTTAGAGTCTTTCTGTACTTTCCACTCGCCGAATTTAGCATCCGCTTGCTCTTGCGTAATCGCGCCTTTGTTAACACCCACTTGCAAGTGTTTTTTCAACATCACACCTTCGTGAGAAAGGATAGTTCTTGCTGTGTCTGTAGGCTGCGCACCGTTCATTACCCAGTTCAGGGCGCTTTCGTTGTTCAAAACGATTGTAGCAGGGTTCGTATTAGGATTGTATGAACCTAATTTTTCGATAAATCTACCGTCACGCGGAGATTTTGAGTCAGCAACTACGATGTTATAAATCGCATTTCTTTTGCGTCCACGACGCGCTAGTCTGATTTTAACTGCCATCTTATAATTTAAATTTGTGAGGGAACCCGTCCCTCCGTTTCACATTTAGACCTGCAAAGGTAACGATTTAATTTCGTTTCTTTCCAATAATTTTTTATTAATCAGCGAATTAGTTCTGAGACAACAGGTTGTCCCGTGAAAAAAACAGGAGCAAAAAAACACGGACATAAGCATAAAAAAAGAAGAGCCTAATCTCATGCTCTCCTTTTCCAAGCGCCAGCGGGCAGTATCCCCGCAGCGGCAGTCAGTTTGTTTTGTTGTTATGAAAGTCTGGTTATCACCACTTCCGGAACCACGTTCGTATAATTCACGGCGTCCTTCTGCATCTCCACAGCGAACGGGTCAGCCATCAGTTTCTCAAGATCTTCATAGGTTCTGAAATACATATTCCCTATACCGATATATTTGGCCTGCACTCCCAGCTTTTCATCGCTTAGCGGTTCTTCGAAAGTCACATTTTCCAGCAATGATCCGAAGTGCGCTTTTACCATAGAAAAATGAGTACCGCAGTAGTATTTCGCGTCAAATTTCGCTCCTTCTGAATTTGGATAATAAACTGAAAATTTTATCATGACAAATAATTTTAGTGATTGAAAAAAATTAACAAATGTAAATCAAATCAGAAAATTATATGAAAACACAGCAAAAGCAACAAACCAGTCAACACTTTTGAATTTTTTCACAAAGCGCTCTTCGGTTGTATTTTTCAAAATCACCCCGCTTACTATCAGCAGCTTGCATTTATTATCCTTCAGCCCTTCCTCCAATCAACCATCATTTTCATTTTTTACTCAAAAAACCAGCTAACAACACCAATCAACAAATTTTCATACCCCTACTCAAAAACACATAAACAAGAAATAAAAAATTGGACTATAGCCCAATAACAAAGACTAGATTTTACCCGCACATGCACACACTGACTGCCACTCGAACACTCACCAATCAGCACACTCTGATATCGAAATTATTATATAAACACACCATTTTTGGTTTACCCTCAAAAGAAAAGTCAAAAAAAAGAGCTAAGAGAAAAATGGGGAAATACCGCGGAAAAACGAAGCCGAAAAGATGATCGCGGCGAAGACGGGCATGCCAAGCAGAAAAGGCCTGCCTGGCGTAAAGGCCACAAAAAAACCGGTAAACACCCGAACGAATCGGAACTTACCGGCAAATTTCATTGCTGTATCTTATCTATTAAAAAGTAGGATTCAGAAACAAAGAGTGGTTAAGCAATTCAAGCGCTTTCTTCTTCTGGCTGGTTTCCAGCAGCACTGACACATTATAGTCGCTGCCCCCGTAAGAGATCATCCGAATCGGAATCTCTTTCAGCGCGCCGATAATTCTGTCGACTACTCCGGCATAAGAGCCCGTAAACTTGCCGACTGCGCAAATAATGGTCTGTCCCTGGTCAACCTGTATCTGACCATAAGCCGCCAGTTCCCTTACTATTTCATGCAAATGGGTATCGTCGTCGATAGTAACCGAAACTGCCACCTCAGAAGTGGTAATCATGTCGATCGGGGTTTTATGCTTTTCGAACACCTCAAACACCTTTCTCAAAAAACCATATGCCATCAGCATTCGGCTCGAACGTATCTTAATAGCCGTGATGCCGTCTTTTGCCGCGATGGCGCGCACGCCGGCAGCAGTTTTCATATCACAGATGGTCGTTCCTTTGGCGTCCGGGTCCAACGTGTTTTTCAACAGCACGCGAATGTTGTGTTTCTGAGCCGGAATGATTGACGAAGGATGCAGAATTTTGGCTCCGAAATAAGCAAGCTCGGAAGCCTCGTTGAACGAAAGCTCAGCGACCGGGAAGGTGTTTTCCACTATCCGCGGATCGTTGTTGTGCATTCCGTCAATGTCTGTCCAGATCTGCACTTCCTTGGCGCGGATTGACGCGCCGATCAGCGAGGCAGAAAAGTCGCTGCCTCCACGCTTGAGGTTATCGATTTCCCCCTCGTGGTTTCGGCAAATGAATCCCTGAGTCACGAATACGTCCACCTGCGGATACTCGCTGAGAATCTGCTGCAGATGCTCTGTAGTGTAGCTCTGCACAGGCTCTTTTTCTTCGTTGATATACATGAAATCCAAAGCCGAAATCAGGGCTGAATTTTCTCCCATCTCCTCTAAATACAAAGAAAAAAGCTGGGTGGACATCAACTCGCCCTGGGCAAGCAGCTCGTTGTTGAGCCTCGTATTGAAAAACACATTCTGCAGGGAACGGATAAAGGCAAAGTGCCCGTCAATCATCTTTTTGGCGCGGTTCTGCAGCTTAGGGTCAGACAACAGCGACGGGTAATAAACCAGGTATTTCTCATACAGCTCGTCAGTTATCTTTTTAGCTTTGCCTATTTCCTTATTAAAAAGCGCATCGCCAATAGCCACCAAAGAGTTGGTTGTCCCCGATACTGCAGAAAGGACAATAATTTTCTTACCTCCTCCTCTTTTGATAATCTGGGCAACATGATGCATGCGCTCGGGCGTTCCCAGGGAAGTGCCGCCGAATTTTAGGATTTTCATAGTGTATATGGTTCTGTAAGGTTACTCGCGCGAGCGCAGGCATAGCTATCCCCGCACCCGCAGAATACTAGTATTATATTGGTTCATGGTTAAGAAAGCCGCACTTTAGAAGCCCAGCATTTTTACGGCAGTTACCGCAGCTTCGTCTCCTTTGTTTCCATGCTTGCCTCCGGCCCGGTCAAGCGCCTGCTGTTGAGTATCCGGAGTCAGCACGCCGAAAATCACCGGCTTGTTGTACTTCAAAGAAACATTCGTGATGCCGTTGGCCACCGCGTCGCAGATAAAGTCGAAATGGCGAGTCTCCCCCTGGATCACGCATCCCAGACATATCACTGCATCAATTTCCTCCACCTGGGCGGCCCACTGAGCGCCCAGAGAAAGCTCAAAACTTCCCGGAACGTCTTTTCTTAAAATATTTTCCTGTTCCGCTCCGAGCCTGATCAACGTGTTGACCGCTCCCGCATAAAGGGCCTCAGTAACTTCGGTGTTCCATTCCGAAACTACAATAGCAAAACGCTTCTGCGAAATGTCTGTAACATTCTTGTCCGTGAAATCGCTTAGATTTTTTAATGAACTTGCCATAATTTATTAGTAGTGTGTTTATACATTTTTCAAAAGCTCCAAAATTTTTATGCACAAAAAAAGGATAAAACCCTTGGCTTTATCCTTCGTAAAATCTCGTTAGTGCTAATGTTATTTCGAAGCCAAGGCGTTTAGTCTTGCCAACTGTTTTCGCGCCTCCATATACTCCGAAGACCCGCGGTACTCTTCCACAATTTCCTTGTAGGCGCTGATGGCCCCCTTCAGGTTGCCTGAGGCTTCGTAAGCCAGAGCCGCCTTCTTAAGGTACACAGGAGAGAAATTCTTGTTTGCGTTGTTGTTGGCCGCCTTTTCATAATAAGACGCCGCCTCAGTAGGCTGACCTTTTTCCAACAAAGCGTCGCCGATTACCGCGTAAGATCTCGACTGCAGCAAATAGTCTCCTGCGCTGAAGTCTTTCATCTTTGCAATAGCCTCGTCGTACTTTCCTTGCTTCATGTAAATCGCGCCAGCGTAGTACTTGGCCAGATTTCCTGCCTGTGTCGAACCGTAGTCGCTGATGATGTCCAAAAATCCGGCATGGTTTCCGTCTCCGTCAAGAGCCAGATCATATTTTTCGTTTTCAAAGTAGAAAACAGCCGAGAACAGTTCCTCCTGAGCCAAATTGTTCTGCTCATCCATATAATAGCTGTAACCAAAATACGCGGCCAGCAAAATGGCAACAAAGGCAGTAAGAGCGGCAAAAGCCGTTTTGTTTTTTTGCAAAAACTCTGTAGACTCCTCAACTGTGTGCTCCAGTGCTTCGGGACTCTCGAAAATCTCGTTCCCAGTTTTCTCCAGTTCTTTTTTATTTTTCTTAGACATCGCTACGATCCTCTTTCTTTAATTCGTAAAACGCTTGTTAAAAATTCGCCTCCAACATTCCAAGCAAAACACCCCGTCTACGGTCTGTGCCCAGAAAGTTTGCTACGCAATATAATTGATTTAAAATAAAAAAACCATGAAAAGTTTTTTCTTTCCATGGCTCTTTCAGCATTTTTTTTGCTGGGATTTCCCCTTCATAAAAAAATATGCTTATCGGAAAATGCCCTCAGGAATCAATCCTTTGCAAACGGATAATCCTCTTGCATGTAAACGTCTTTGTATACCTCGCCCGGCTCAGGGAACGGAGATTCTTCCGCAAACTTCACCGCATCCAACACCCTGGCTTTAATGCGCTTGTCAATTGCTTTCAATTCCTCTTCCGCAGCCCATTTATTTTCCACAATCACATCATGGCAATGGTCAATCGGATCCTTGGCCTTGTACTGAGCGAGTTCTTCCTTGGTTCGGTACTTAGCCGGATCGGACATCGAATGGCCTTTGTAGCGGTAAGTTCTGAACTCCAGGAGCGTTGGTCCGTCTCCCCTGCGCGCTCTTTTCGCCGCTTTTTCCACTGCGATATGCACATCCTCCGGACGCATAGCATCCACCGATTCGTTCGGCATATTATAACTGTCAGCCAGGCGGTTGAGCTCTGTCACATTTGAGGTGCGAGCCACCGAGGTCCCCATTGCATAACCGTTGTTCTCAATCACGAAAATCACGGGAATCTTCATGGTCATGGCGATGTTCAGCGCTTCGTGAAACGCTCCCTGGCGCACAGCGCCGTCGCCCATGTAGCAGATGCAGAGCTTGCCGGTTTCGTTGTACATTTCCGCGAAACCCAGTCCGGCGGCCAAAGGCACTTGCCCGCCTACTATTCCGTGGCCTCCTACGAATCCCACTTCCTTGTCGAACATATGCATCGAACCGCCTTTGCCCTTCGATACGCCCGTGGCTTTCCCGTACAGCTCTGCCATAATCCGCTTCGGTTCGGTCCCCAAAGCCAGCGGATGAGCGTGGTCTCTGTACGAGGTTATATACTTGTCGTCTTTCTCAAGAGCAGACACAGCGCCCGCCACACAGGCTTCCTGTCCTATATACAGGTGGCAGAATCCGCGGATTTTCTGCTGGCCGTAAAGCTGGCCGGCTTTCTCCTCGAATCGTCTCATCAGCAGCATTTGCTCGTACCACGTCATGTAAGTCTCTTTCGAAAACTTGCTAGAAGTCTTTGCTTTTGCCATAGTTACTAATTTGTGCTATTGTTTTATTTTGTTTGTTTTTTTCAGAACCCAAGGTTCTTTACATTTGATCCTTAATGTGCGAAATTAATTAAAAAACAACCACTTTCAATTCAAGGATTAATGTTTCTCAAAAATATAAGTTTATTTAATTTTAAAAACTACTCCAGCGCCGAGTTCTCCTTTTCAGCCCAAATCAACGGGCTTACCGGAAGCAACGGATGCGGTAAAACAAACTTATTGGACGCGATACATTATCTGTCGATGGGCAAAAGCGCATTCAACCTCATCGACTCCCAGAATATCCGGCATCAAGAGGCTTTGTTCATGGTAAAAGGGAACTTCGTGCTGCAAGACGAGGAAAAGGAAGTCTGCTGCAGCCTGAAAGCCGGCGAAAAAAAAATACTTTCGGTAAACAGGGTTCCGCACGAGAAATTAAGCCAGCACATCGGGCTGTTCCCGACTGTGATGATTGCCCCCAACGACACGGACATCATCCGGGAAGGCAGCGAGGCCCGGAGAAAATTCTTCGACAGCATGATGGCTCAGATTGATCCGGATTTCCTGCGGCACCTGATCCAGTACAACCACACGCTGAAAAACCGCAACTCGCTGCTCAAGCAGTTCAATGAAAAACGCTACTTCGACGCCGATCTGCTGGAATTTTACGACGGAAAACTTATCGACTGCGGCCAGCCGATTTTCGAAAAGCGAAAAACCTTTGCAGAAGAATTCCTTCCGGTGTTCGAACAGCATTACTGCGTGCTGTCCGATGATGCCGAGCAAGTCGAGATCGAGTATAAATCCTCGTTGCTGACACAGGACATGACCGACCTGCTTCACCAGAACCTTCAAAAAGACCTGTACCTGCTCCGAACCGCCGCAGGCATACACAAAGACGATTTCAATTTCCGGATCAGCGGCTATCCGCTCAAAAAATTCGGCTCACAGGGGCAGCAGAAATCTTTCCTGATTGCCCTGAAGCTTGCCCAGTTCGACATGATCAGCAGACACAAAGGCTTTAAGCCCGTGCTGCTGCTGGACGACATCTTCGACAAGCTTGACGACCGGCGCATTCGAAAACTGATGGAAATGGTTTCCAAAGACTCCTTCGGACAGATTTTCGTAACCGACGCCCGAGCGGAACGCACGCAGCGGCTCTTCGAACACATCAATGCAGACAAGCGCTTTTTTGCCGTTGATGAATTAATAAATTAAACTTTTTTCATCCTTTTTGCTCTTACTTTTTAAAGTAATCAAACGATCGGCACAAGATGAAGAAGTGGGTATTAATCGCGGGTTTGTTCTTTTTTGCCTCCATGGCCATGCCCGGTATAGCCGAAGCGCAAGTTGTCATAAAAATAAAACCCACTCCTCCTAGCGCGCCGCCTGCTCCACCTCCTCCGAAAAAAGGATACATCTGGGTAAAGCCCTACTGGAAATGGAGCCAAAGACACCAGCGCTACATCTGGCGTCCGGGACACTGGATAGTGAAAAGACCCAGACAGCGATGGATTCCCGGCCACTGGCGCGAAACCCGAAGAGGCTACATATGGATTGAAGGACACTGGCGCACAGTATACCGAAGATAACAGATTTTGCTTTTCGAAGCAGCCGGCTGGGCAATCGCTGCCCGACCGATTTTTTTTAGGCAACCGCAGGAGCGGCACTCCAGTTATTCGTTTTCAAGCAGCTCATCGGAAAGCACTACTTTTTCCGGAAAGGACTTGGCCAGCGGGAAGACTTTGCGGATTTCAGAAAGCATCTTGTAAGCGTCCAGCCGGTCATAGAACCGCCCAACGCGCACGCGGTAAATCGGCGACTGCCACTGCAGCACAGGCCGCAGATGCGGGAAATTGAGAATCAGCTTGCTTCGCGCGGCATTTGCCCGGCCCCTGTCTTCCCCCGAATAAATCTGAATAGAATAATAAGTACTGGCCTTGCCGATGTTGCGCATGGCAAAAATCTCGTATTGTTTCTCAAGCGACTCGTTTATGGTACCGATAGGAGCGCGCTCTTCCCGAACAGAATCCAAAGAGGGTTTGTGCTTCATTTCCACTTTTGCCGCTTCCGCCTGCAGATTCGGCAGATAACTGCTCAGGTCCTCGGAATAAGACGTCCTTCTGAGCTGTTTCTGGGGTGCACAGGCTTCCAGCAATACCAACAAAACCGACAAGAAAAATAGTTTTTTCATAGGAACAAGATAATTTGCAATGAACAGCTCCCGGCAAGAGCAACAATTTTTGGTTAAGTCCGAAAAATGAAATTTAAGTACTTCGTACTTTGTATTATCTTCAGTTACGTTTCATAGCCAACGATTTAACTAAATAATAACATAAGTTAAATTACTGGCGTATTATTTCCTTCAAAACTATTCATAATGAAGAAAATAAAAAAACAAAACGCCAACAAAGCCAATTCACACAGCTCTTCAGCGCCTGAACGTCAAACTCAACACAAGCCTTATCGCCGGCTTTTCTTTTTCGCCTTTTTCTCCTGCTTCCGAAGCGCTTTCTCCTGCCTCTTCTGCTCAGCGATCATTCCCATTATCTCGGCTGGCGGACGTTCCATATGCAGCAGTTTTGCCATCACTTCCATATAAGGCTCAATGTGCTGGAAATACTTGTAGTAGCCTTTGCAAAGATAGGCGATTTTCTCTCCGTCGCGGCTCGTGCCGAAACGGTGCTTAGGACACTCTCCGTTGCATGCCATCAGGTACTTGCAATCGCGGCACTGAAGAGGCAGCGACTGCTCCTTGTCTAAGCCAAACCGCTCCTGCTTTACGGATTTGATGAAATCCTGAAAGTCCTCCTCAAGGATATTCCCTATTTTGTATTCTGGATAAACATAGTGGTCGCAGCTGTAAACATCGCCGTTGTGCTCCATAGCCAGCGCATCGCCGCAGGTGGGCGCAAAAATGCACAAACTCGGCCTGAAACCGCACCATGCCTCCAGGGCAACATCAAAATGCTGAACGAAAACGCTCCCGACATCGCGCTGCACCCATTCGTTGAACACCCCGATCAGAAAATCGCCGAAAGCTTCCGGATCCACGCTTTCCTTGGTAACCCGCGATTCATGCTTGTAGTCCGGGTGAACCAGCTGAAGGGGCGCATCGGGCGCAACGGCCATAATTTCCTGAACGGGCAGAAACTGCATAAAAGTGCTACCTACATTCTTCAGAAACTCGTACACGCGCTTGGGATGCCGGACGTTCCGGTCGTTAACCACCGTAAGCGTGTTATAGGGCGTTCCGTGTTTCTGAAAAAGCTTCACTGCGCGCATTACCTGGTCAAATGTCCCCTTGCCTCCCTTGTTGGGACGGTAAGCGTCATGAAACTCCTGCGGGCCGTCAATCGAAAGGCCGACCAGCCAGTTTTCCTCGGCGAAAAAACGCGCCCATTCGTCGTTTATCGTCACGCCGTTGGTCTGCAAGCTGTTCTCAATCTGCCTTCCCCCGGCATATTTTTTCTGCAGCGAAGCAATTGTTTTGAAATAGTCAAGCCCCATAAGAGTCGGCTCTCCGCCGTGCCAGGTAAACAAAACCTTGCCGGCTTCCTTGGGCTGCTCTTCGATGTACTTCCGGATAAATATCTCCAGGGTTTTCTCATCCATTCTGAATTTTGAAGGCGTTCCCTTCTTCTCATCATAGATGTTTTCCTTTTCCAGATAATAGCAATAAGTGCAGTCGAGATTGCAGATAGGCCCGATAGGCTTGCTCATCACGTGAAAATGCTTTTTCCCCTTTATTTTTTTCTCGCTCTCTAAAAAATTTACTACAGTCATCTCACACAGGGTTAAGGACAAAGTCCTGATAATAAGAGTTGTTTTTTTGCATGGAGTTCAGGCAGGGACAAGAAAAAAATGTCAATCAATCCTCCGGCATTTTGCACACATAACGTTGGCAGACAGCAACGCAGCGCCCTGCCCTCCAAATATAAAGAATATGTCCGGGAATAGAAGATCGCTCACGATTTAATAGAGTATGTACTTCGTACCTTTTATTATTCACAGCTATGTTTCACAACCGACGGCTAAGCTAACTTATAGCACAACTTTAATTGCCGGCAGTGATTTTTCACATCTCAGGCCGCTTCTGCAAGCAACTCCTGTTTCAGGCCTTTACATACTTTTGTTTTCGCTTCATTTTCTGAAAATGAATAACAAGCGGATAAGCAACGACCGACACCAAAATCATCAGGGTTCCCAGATAAAAACCCTCATTCATGTCCTTATCTTCATTCAGAAAATAAACAGCCAGCAGCATTCCGTACACAGGCTCCAGATTCACCGAAAGATTCATTGCAAAGGCAGAAATACGCTTCATCAATTCTACCGAAGCCGAATAAGCATATACGGTACAGAGCAAAGCAAGCACGCTCAGATAAATCCAGTCCATGCCGCCGGGAACCAAGCGAAGCGTTTGACCTTCGGCAAAAAAATGCGCGTAAACCGGGAAAAACAAAACTACCGCCAGGCAGGCACCGACCATTTCGTAGAAGGTGATTACAAGATGATGGTACCCTTTGCTGAGCTTTGAATTGAAAATTGTAAATACAGCGGCCAGTACCGCGGCCATTATACCAAAGGCCAGTCCCAAAGCGTGATTGAACTGAAAGAGAAAAATCACATACAGCCCGACAATTACAACCATTCCCAAAAAGACTTCCGTAAACCGAAGCTTTTTACCGGTCAGCAGAGGCTCTAAAAGACTTGTCCAGAGCGCGCAGGTGGCGGATCCCGCCAAGCAAACCGAAGCGTTGGCCACTTCGGCTGCGGCAAAGAAAAACATCCAGTGCGCACCAATAATCATTCCCGTGCCCAGCATTTTCATTGCGTCCCTTTTCTTGAGCCGAAACGACAGCCGTTTGCTTGCACACACCCACAAGCCCAGCGTAACCGCGGCAATCAGTGTTCTGTAAAACACCGCCTCCACGGCCGGAATTGAAATAAGCACGCCCAAAACAGCAGTGAAACCCCAGATAAAAACAATAAAGTGTAAGTGCAGATAATCTTTCAGCATTAACAATGGCTAGTATGGACTTCGTCCCGGTAAAACAGATTTTTTCAGAAAACAAACATTCCCGCATGAAACATACCGTTTCGCTCAGCAGTTTATTTCGGCGCCTTGAAGTAGAGGTAAACGCCTATTCCCATAAAAATAATATTGGGAAGCCATACAGCTATGTAGGCATTCATTGATTTCGACTCGGCCAGGGTTCGTGAAAAGGTAAAAAAGATGATATACACAAAAGCCAGCACAAACCCCGTGGCAATCTGTACGCCCGCACCCTGGCGGGACTTTTTGGAAGCCACCACAACGCCCATGAAAGTCAGAATGAGTATGGCAAACGGCGCTGTGTAGCGCGTAATTTTTTCCACCTGAAAAATAATCACATTCTCCGCACCCCGGAGTTGCAAATCGTCAATATAAGCATTGAGTTCCTTCATGGTCAGCGACTCGTTCACGCGGTACTTGCTCGCAAAATACTTTGGTGAAATGTTCAGCGCCGTATCCAGCTTGTTGCCCTGGGTAATGATCTCCTTTTTTCCATCAAACACCGTTTTTCTCCAGTCTTTCAGACGCCACTTGTTGGTGTCGGTTTGCCATTCCATGCGGCGGGCGCTGAGCTTGGAAAACAATTTGTTTCCTTCAATTTCTTCAAGTGTTATCTCCGTAGCCGAATCGCTGCCGGTGCGGTAAGTCTTGATGTACAAATACTGAGAGGGACCGAGCTTGATATGCACGTCGCGGTCACTGAAATAATGCTTGTTTCTCCGGTACTCGTTCTCGAAATGCAGCCGTTCTTTGTTGGTGTCCGGAATCACCCATCCATTCATATAAAAACTGAGCACGGCAACAAAAACACTCCCTATTATGTAGGGCCGCACAAGCCGCGGATAACTCACGCCGCTGCTCAAGATGGCAATCACTTCCGTTCTTCCGGCCAGCTGGGAAGTCACAAACACCGAAGCAATGAAAATGGTAAGCGGGGTAATGTAGTTGGCAATCCAGATGGCAAAGTTTCCGTAGTATCCTAGAATTTCATTGAAGGGCGCATTATGCTCCAGATACTTAATGTTGTTTTCCGCTAAGTCAATAACACAGACTATAGACACAATAAGCAACACAACAAAGCAATAGGTTACCAAAAACTTTCGAATGATGTATCGGTCGAGTGTTTTAAGCATTTAGTTGGGTATTTTTTAGAAAATCCAAAAATAAAGCTTTCCAGAATAAAAGAGCAGACTGTCACATTTTATTTAAGCGCAAAACTTCTGCTAGCGTACAACAAACATCGTATAGATGACAACAGATTTATTAAAAACCTGCAACTGTGCCAGACCCAAAGAAAGCATCCCGTCTGAAAATTCAGGAAGGCGCGAGTTTTATGACCCGCGCCGGAAAATCCTGATTTTGTTTCTATAAAAATCGCTTACAGGCGGCGGCTCACCCGCTCCACCATCACGTTCTTCCAGCTTGCAAATTCGCCGGTTTTGATTTTTTCCCTAGCCTCGCGCACCAGCCACAGATAAAATGTCAGGTTGTGGATGCTGGCTATCTGCGCGGCAAGAATTTCCTTGGCGTGCGTCAGGTGGCGCAGATACGCTTTCGAGTAAAACGTACTCACATAACCGCCAACTGCCGGATCGATAGGCGAAAAATCATCTTTCCACTTCTCGTTTCGGATGTTGATCACTCCTTCCGAAGTAAAAAGCATTCCGTTGCGCGCGTTTCGGGTCGGCATCACACAGTCGAGCATGTCAACGCCTCGGGCGATGCTCTCCAAAATGTTCGCGGGCGTTCCCACTCCCATTAAATAACGCGGTTTGTCCTCCGGAAGTATCTCGTTGACTAATTCTGTCATCTCGTACATCTTCTCAGCCGGCTCGCCCACCGAAAGTCCGCCGATAGCATTTCCGTCGCGGTTC
>JAKSBZ010000231.1 GCA_022360875.1 Cytophagales bacterium | reverse complement strand
TGCGGCAATGCCTGTGGCATCCATCACCATTAGACCGTGAAAGAAAGACAAGGTTTTGGATTGGGAGGAGACGTGCAGCAGTTCGGTGTTAAGCCCGGCCGTAAGAATAAGCCCAATGGCCGCAAGCGAGTACAGCAGTGGCTTGTTTTTTACGGAAAAAGAAGCCAGCAGTATAAAAACAAGCAGCAGAGCCAGGAGCAGGACTTCGGGTCTCAGCAGGGTGCTGCTTTGAATGAGGTGTTCCAGTTGCTCTTTCATTATTTGGCGATTAGGGTGGAAACCGATTGCAGCCAAGCGCTAATGTCCTGGGTGGTGAGGTTAAAGATCAGGTTGGGAAAGAGCCCGAAGAGAATCATGAGCGCGGCCAGCGGATATAGGGTGAGTTTTTCGTGGCTGCTCAGGTCGGTAAGCGAACCGGTCAGCTCTTTTTTCCATATGAAAAAATTACCGAAAAACATGCGCTGCAGCGTCCATAGGTAATAAGCTGCGGAAATAATCAATCCTAACAAAGCAACCACTGGCATCCAGCGCGGCAGAAGGCCGTTGACGGTTTGTGAGCTGAAAGCCCCCAGGAAAACGAGCACTTCGGCGATGAATCCGGAGAACCCGGGCAGACCCAGCGAAGCGAAAAAGGCAATGATGACCATGGTGGTGAACAGAGGCATTTTTCTGGCAAGGCCGCTGTAGTGGGCGATTTCCCGGTCATGCGTTCTCTCGTAGATTACGCCTGCAATCAGGAACAGCGCGCTCGAAATTATTCCGTGGCTGAACATCTGATAAACAGCTCCCTGAACGCCTTCAGGAGTGAAAGAAGCCAAGCCCAAAAGGACAAACCCCATGTGGGAAACCGAAGAGTAGGCGATCAATTTTTTGAGATCGGTCATGGCCAGCGCATTGAGTCCGCCGTATAGAATCGTCAGTACACCCAGTCCGCCGATGATCCACGAAAAGCGCATGGCGCACTCAGGAAACAAGCCGAAAGCCAGCTGCAGAATACCATAGCCTCCGATTTTCAGAAGAATGCCTGCCAGAACCACTGAAATGGATGTCGGTGCTTCCACGTGTGCGTCGGGCAGCCATGTGTGCACAGGAAAAGCGGGGAGTTTAATGGCAAAACCGATAAAAAGCGCCCAGAAACAGAGTTCGCGGAAGCTAAGGCCCCAGAGCGAATCCGTTCCGGAAATGGACAGCAAACTGTCCGGAGCGTAGTTCCGAAGGTCTTTTAGATAGACGAAATCAAAGGTGTGGGCGATTTTGGAAGCGGCGATGCTGCCGTGTGCAAGCATTTCGTGAATAGTGTTCAGCACAATAGGCGAAGCCTGCTGGCTGCTGTCAATGATGCCGAGTTGGATAGCGGTTTCAATAGGATCAATGGCCGAAGTGTACAGCGCGATCATTGCCGCCAGAATGAACACTGATCCCAGCAGCGTATAAAGAAAGAATTTTATTGCTGCGTATTCGCGGCGCGGTCCTCCCCACAGGCCTATCAGAAAATACATAGGCAGCAGCATGAACTCAAAGAAAAGGTAAAACAGAAAGAAATCCTGAGCCAGGAATGTGCCCATAACGGTTGTGCTGAGCAACATCATGAGCAGAAAAAATCCTTTAGGCTGTTTCTTGATGGTTCGGCTGGAAAGCATGGCGAAAAAAAGCACTAATCCGGCGAGCAGCACCAGCGAGATATTGATTCCGTTTACTCCCAGGTGATAGTTTATCGACAGCGTGCCTAGTTCGCCCAGCGGCATACGGATCCATGACAGGTTTTCTTCCCAACGCAGTTCCGAAAGAGAGACAGAAGCAGACGAGAATTGCGCGCAAAGAAAAACCGAGACCAGCAGCTGCAGCAGCGTTGCGCCGGTAGACAGTGTATATATAAGTTTTTGCTTGGCGGAAGGCAGAAACAGCATAATAAGCCCTGCGGCAAAGGGTAAAAAAATAAGAATGCTTAATATATAGGTTTGCATAGAGTAATTTTTCGTTTTCCAAAAGCTGCAGTGCCCGTCTGCAGCGGCCCGGCCAGCGGGATAGGCTCAAAAAAAGCAAGTGCGCAGTGACTTGCTTATGAAGGTACGAATTTATTCATCAATTATGTTTCTTCCAAAGCAAATGGTTTGGATTTACTTTGCGGCCGTATTTCTGGGCTTTAGAGCGTGGTTTCCCGCAGTTTTAGTTCGGTTTTCAGCACCCTGATTTCGTGCGGGAAAGGCTCCTGAACGCCGATGTTTTTCAAAAGCATCTGCGCAGACATCTTGCCCATTTCGTAGCCGGGCTGGTAAATGCTGCTGAGTTTCGGAACGGTTAGCTTGGTGATGACCGGGTCGTCGCCGAAACCGATAACCGAGATGTCTTCGGGTACTCGGAAACCTTTTTCCTGAAGGGCGCGAAGCGATCCGGCGGCCGTGATGTCGTTGACGGCAAAGATGGCGTCAGGTTTTTCGTGCAGGTCGAGCAGGCGGAGCGTTTCGCGGTAGCCCGATTCAAAGTCGCTTGCAAATACGATATATTCGTCCTTTTTGGGTATCCGGTGCTTGCTCAGCACGTCCAGATAGCCGTTGAGGCGCTGCTTGCTGATCAGAAGGGATTTCGGACCGCGCAGGTGGGCAATGCGCCTGCGTCCATGCGAAATGAAATGCTCGGCAGCCATGTAGGCGCCTTCATAATCCTGGCATACTACGCTTGGCGCTTTCACTTCGTTGCAGATCCGGTCCATAAACACCAGCGGAATGCCTCGCTTCTGAATATGCTTGAAATGGCTGAAGTCAGTGGTTTCCTTGGAGACAGATACTATGATGCCGTCCACCCGGCTGCTCAGCAGGGCTTTTACGTTTGTCTTTTCCCGTTCGTACGATTCATTCGACTGGCAGACCATTACATGATAGCCTTGTGAATTGGCGAAGTCCTCCACGCCGCTCAGCGTAGTGGAAAAGAAATGGTGTACAATCTCCGGAACGATGAGACCGATGAGGTGGGACTTCTGCTGGCGGAGCCCCTGGGCAATCAGATTCGGCTGGTAGTCGAGCCTTCTGGCTTCTTCGCGGACGGCTTTTTTCGTCTTCTCGCTGATGTCCGGATGGTCGTGCAGGGCACGGGAAACCGTGGAAACTGAAATGCGCAGCGCTTTGGCAATGTCTTTTATCGTTGCTTGACCTTTACTCATACAAAAAGGAACTGGATGATCTATTCAAATGTAAGAATTAAAATCGAAATCTATTTTTCTTTTACTAAAAAGCCTGGGCAATAGTTGCCCGATTCTTTTTAAATACTGGCGATGATAGTGCGTTTTTTTTGCACTGAAAACTGAAGCAAGGAGGATAACGGCGGGAAAAAATAAAGGTCTTGCTATGGAATATGAACTTTGCATTAAGCAAAAGAAGTAAAATTTTTGTCGCGAAAACGTTTGCATAAAAATTTCTCAATTAATGCACTTAATAAGGCGACCGGTTTGCCTAAACTTCATTAAAATTGGGCATCTGATAAGAGTTTTTCAATAAGAGAGGAATTTGTGAATTCAAGGGGGGATTTGCAAATAGCGGGGGTAACTCCCTGTGTTACCGGAGGTTGATAAACTTAATTTTCAGCTTGTTTGAAATTTAAATCTAATCAAAACACACATGAGGCACATGTATCAAATGATGAAAGCCTTTTTATTTAGCTTGGTGTTGGTGCTGACCGCGTTGGGAGCAAATGCTCAGGCTATAGAGGTACAAGGACGCGTGACTTCGGCCGATGACGGCGAGGGAGTTCCGGGAGCTAGCGTTGTCATCAAAGGGACAACCAACGGAGTTTCCACAGACTACGATGGAAACTTTACGCTGAAAGCGAAGTCGACTGACATTTTGGTAATCTCTTTCGTGGGTTACACGACACAAGAGATTCTGGTAGGCAGCCAGACGCGCATCGACGTGGTTTTGCAGTCCGATTTCAAAGCCTTGGACGAGGTTGTTGTGATCGGATATGGCGTTCAGAAGAAATCTGATGCTACAGGTTCGGTAGAACAGATCAGCGCTTCAGACTTTAACCAGGGAGCAATTACCTCTCCGGCTGAACTTATCAGCGGTAAGAGTCCAGGGGTAGTAATTTCTACCGAAGGAGGAGCTCCAGGTTCAGGGGCTACCATTCGTATTCGGGGAGGCTCTTCTTTGAGTGCTAGCAGTGATCCTCTATTCGTTATTGATGGCATTCCGGTTGACAACGGAGGTGTAGCGGGTGCTCGTAACCCTTTGA
>JAKSBZ010000050.1 GCA_022360875.1 Cytophagales bacterium | reverse complement strand
CTGAACGAACCGGCTTATTTTCCTGCACTAAAACCCGAAAACTTCAGTCTTGGCGGACTAACACCCGTTTTTATCGACCAGTTCCGGGAGGCTGAGGAAATTCTGCTGGTCTTCAGCCGAAAACTGCTGCGTCTGGATTCGGCACTCACTGCCCGAAATATCTTTGACAGAAAATTCAACAAACAAGAATACATTAGCACAAAGATCTCAGCTCACCTGCCTTTCACTGCGCATGTCCAGTTTCTCAACGCCCGACAAACTTGGGTGCGCTTCTCACAAGACATGTACCGCAGCTCATATTCTCAGGACATCAACCTGAGCGGAGAGATTTTCATGGAGAAACTTGAATGGCTGAATTCGCGTGAAATGCTCATTACCTGGAAAAAGGAGGCCGCAAAAGGAAAAAGCTATGAACTGGATTTAAAAAGATTGCTCAATTTGAAGACAAAATCCCTGGTAAATCCCATTCAAAAAATCGTCTTTTCGCCTTTTCTAAAAGAAATCGAAACCGACGAACCTTACCTTCACCTTCATTACAGGGAAGCCCTTGCGCAACAACCTTTGCCAGCCGACAAATTTCTTTGGGGAACTTATGCTCCCTCAGCTGCAGTAATCAACAAAAACCGCCTTTCGCTTTTGTTCGATGAGTTCCCAAGAAACAGCCAAAGAATTCAGGTTCCCCGGCTGCGAACCGCAAGCTACCGCTGCACCGAACCCATCGACAGCCTGCTGTTTGTCGATCGTCTGCCTCCCAGGCTAGACAGCCTGACCAGCAGTTTTATTAACGAAATCACACTGCATTTCAACGAAGCTGTTGACTTTACAGACGTATCCTTTCAAATAAGTTCAGAGGCGCTTCTGTCGGCCCTGGAAAAAGACGGACAACAAATACGTCTTCGCTTTGAGAAGCTTGAAGAACGCCAATATGAACTTTCTCTTCATTCACTGACCGACCTATACGGCAATGCTTTTCCAGACACCGTCATCTCTTTTTTCTTTCGCCAGCCAGTCTTTGCGGAAATGCACCAAATCCAGCTGAACGAGCTGATGGTCAAAACGCTTGACAAAAAAAGCCACCGAGGCACACAGTACGCCGAGCTATTCAACAGCAGCAACCGGCCGTTCAATTTGCGAGGCTATCGGATCAGCGACCGAAGCAAAAGCGCTGAGCTGAATGAATACATCCTTAAGCCAGGAGCCTTTGTCGTACTTTGTCCGGCCTCAAAAACATCTTATTTCGATAAACACACCAGTGTGCTCGGCGTTTCCTCTTTCCCGGTTTTCAATCAGACGAATGAATTTATCCGGCTGGAAAATCCCCTGAAAAAAACTGTGGATGAAATCAGTTACGAGAAAGAATGGGAGAGTATTTGGGTAAAAGGCGAATCAATTGAGCAAATCAATCCAGAATACCTTTGTTCGGATATGAGCAACTGGGAAAGCTGTGTTGATTTTCGGCGCGGAACGCCCGGCAAGCCAAACAGTGTCCATTCTTCAGAAAAAAAAACGCAAGCTCCTGAGCTTTTGGAAATCTACGCGCCAAGCAGCCAGAAGGTAAAACTTCTGTTTGACCAGCCAATCTACACCGATAGTTCTACTCAAGCAACAGGTTCTGTTCCAGCTGCCGCTTTCTACGCAGACAGCAGCAACCGGCATGTGCTTTGGATTGCGCTCGAAACAACTCTGGATTTCATTCCGCAGCAACTTTCAGTAAGCAACTTATACAACTGTTACGGCATTGCGGCAGACTTCCCGGAAATTCCTTTCCGCCGTCTGAGCATTCCATCCCGCGACCAAATTTTGTTCAACGAAATTCTGACAACCGAAACTGAATTCGTCGAACTGTACAACTCATCCGACCAAGCCTTTGACCTGAGTCAGCTCAAGCTGCTCAAAGACACACTGGCTTTCGAAGAAACCACTGCGATTACGCAGGAAACAGTCCTGCTCAAACCTAAAAATTATTTGGCTCTCACCCGCGACAAAACTTCGCTGCTGTACTTGTATCCGGACCTGCCGGACGAAAGCCGGATTCTGGAAAGCAGGCAAATTCCCAATCTGGGAAAAGACGAAGATGCTCTGTACCTGGTGAACAGCCGAGGAAATGTTGTGGATGCTATGGAATACGACGACAGCTTTTACCGCTTCAACTTCAGTGACGGACAGTTCCGATCGCTGGAAAAGATAAACCCGGAAGCAGAAAGCAATGATGCCAGAAACTGGTCGGCCAGCACTGCCGCTAACAACTACGGAACGCCGGGCTACGCCAATGCAACCCATCTTACACCTGAGTATGGCGACGAGCTGTTTATTTCACCCGAATATCTATCGATTTCCAATCTGCACAAAAACCGCCTCATCAGCATGACATGGCAGCACGAAAAACCGGGCTGGCAGCTTAGTGCGAGTATTTACACAGCAAGCGGAAGAGAAGTTATTGATCTCACACAAAACGAGTTTGCAGGAAAACAGACAGTTATTACCTGGCAAGGTGAGGAAAGCAGCGGCAGCATGGTCCGCCCAGGCATTTATCTGGTGTTAGTGAAAGCCTATCATCCGGACGG
>JAKSBZ010000051.1 GCA_022360875.1 Cytophagales bacterium | reverse complement strand
GGACCCATTTTATAGACCGGTTGCGGGCAGTGATTAAAGAAAGAAAATCGCAGTCGCCGGAAATATCTTACACCTCGAAACTGTTTCACAAAGGCATCAACAAAGTTGCTCAGAAGGTCGGAGAAGAGGCTGTGGAGGTAGTTATAGAAGCGATGGACAATCAGCCTGACCTTTTCTTGAATGAGTCGGCGGATTTGCTCTTCCATTACCTGGTGCTGCTCGAGGCCAAGGGCTTTGAGTTGGATGATGTAATCAAAGTGCTGGAGGAAAGGCATAAGTAGTATTTAGAATATTAAATACGAGAGTTTGCGGACTGGCTTTGCAGGGCGTATTTTTTGCAAGCCAGTTTTTGCATGTTATTGAATCTCTCCCGATCGCGCCAGTTAAGAAAATCAGCACTTGAGCGTTCCCAGTCGATTGCTTGCCGGTTGCCGATTCAGTGCGTGAGACGCACGTTTGAGCAGTCGGAATGGAAAAAAGGTTTGCAGAAAGGAGAGAGGAGCACCGCCCGCTTTTTCGTCAGTTCGCTTCGGCACGCGATCATAGTTCCCCCAGGATTTTCTTATCCGCATCTGACGCTCGACATTGATGAAACGCGATTTGAAAAAAGCAAGTCCGGCGAGTGGGTGCATGTGACTATAACTCAGGCGCATTATTCGCCGGCACCATTTGCCCCGCGATTGGTTTTTTATTTTGAGAAGGAAAATATATTCCGTGCTGCGGAACCCTATGAGAATATGGATAGTGTTCTGGGCAAAGCTAATCGCTGGCTCAGGCAATCGGGGCTGGAAGTGGTATTTGTTGGTCCGCATGGAGAACTTCCAAAAGAACCGGTTGCAGAGCAAGCGTTCGCGGAAGAGGAATCCGGTTCGGAGGGATCGGAGGAAGAAGAGCTTGCAGTCCCGCAGGTAGAAAGTTTGCCAATCGAAAGTCTGTCAATAGGCGGGGATCCAAAAGCCAAAGCACCGA
Source organism: Cytophagales bacterium (assembly GCA_022360875.1). Taxonomy (GTDB): domain Bacteria; phylum Bacteroidota; class Bacteroidia; order Cytophagales; family Cyclobacteriaceae; genus JAKSBZ01. The sequence goes on along the minus strand of JAKSBZ010000051.1, from coordinate 6,991 downwards.
AAAAAGGGAAGGGCTCGGGCGGAGGTAAAAAAGGAAAAAAGCGGAAAAAGAAAAGAAAAAGGAAAAGAACGCCCGCCGCGAAGCCTGCTGAGCCAGTTGCACCCGTCAAGGTAAAAGACTCGCTTGCGGAATGGCAGGAGTTGCTGGAAGTGGGCAATCTGGAAGAAGCCTTGGAGAATTTTTCGATTGATTCACTGAGCAGCAGACAGTGGTTGCATTTCAAAACTTACTTCGAGGCCTTTTTTGAAAAGCATGAATTGATAAAGACTAGGTTTTTCGATGAAATATTTGAAAAGCATAAGGTTATGAAAGCGAAAATTGAAAAAATGCTGGATTTCTTCCTTATAGTTGCTTACAAAGGTAAAGCGGACAATCCCCGTTATCAGCGGACTTCCAGCAAAGGCGCGCAGGCGGTGGTTTCGTACGGTGAGGGAAGGCTACGTGAAGCCCGTTTGGGGGAAATGGAAAAGGAGCTTGGAGCTGCGCAGTTTACGAATTTTCTGCGGTTTATGCGTCCTTCCGATTTTTCATTGCCTGAACACAAGCCTGTTTTGCCGGAGGCAGCCGATGAGAAAGAGAAGCAGCTTTATGCTGATAAAATGGAGGCTTACCGTTTGGCGGGGCTGTTTACGCTTAAGCGTGCGGGGGTGCTGCATTTGGAGAGTGTGCGGACGGAGAGTTTTGGGGTTGCAGATATGCTTGCGGTTTTTTTGAATATTCTTCTTCAAAAAGATTTCACTCCGGAATTGAATAAAGAGTTTGATAAAATACGGCCGTTCCTCTCACGGATGTACGATCATTTTCTTCTGGAATCTATTGATTTTTTTCGTATCAAATTCGAATCTACGGAGCAATTAGAGGAATTTTTAAAAGGAATCAACCTGCAGTATGATACTATGGAGCAAATGATCGCCTATCTGCAGCAGTATGTTTTCATACTAAACCGCCTGATTCCTCTCGTGTTAAGAGCTCCGAAGAAGGGTTGGGGCAAGTTGAATCGAGCTATATCGGCAAGGTTGAAGCCGGTTTTGGAGCGTCTAAAAACCGACAAGGGATTTGATGTCAGACTGATTACGTTGGAGATTCTTGAAGAGGAAATAAATGCGGTACTGGAACCCTTGCGCACTTAACATGCATGGAAAAGGGAGCGCAATTTTTTTGCTTTTACAGAAACATAAGGGTGATAAAATAAAATCAGGTAAGAATGACATAATTAAAGTTTTCTTGTCCATTTTAAATGAAATTAACATTTGTCCGTTTACGGAAACGTTTGCGTTAAAATTTTCGCAAAATAGATAATGTTTTTGCGTTATGAATTTTATAGTTTATAAATTGAGTTCATAGTTAACCAATCGGAATTCATTTATGAAACTTTTTTACTCTCTTGTTTTATTTTTAGCTTTCAGTTTTGGTTTATTTTCCTGCGGCGAGAATGCTCAGGAAATTTCTCAGCCTTCAAAGACAGACAGTTCAGCAACTCAGCCTGAAAAGACCGATGCACCGGGCAGTTCGCGTGTCAGCAATTCCCACGCGCCTGTAATGATGCAGGGTTTTTACTGGGATGTCCCTAAAGGAGGAACCTGGTGGGATGTGGTGAAAACCAAAATTCCGGAGTGGAGCAAAGCGGGAATTACTTCTGTGTGGCTGCCGCCGGCATCGAAAGCCCAGAACGGAGCGCTGTCCATGGGATATGATCCTACCGATTATTTCGATTTGGGGGAGTTCGATCAGAACGGGTCGGTGGAAACACGCTTTGGTTCCAGAGAAGAACTTGAGAGTTTGATTGCCGTGGCGCACAACAACAATATTGAGGTTTATGCAGACATTGTAATCAACCACAACAGCGGCGGGCAGCTTGAGGATAACCAGTATACCAACAAGCCGTACTACACGAAATTTGAGGTGAAATCCGGCAAGTTCGACCGTTCTCAGCACGATTTCCATCCGAATCACATCCACAATAACGACTCTAAGGTTTTCGGCGGTTTTCCTGATTTGTGCCACCACCATTTTTATGTGCAGGATTGGCTTTGGAAAGCGGATTATTCGTATGCCAAATTCCTGAAAAACGACATTGGCTTCGACGGATGGCGCTTTGACTTTGTAAAGGGCTTCGAGCCTTGGGTGGTTAAAGAATGGCTGAAGCACAACGGAGGTTTTTCAGTAGGAGAACTTTGGGATGGAAACGCGGCAACGCTAGAGTGGTGGGCCAATGAGGCAAACAGCTCTGCTTTCGATTTTGCCTGTTATTATGCGATGAAGGATGCGTTTGATGGGAAAAATCTTGAAAAGCTGAAAAATGACATGTTGTTGAAGAGGAATCCGTTTAAAGCCGTAACGTTTGTTTCAAATCACGACACCAACGAAATCTGGAATAAACACATGGCTTATGCCTATATACTTACTCATGAGGGCCTTCCTTGTATTTTTTACAGAGACTACGAAGAGTGGCTGGACAAGGACAAATTGAACAACCTGATTTGGATTCACGACAATTTGGCGGGCGGATCCACCACGGTTTTGCATACTGACAATGATGAGTATGTGGCTAAGCGAAACGGTTATGGCGGCAAGTCTGGACTGATCGTTTATTTCAATACTTCCGACAACTGGCAGGAGCGTTGGATTGAAACAAACTGGAGCAACACACGAATCAAAGACTATACGGGACACTCAGACTGGGAGCCGGTGACGCAGGCTGGGAAATGGGTGAAAATTCAGTGCCCGCCGAACAGCTACACTGTTTGGTCTGTAAAATAACTTGGAAAGTGCAATGTGAACCGCGGGCGCCATTGATTTTTTTTTCGAAGGTTTATTATAGACTTTATTTTTACGGAGAAGAGCTATATTTTTCAGCTGAAAGGAGTTATTTTTTGATAGTTGCAGCCCGCGGTTTTGCACTAAAATATTGTTGCTAAAAAATCTCACACCTCGCATGTTTGACATGTAAATTGATTCGGGAGAAATCCCGGTTCACCATAAAGCCGGATGAAAATCCGGCTTCTTTGCATTTAAATAGTATTGGTTTATCGGGAAAGCGCTTTTTCAGAATAGCTGTTTGGATTTCTTTGTGTGTATGATGGTTCGTTTATCGGTTAATCTCCGGAGGAATAAAGAATCTGCGGTCATTTATTCGGACATTTTCAAATATGGCTGATCCGTAAGGTGTAAACGTTACGCCAGGATATCCCATGCCTCTTTGTTCAGTAGATATCCCGCGGATGCCTTGCCGGAAGAACTCGGGTTGCGAGGACGGCTTAATTTGTCTTGCCTCGGCACTGATGCGGGGAGGCAAGCCGTGTTCAACCCGGATCGGATTTTCAAAGCCGCTAACAATGTGGTCTTGCTGGTCACTCTTCCAGCGGTCTTGTTCCCAAGGATTGACGGAGGATACATTAGCAGTCGATAGCCCTTTCTGATTGAGCAGTGCTTCTGTCAGCATCGATGCATAATGGATGAAGCTAGGCTCAGGCATAATTGTATCGGAAACAGGAACGGCGGTGCGTCCTTCTTGCGGCAACGGATCCAGCCGGATAAGCGAGCCTGTTCCCCGGCCTGCTTCCCTCCAGAGGGGAGGAGAAGCTTCATGAGGTTTCTGAGTGCTTGAAGAACCGGAGAATGATGCGGGTTGTTGTCCGCCGAATAAGAATGGCTGAGCATGACGGGGATTGCCCGGTTCAACTCCCTCCATCTCGCTGGTTTGAACATTGTGCTGCCGAGGCCCAACCCAAACTTCATGTTTTCCTTTTGCAAGGAAATTCAGTAATTGCCGCCCTTCCGGAAGGCTTAATAGTTTGGCATGCATGCTGTGCACGTAAGCGTTAAAGCCTGGATATATGTTGGTGGTTACAAACTGGTAGCCCTCGAATACGGATACAGGCGGTACACCTAGCTTTCGTGTATCGTCAATAACGTGCAGTTTGTCGCTTTCCCGCGGCCAGATTAGTGACCGCCACAAGTCCAGCCTTCTTACCAGTTCAATAAAAGATAAATTTTCCAGCCCTTCCAGCCAAGGGTCCCAGATTTTGTTGAATCGGTTGGCCATTTCCAAAATCATTCCTATGCAGCCTTGGTATTCCTTGGCTGTGTCGTTGATTAGGCGATTGACAACTCGCACAAAATCTTTTTTTTGGGGATCGCTTGCCGGCCGTTTAAGATATTTGTGGAGAATCTGCCACAGGAGCTTTTCAAGTCGCCACAGAATTCTCATTCGCTGTTGGATTGTGTCCTGTGTTTCTCCGATTCTTTCTTCGTAAAGCGGGAGCCTGTTGTTGAACATGTAGAAGCTAAGATCGGCCAGCGGGAATCCGTCCGGGTCTGTTTTGGTTTCGATTTTCTGGTAGTCCTGAAGCAGGGAGTAAGCCTTGTGCATTTCACTTGGCTCATTGGGCTGGCTGGCCGTTTGAGATTTCACAAAGTCTTGGAAGGTATAAAACGGGATGCTTCTGAACATGGCCCTAAATTCTTCGGGAGTAAACAGGGCCTGGATGGGTATATTGTTTTTTTTAGGGTCGGCTAATATAGAAGCGCGCTTTCTCTGGGCTGAGTGAAGTTTTTTCTTTTTTAATGAGTTTGGCAAATGATAAAGCACTTCGGTATTTTTGAAAGTCTGCTACAGGAAAAATCCATATTGAGCCGGAAAGTTCTGGGGATGCGAAGCATTGTTCAGTAAATAATCTGTTAGAGCCGTTGTCCGGAATAGGGGTGAATCGGTATTGAGCCGGGGCAAAGGTAAGCTGAAGGAGAATTATAGCATATCATCCGGTTTGTTGCCCAAGTTTTCGTCTTCGCTTGTGTGATCTGCGATGATTTTCCACTGACCGTTTATTTTTTTCCAAAGCAGTGAATAGTAGCCGGCCCGGGTGCGGTCTTTTTTGACAATGCGCCATTTGCCTACCACAAAACAGCTTTTAGGGCCTGCAGGCGTAAACTGTTGTTCAGAATATATTAGTCTACCGAGGGCGTTTTTATCCGGATAGCCTCTTTGAAAACCTTCCAATATCTGCTGCCAACCGAAGGATAACCCCTCGCCGCTAATAAACAGAAGCGAATCTGATTTCCAGAAACCATTCATATAGGCGGTAAGATTGCCTCGGTTCCAGCCTGCAGCTTGCTGGTTCATTGCCATCGTAATTTCTTTTTTCATTTTCGAGTGCAAATTTTCAGAGGTTAGAGATGCCTGTTTGGTCTCGTAGGTCCTGTTGTCGGTGCACGCAATGTAGAAAAATACAAAGGCAAGAAAAAATAGTTGCTTTTTCATATAAATCAAGAGTTTTCCGTAGTTAGGGAAATGTATTGGCAAATTTGATTGCTGCTTTTTCGTCTTTGAGATCGAAATAGGTCTCCTGAAGTTTGATATGCTCCAGTTGAGTGAAGATGGACTCCAGTCCAATCAGCAATTTTTCCATCGGGCTGTCTCCTATAAAGACTACGCGGTAAATCTTTTCCGAGTCGGGTTTCATGAGTTTTCGGAATTGGGCGGCAATGTCGGTGTTCAGCAGGTGGTCAACGTCCACATGCCCGAATGTGATTCCATTGATGTAAAGCAGCAGGTTTGTGGGGTACTTCTTGTTTAGAAGGTCGAGATGGAGTTTTTTACTGAAGCTGCCAACGAGCTCCCATGAAAATTCACCTTCGAAGCGGTAAACCAGCAGCTGGTCGCTTGATTTTTTAGGCAGGGCGTGAATCTGAAAGTCGTCCATTTAATAAGAATAATAATATAAATTTTAATATAAAAAAAATAAAAATACAAAACATATTTAAGTAATAACCGTATTTGATTGAAATGATATTATGGTAATATTAAAAAAATATAAATATGAAACAGGAGAATATTATTAAGCCGGTCAATGGATATGTAATGTTGCTGGTGGAGTTGCTCATAATATGGGCAACCGTAACAGCCTTTGGTAGCGAAGTATATATTTTGGGGGGTATAGGCGGCTTTGTGTCTTTGTTGGTTTTGGGAGGTTTTATGGTGCTCAATCCCAACGAGTCGGCTGTGCTGACGCTTTTCGGAAAGTATGTTGGGACGGTTAAGGAAAACGGCTTTTATTTTATCATTCCTTTTTATTCCAGAAAGCGGATTTCGCTGAAAGCCCGTAACTTCGACAGCGACCGGGTAAAGGTGAACGATAAGATCGGCAACCCGATAATGATCAGTGTGATTTTGGTCTGGAGAGTAAAGGAGACGTTCAAGGCGGCTTTTGAAGTGGACGATTATAATCAGTTTGTCGTCGTGCAGTGCGATGCGGCCGTTCGGAAACTGGCCGGGCTATATCCGTACGATAACATTGAAGATGAGGACGCGCCGGTTACATTGCGTTCGGGCATGAACGAGGTGAATCATGCGCTGGAGGAAGAGCTGATGGAGCGTTTGGAAATTGCCGGCATTGAGGTGATCGAGGCCCGCATCGGTTATCTGGCCTATGCGCAGGAGATTGCCGGCGCGATGCTTAGAAGACAGCAGGCAACAGCCGTGGTCGCCGCCCGAAAGAAGATAGTGGAAGGCGCCGTGGGTATGGTGGAAATGGCTTTGGAAGAGCTGAGTAAAAAAGAGGTTGTTGAGTTGGATGAGGAAAAGAAAGCGGCGGTTGTGGCCAATTTGATGGTTGTGCTGTGCTCGGACAGGGAAGCAACGCCGATTGTTAACGCTGGAACCCTGAACCATTAAGAACGGAACTATGGCGAAAAAAAAGTCTTTTGTGCTGCGGCTGAATGAAAAAACCCATCAGGCGGTTGAAAAATGGGCGGCTGACGAGTTTAGGAGTGTGAATGGGCAGTTGGAGTGGATTGTTACTGAGGCACTGAAGAGCAGCGGGCGTTGGAAAGGGCTTAAGGAAAAAACGGAGGAATCTGAGGAGTGAAATTGAGGGAGCAAGTTTAGGGAAGTTTTGAAAGAATGACATGTGCAAATGGAGAAGCAGGAGCCGGGTGTATATTGGATCAATATGAACCTGTTTGGCCGGGAAAGTTGTCCGGGCGGACAGGT
>JAKSBZ010000132.1 GCA_022360875.1 Cytophagales bacterium | reverse complement strand
TTGAACAGATCCGCACCCGCAGCCGTGATCAGGACGCCCGTCTGCAACTGCTACAGTATCAAACGGAAGAGCTGGACCGTCTTTCCGTTGCCGAAGGCGAGCTGGAAGCCCTCGAGCGTGAGCAGAAACAACTGGCCAATGCTGAAGTCAGCCTGCACAGTTGGCAGCAGGTGATCCAGCTCTGCTCCGAGAATGATAACGGAAATATCCTGCACAGCCTGACCCTTTGCCAGCAGCTAATTGCTGATCTTGGTCTTGATACTCCTGAACTGCAGGACACCCTGAATATGCTGGCCACGGCTCAGATTCAGGTCGAAGAAGCCACCGGCGAACTGAGCCGTTATGTGGACAACTTCGAAGCCGACCCGACCCGCCTGGCAGAAATCACAGACAGACTTTCTGCCATCTACACCCTGGCCCGTAAGCACCACACCACCCCTGAGCAGTTGCATATTATTCACGCTGAATTACAGCAAGAGCTAGAAAGCCTGCAGTGCAGCGATGAGATTATTGATGAACTTGAACAGCGGTTAAAAGCACAGGAAGAAAAGTACCGAACCCTTGCCGCCAGATTGAGCGAAAAGCGCAGGAAGGGAGCTGCTCGGTTGAACCGGGCCGTCAGTCAACATATCCACCAGCTGGGTATGCCAGCAGGACAGTTTGTCACTGGTATTGTTGATGCATCAGGAGATCCACAACCACAGGGCATGGAAGATATCCGGTTCCTGGTCAGTACCAATCCTGGTATGCCTCCACGCCCGCTGGATAAAGTTGCCTCCGGCGGTGAGTTATCACGGATCAGCCTGGCCATTCAGGTGATTACTGCCAGGACCTCAGGTCTTTCAACCCTTGTCTTTGATGAGGTTGATGTTGGTATTGGAGGGGGAACTGCAGAAATAGTCGGCAAGCTTCTGCGAGAACTGGGAGAACAGGGCCAGGTGCTCTGCGTTACCCACCAACCACAGGTTGCATCTCAAGGACATACCCACCTGCAGGTCAGCAAAAAACTCAGAAAGAACAGCACCCAGACCTATGTTGCCCCCCTGTCAGGAGATGAACGCATTCAGGAAGTGGCCCGTATGCTAGGGGGCCTGGAAATGACCGAGCAGACCCTGGCCCACGCCAGTGAGATGATTCAACGCTCCACAGGAGCCCCCGAACCACTCCATTGATAGCTGGCATTTGATTGCATTCCTAACAGGGCTGTTACCAACAACTGCGCCTGGCCTTTGTCATATGTGGCACCAATGTCCAAAGATAAAGGCACTCCATGAGCAGATCATACCGGAAATCTCTTTACGCATTGCTCAGCAGTTTTCTGCTGATTGTCTCTCTCTGTACTCACGCTGCCAGCAACCTGGCTGAAATCGGTACTGCCATTGACCAGCTCAGAGAAAAACTGCGCTCAGCAGAGGCAGAACTCAACAACAGGAACAACCGCTGGGAAAAAGTATCGACAAAGGCTCGCGCCGAAATAGACGAACAGACTATTAATCAGTTGGCCGGATTCGGGCATTCTGATGTTATTGCAGCCTTTACCGACAAGCTGAATAAAAACGAAGAGAAAGTTTCAGA
>JAKSBZ010000358.1 GCA_022360875.1 Cytophagales bacterium | reverse complement strand
CGGCGACAGTCTGCGGCAGCTGGAGGTGATTGTTCTTAAACCGCTGAAAACGCCGATGGCCAGTCTCTTTTACAAAATGCCGAACGGAAAAGTGTGGGCGGGATCCATAGGAAGCAAGGGGATTCACCGCTTTTCTCTTCCCCGCAATGCCCGGTTGATTGAAATTCGCGACCCGCTTTTGCAGATTAGCTACCTTAACCTGGAGATACAATGAGTATTGGATATCAGCCGGTTCTGTGGACTAAACAGAAGAAAAAGTACGACTTGATTTTGGGAGCTGGCTATTTGCTTTACTTGGGGCTGTACTTTGGATTTTTTTGGTGGCATAACCCTGAGGGAACTCTTGAAACCTGCCTGATTAGGTCAACGGGCACGCTGGCTATGTGCATGCTGAGCATTATATTGTGCATTGGCCCGTTGTGCAGACTGGACGCGCGTTTTTTGCCTTTGCTTTACAATCGGAGGCATTTCGGCGTCAGCATGTTTATGGTGGCGCTGTTTCATGGTTTGCTCAGTCTGATTCACTTTCATTCTCAGGGAAATGTGAATCTTTTCTATTCTTTGTTTGCGTCCAATATGTCTTACGGCTCATTTCTCAACTTTCCATTCCAGGTTTTCGGTTTTTTTGCCCTCTTAATTTTGTTCTTGATGGCATCTACAAGTCATGACTTTTGGCTCAACAACCTGTCGCCCCGAGTCTGGAAATCATTGCACATGATGGTGTACCTGGCGTTTTTCTCGGTTGCCTTGCATGTGTCTCTTGGAGCCTTGCAGCAGGAAAAATCCCCTTATTTGGCTGCCTGGGTTTTGCTGACGGCTATGATTGTGTCGGTTTTGCATTTGCTTGCGTCGATTCGTGAGAGCCGACGAGACGGGGTCGGTCCTGTTCCGGAAAACAATTGGCTTAGGGTAGGAACAGTGGAGGAGATTCAGGAAAAACGGGCCAGAATTGTCAATGTAAGAGGAGAACGGGTAGCGGTGTTCAGATACGACGGAAAACTATCGGCGGTTTCGAATGTCTGCAAGCATCAGAACGGGCCGATAGGCGAGGGAAAGATCGTGGACGGCTGCATAACCTGTCCGTGGCACGGGTATCAGTATCTGCCGGCCGACGGCTGTTCGCCGCCTCCTTTTAACGAGAAATTGGCTACTTACAGAGTGAAGATCGAAGGAAATACTGTGTTTGTTGAAAACCATGCGCAACCGGAAGGAACAAGTCTGGAGCCCGCAAAATTGCCAACAGATGAAAAATGATTTGTTTTATATAGGATATTTGCCGGATCCTCCCAAACCCTTGATGCGCTTCCTGCGTAAAGCGGTTTTAGTGCTTGCCCTGATCGTTGTTTTTTCCTGTGGCCTGCTTGTTTTCTCTACAAATCCATCGCATAATTCAAGTTTCGAACTAGGCAAAGTGACACGCTTGAACGGCCTCTTGCACGAGACTCCTTACCCAATGCTTCGGATAGAGCATGAGGGGGCTTATAAAAATGTGCTGTTGCTTGGGTACGGGAAATTCGGAGCGCAACGGGTAATGGAAAAGGCAAGACAAGTGCGGCCTGGGTTGGAGCTGGCAACAGTAACCGTTTCAGGGAATTTGATATATTATAATGACAAACTGCTGTTTCAGCTGCTGACGGATATGCCTGATTTTGTTGAAACAAGCAATGCTAAAACGTCGAAGTCAATTGATGTTCATGAGCTGGGTGACGTGGTGCTTGAAGGAGAGATAGTTGATCCCAAATGCTACTTTGGAGTTATGAAGCCCGGATACGGAAAGATTCATCGTTCCTGCGGCATTCGCTGTCTGTCGGGAGGAATTCCGCCGGTGCTGGTGGCAAGAAACACTGCCGGAGATGAAAGTTATTATTTGCTGGTAATTCATGGTAAAAAAACGGGGGAAAATACGATATTATCGCCTTACGTGGCTCAGAACGTTCAAATACGTGGGACTCTGAAACAAATGGAAGACTGGCTGATTTTAGAGGCTGATCTTGACTCGGTTCGTTTGAAAAACTAAATACGTGAAAATCATGAAGAAGAAAACAGCGTGGATTTTGGGAGCATTATTGTTTTGCGCAGCCCTGGTGCAGGCCCAGTCGTCTAAGGATTTTAACCTGAAAAGAGGCGTTATGGCCAAAGGTTATGATGTGGTTGCTTATTTTGAGGGAAAGGTTGCCGAAGGTTCTAAGAAATTTAAGTCGGGTTATTTGGGTGCTGTATTTTATTTTTCTTCTGAAAAAAACAAGAACACTTTTGATAAAACGCCTGCGAAGTACATGCCGGAGTACGGTGGCTGGTGCGCATATGCAATGGGTGAAACGGGAGAGAAGGTGGATATTAATCCTGAAACATTTGAAATAATGGACGGAAAACTGTATCTTTTTTATAATAAATTTTTCAACAACACAAAAGTGAAATGGGACAAAAACCCTGTGGAATTGAAAAAGAAAGCAGATACTAACTGGAAAAACTATTTTAAGTAATTTTTTATGAATTTAAAAAATGTATCATCAGAGTTATTTCAGCAGCTGATTGACTTGGGAGAACAATTGGATAAAGACCACTTTACGGAAAGACTGGATTTGATTATGGGCGCTTCAGTAGGCCAGCATTTTCGGCATATTGTTGAGTTTTACGACTGCCTGAAAAAAGGATGCGAATCGGGCAAAGTTTCTTATGACAAAAGAGCGCATGACAAAATACTGGAGGAGGAATGGGATGAGATGAACGCAAAGCTGCGGGAGCTGACAGGATGGGTTCAGGGATTGGAGGAGAATTCTCCGTTGACGCTGGAAGCTGCCTATCCTTTGTCGAACATGGGGACATGCGAAATACCATCTAATCTCGACCGCGAGCTGGTCTACAACATTGAACACGCTGTCCATCATATGGCAATTATCAAGATCGCTGTGATGAACCGGTGTCCGGCTGTGGTGCTTGCCCCTCATTTCGGAGTGGCCCAGTCCACAGTGGTTTACCGAGATAGCGTTTCCTGATTTATTAACAGGGTGTTGATGAGGAGAAGCGGTTTTTTCTGGCAAAAACTCATTCGTTTTGAGTATTGGCCGTTTTGGGTGTTTTATTTTCCGTTTTTGCTGGCAGGACTATATTTTGCGTTGAGAGCCAGGCGCTTGTTGTATTTCAGTGCCGTTAATCCCGACATGCATCTTGGCGGCTTGTTTCATTACAGCAAAGGGAGAGTCCTGTTTCAGCTGGCAAGCAAATACCGGCCCCGCACGGCGCTGCATGAAGATGCTTCAAAGCCTGAGACATTTTATGTCCGGGATTTTGAGTTTCCATTTATTTTCAAGCCGGATTTCGGAGAAAGAGGGAAAGGTGTAGCGTTGGTTCGCTCGCTGAAAGAATGGCGATCTATTTACAAGGCGGTTCGTTCGCCTTTTTTGATTCAGGAATACATAGACTATCCGCTCGAGTTCGGCGTGTTGTATTACAAAACCGGAACCGAGTCGGGGATCATTTCGATAGTGAGCAAGGGTTTTTTGACGATTACCGGCGATGGGGAAACAACCTTCGGTCAGCTATTGAATGCGAACATTCGAGCCTCTGGCAACCGGGATCACCTTCAGGAAAAGTTCAGAAACAGGATGGAGGAAGTGCTGCCGGCAGGTGAGTCGGTGCTTCTGGAGGAAATTGGCAATCATTGCAGAGGTACAGAGTTTATCAACTCGAACAATTTGATCACGCCGGAACTGGTAAAGGTTTTTGACGAAATAGCCGCTCCGCTTTCGGGTTTTCACTACGGGCGTTTCGATTTGAAAGTGCCTAGCCTGGAGGATTTATATGCCGGCCGGAATATAAAGGTATTAGAGGTGAATGGCGTAAATTCCGAAGCGGCGCATATTTATGATAAAAAGATGAGGCTTAAAGACGCTTACCGGGATGTTTGGAATCAGCAGCGTTTGGTGTATCGCCTGGCCAAGCGGAATATTGCAAAGGGAGTTCAGACGCCTTCTTTGGCTTATTTTATAAAAGCGCTTTATGCATATTGGAAGGCATAGAGGGCTGTTTTTGGTTTTATCAGTCCTGTTGGTTTGGGCTGGGATGTCTTTTCCGAAAGTGAAAGAAAACGCTGGTGAGAAGTTTGAGTCGGGGACTTTCAGCTCGTCCTTAGGAGCGCTTCATTACAAGGCTGCAGGAGAGAAGACCTGTCCTGTCTTTTTGATGATACACGGCTCGCCGGGCAGCTGGAAGGCTATGCGTGTTTTTTTGGAGGATTCGGAGCTCACTAGCCGTTTTCGCGTCGTAGCTATCGACCGGCCGGGGTATGGGAAGTCTTTTTTGGCCCAGGACGAGAAGAACAGCTT
>JAKSBZ010000057.1 GCA_022360875.1 Cytophagales bacterium | reverse complement strand
CAATTTATGCTTAAGCCGTGCCTTCCAGTTGCCTTTTCAACGCCCTGATTTCGTCGTTTTTCTTTAGAATTAATTCTTCAAAATTTATTGTGCGGGCTCTGGTTTCTTCCTGGGCAGTCATCAGTTCCTCCATATTGCTGCGCATGGCTTCTTCCTGGACTTGCATTTTTTTGCTCTTGTTGCGCGATTCTTCCAGCAGCTGTTCCATGCGTTTTGTGACTTTATTATGCTCAATGAACGAGGCGATATGTTCAGCTATAAGCTCAGCCACCTCTGTTTCTTCTTTTTTGAACGGGTGAAATGAAGCAAGCTCGAGAGCTCCTTGAACATTCTGGTTGTGGATGAGGGGAACGATAAGGATGGCCGAAGGGAGAGCCTCGCCGACGCCGGAGGTGATTTTCATGTAGCTTTCGGGAATTTCCGTAAGGTATATTGTGTCCTTTTCCAGACAAGCCTGTCCGACTAAGCCTTGTCCGAGCTGAATTTTCTGATTAAGATATTTGGTTCTGTTATAAGCGTAGCATGCGGTGAGTTCCAGATATTTTTTTTCGGCGTCGTCTTTCAAAAGGTAGAGGGCGCCTTGATTGGCACTGAGGTATCTGATGAGATTTGATAGCAGCTTGTTTTTTATATCGTCGAATGAAGTCCCTATTTTCAGCTGTGCGCTTAGTTGGGCAATTCCATCGCTAACCCATTTTCTGCTTTCGTCATTTTGGCATTTATTTTTGATTTCCAAAACGTATTTGTTGAGTTCGGCTGATTGTTTTTCCATATTCTGCTGTTTTTCTGTCAGATCTACGACAAGTCGTTTGTTTCTTAGCTTCGACTGGTGATTGGCCCATTTCAGCAAATAGATGCACGCATAGGTGTATATAAAGCTGATGATGTAAAAGTAGTGGTTCCAGTTGCTGACTTTGAGGGCTTCGGAGCTGCCAAAAGCATTTAGCCCGTCGGTATTGAGCAAATAATAGAAAATGATAGCATTGATTAAAGTTGCGGCTGCTGAATAGCTGGTCTCTTTAATGGAAAACAGAAACCAGGGGATCGAAAACAAGCCGAACTGCACTAGAAGCAGGGACGGAATGGGAGCGTCTCCGGGAGCAAAAAGGTGGAGATGAAACAAAGCATGGGCGATGGAAGAGGAAGTTCCAACCAGCAGCTTCAGCCACGAGTGCTGGTCTGTAACGTAGTTTAGAACGAAAAGCGCCTGGTACATGAAACAAATTCCGATGGCAACTGGAAGTGCGCTTGGGTTGAAGGAATTGATGCAAAACGGATAGGGAACGGCCATGGCAAAGCCCAGATACAGCACGAGGTTGATGATCTGGTTGTCCAGTGCTTGCTGGGAAGTATAGCTGGAAGAGGTTCCGATTCTGCTCAGATTTTCAAATAATTTTTTCATAGTAAAAAATGGTTGTTCTGTTAGCTGGTAACAGGGTGTCTTGCAGAAAAAAAATGAGAATCAGTAGGATGTATCTGGCTGAGACGATCTTAAAATTGTGAAATATTATGAAAAATGACAATTTTTCTCATTGAGAAAATTAAAAATATTTCAATATAAAAAATAAATTCAGCGCTATATCAGGTGCTTTGTGTGCTGTAAAAAAACAAAAATGTTTTATTTGCGGCTTGTGTAATCGGTCTTGTGTAACGATGACTTTTTATTACAGGATAGAGTTTTTTGAATAGCAGGAAAGGAAAGCGCACAGGTGTGCCCGGGAGATTAAGAGAGAAAAAAAATCCCGCCGTTGTGTGCCGGCGGGATCTGAATGAAGACAATGATCGTTTACAAACCAAGCACATCAATGCCTTGTTCAAACACGATGTCGCGCGGAATGCCGAAGTCCGAAAGCTTGTCCAGGTCTTTCTGAAGTTCCGGGCTTACGCTTCCGTATTTTTCGATAAACGCTTTGGCTTTGGCGTAATCGCCGTCGCCCTGCAGCACAAGAATGTCTTTGGACAGCGCATCCACTGCCTGGGCGAATTTGCCGTAGTCTACAGTGTATTTTCCGTCGGCGCTGCGGCTGAAGGCGCCTCTTTCCTTAAAGTAGTTGAAGCGGATCATGTTGGTGCGACCGTGCGCGCTGGAAGCTCCGAAGCGTATCGAGCGGAAAATTCCGGCCAGGAAGGTTGTGTAATACGGCTTCATGTCGCTTTCAATTTCATTTTTCTTTGCCAGCTGCTGAATCATGTAGATGCCCAGCACGTCGGCTTTTCCTTCCTCAAGCGTAGAAGACAGGTCTTTAAGCGCTTCGCGCACTGTACCCTTGCCTGTAATGGTGTTTTTTATACCGAGCCCGTGCGCCACTTCATGGAACATGGTGTTGGAGAAAAACGCGTCGAAGTTCACAAAAGCTTGCTGTTTTTCATTGATCAGCGCCTTGTTTATCGGCACCATAATTTTATCGTATTTAGCGCGCATGATGTTCTTCAGCTGCAGCCGTCTTGAGCCTTTGGCCATCTGCACTTTTTCGTCGTTCGGTAGGTTGATCGCGATTGTCTTGCTGCCTGCGTTGCAGTCTCCGGCATAAAAGACCGCGTCATAGGCGCCAAGGTCGGAGTTGGTGCCGGCTTTTTCTTGTTTGTAAGCGTCGGGCGCCGGCAAGTTTTTTTGCAGGTCCGGCAGGTAGCGGACAAAGCGCTCAAGCTTCTTGCTCCATTCCAAATCTTTGATCAGCACGAAGGCCTCGTGCGCCGACTTAAAGCCGAACAGCTGATCCTCGTAGTTTTCGATAGGTCCTATAACCACTTCCAGCGGATTGTTTTTCACGTCCATCCAAGCCATGTCGCTTTCGAAATATTTGTCTGTAAGCAGAGCTTCGGCGCGCAGGCGCAGGTATTTTTTAAACGACGGGGTTTCAGCCAAATCGGCAGCCTGGCGAAGCAAGCCGGCGGCTTTCTGGATTTGCCGGCTGAACATTTCGTGGTAAGGAACCGTGATAAGCTTAGCGGTTTTGTCTCTTCTTACGAAGGTATATGGCGACTTTTTGTCGGGGTTCGTCCAGTTTTCGAATTCTTCCACCGTCATGTCCGCCGGATAAAAATTCGCGCCTTTTGGCTTTGAGCCTATTCTTTTAACAAACGAGCTGTTGCCGTCCAGCCGGTCCCACGGGCCGTAGTTGATTTCGATGAACGCGCGCAGATCCGGGCGCGGGCTTCTGTCTACGTCGGCGATGTCGGTTTTCGGGTCGGAGTCGTACCAGAACAGCGAATCGAGCAGTTTGCCCTTGTTGCCGTAGGCCTCGTACCAATACAGGTCGTTCATGATGCCTCCCGCCTCAATCATGAGCTTGACTGCTTGTTTCTGATTAGCGGAAAGGTGGCTCAGATCGGCCGTCAGCTTGACTTTAGCGTATTCGTTCAGCCGGGTTTGGATGGAATTGGTGTAGGTTTCTGCGTCTTTTGCCGGAACCGTTTGCTCCTGGCGGCCTTTGTTGCCTGAACATGCCGTCAGTCCGCAAATCCCGATGGCTGTCAGTAGTGTTTTAAACTGCATGGATGAAAAAGTTTATGTAAAAATCGATGAAAATAAGCACTTCTCACTGTGTATTATTTCAGTAGTGATTCACAGCCAGTGATTCAGCTAAATGATGAAATAAGTTAAATTACTGGCAGTACTTATTTTTTTATAAAATATATAAATAAAAAGATGAAACTTAATGTCTAGAGTTGGGAATTGCGGTTTATCAATCAGAAATGCATGAGCGAAGTCCTTCTTCGAGGGCTTTTTTGTCCAAGTCCCTTCCGATAAAAAGCAGGATGGATTCGGGCGTTTCTTCCCATTTTTTACCTGCGATGGCATTGAACTGATCGCACACCGACTGCAGCACGATTTGGCGTTCTTGTCCCAGGATATTCAGCAAGCCTTTTACGCGGTAAAGACCGGGCTGAAGCACCAGTATCATTTGAAGCCAGAAATGAAGTTTTTCGGAGTCCAGCGCTTCGCTTAGCCGGATGGTGCAGGAGCGCATATTCGAGTGCGATTTGTCTGCTTTAATTTGTTCGAACCGTTTTGTCTGTTCCTGAAGCTCGCAGGCTTTCAGCTCAAGAAGATTTTTTTCGCACTGTGCGTAACTGGTCGGAACTACTTCAGCCTCTGGGTTGAATTCCTGCAGTATTTCTTTTGTTCTTTCCAGATGCTCTTTGTCCACAGAATCCTGTTTGTTGAGCAGGATGATGTGCGAGCATGCCAGCTGCCGGGCGAGAACTTCTTCTTGTTCGAGCATTTTCTCGATATGAGGCGCATCGGCCAGCGCTACAATGCTGTCCAGCTGGAAACGGGTCTGGAAATGCAGATCGAAGAGAATGGTTCGGGCGATGGCTGCCGGGTCGGCGATTCCGGTGGTCTCAATCAGCAGGTGGTCGATTTTTAGGTCGCTGAGCAGAAGCTGGTTGAGTGTTTTTCCCAATTCCTCGTTCAGGCTGCAGCAGATGCATCCGTTGGACAGCTCGTACAGCCCCTCGCAGCTGTTTTCGATCAGCGAGGCGTCAATGCCGTGCTGCCCGAACTCGTTTTCGATAACCGCGAATTTTTTCCCGGGATTTTCTTGCATGAGCCGGTTGAGCAGCGTGGTTTTGCCGGATCCGAGAAAGCCGGTAAGTATGGTTACGGGAATTTTTTCTTCTATCATAAATACAAAAGAAAAGACAAAAGCATGGATTTCCAAAAAAGAAGAAAGACGAGTGTCTGCCCGCCATTCAGATTGCAATTTTTTGGTTTGGAATAAATATGTTTTCTATTGGCTCATTCTTGCCCATTTCCAAAGGGTCTTGTAACTGACTTTGCTGCCGTGCATCAGAATACCGATGCGGTAAACTCTGCCTGCAAACCAAGTGGCGGCGATAAATGCAAGGCAAAGTAATGCGAATGAAAGGGTGACTTCCCAAAGCGGTACGCCGAAAGCCATACGCGCTACCATCACCACTGGCGAGGTGAGCGGAATCATGGACATCCAGAAAGCGACAGGACCGTGCGGGTCGGATAGCACTGCGCCAAGCGATATAAGGCTGATGATAAGCGGGAGCGAAATCGGCATCATGAACTGCTGGGCGTCGGTTTCATGGTCGATAGCTGAGCCTACTGTTGCAAAAAGCGCTGAGTACATCAAGTAGCCGCCAAGGAAGAAGAGGAGAAAGCCGATAATTAGGGTATTGGCGTCGAAAGCTTGCAGGGCGCTTAGTATTTCCAGTCCCTCGTTGTTTTGAATGGCAGCCGGGTTGCTTGTATCGGGCATTTCTATGCCGAACTGTGCCAGAAGAATCGGTGCGAACAGCGACAGCACGGCGGAAAGCGCAATCCATGCAGAGAATTGTGTGAAAACCACTGCGGCGACGCCAATAATTTTACCCAGCATGAGCTCAAAGGGCTTGATGGAAGAAATCAGAATTTCGACAATGCGTGACTGTTTTTCTTCCATGACGCCCCGCAT
Organism: Cytophagales bacterium; assembly: GCA_022360875.1. Lineage (GTDB taxonomy): Bacteria > Bacteroidota > Bacteroidia > Cytophagales > Cyclobacteriaceae > JAKSBZ01. The sequence continues at coordinate 10,724 of JAKSBZ010000057.1, read as the reverse complement.
GATCTGCACACCGTACATAAAGATGAACATGTAGATCATAAAGCCTGAGATGTAGCTGATGCCGAAAGATACCCAGGCATTGCTTTTGGTTTCCTTGTTTTCATCCAGCTTCATGGTGGCAATAGATACTTTCGGGCTGAGCTGCTGGATTGCCTCTTTATTAAGTCCCATTTGCTCATAGCGCAGGTTTTCGATCACGGATTCTATCCGGTTTTCGATGCCTCCCACCAAGGAAACGCTTGGGGTGTTATTCGATAAAATTTCGATGCCTGTAGGGTTGTTGATGTCGATTTTCGGAATTTTTAAAACAGCGTCGAACTGTTTGTCCTTCATTTTCTTTTTGGCTTGCTCAGCCGGAATATTTTCGTAACGGAAAGTCAGTTCCTCGCTGTTTTGGAGCTGGTTGATGAAATAGCCGCTATCGTCAAGCACCAGTATTTCCTTTTTTTCTTTACCCTTCATGGAGAGCAGCACCGGCAGCATCCAGGTCAAGGAGATAAGCAGCGGCCCGATGAGGGTCATGATGATGAAGGATTTTTTGCGTACCCGAGCCAGGTATTCCCGTTGTATGACTAGAAATATTTTATGCATGGTGGTTCTGGATTTGGGTGATCCTTAAGTCCTCTTTTACAGCTTGTATAAAAATACTGTTGATGGTTGGAATGTGTTCCTGAATGCCGCCGACGTCCCCGATTGGAAGCATGCGGGTCAGAAACTCATTGACGGTTTCTCCTTCGCCAAGCTTGATCAGCAGATCGCGGTAGCCGTTTTCTGCCTTTTCTTCGCTGACGATGTGTAAATCGTTAGGGCATTCGCCCCGAAACCGGAACTGATAGGTGTTTTTCTTAAAGCGCTTTTTCACCTCGTCAATTTTGCCTTCCAGCACTTTTTCAGACTTGTTGATCATGACCATGTGATCGCAGATTTCATCGACCGACTCCATGCGGTGCGTCGAAAACAGCACCGTGGCGCCTTGGCTGCGGAGCTGCAGGATTTCGTCTTTGATGAGTTCGGCGTTTACAGGATCAAAGCCTGAAAAGGGCTCGTCCAGAATGATCAGCATGGGCTGGTGGACCACCGTGGCAATGAACTGCACTTTTTGCTGCATTCCCTTGGAAAGGTCTTCCACCTTTTTGTTGATCCACGGCATAAGCTCGAACTTTGTGAGCCACTCCCGGATTCGGCGGCTGGCCTCGGACTTGGAAAGCCCTTTCAGCTGGGCGAGGAACAGCAGCTGCTCGCCGACCTGCATTTTTTTGTAAAGGCCGCGCTCCTCGGGAAGGTAGCCTATGCGGGCAATGTGTTTGGGCGCCAGCGGCTCTCCTTCTATGTGGATGGATCCTTCATCTGAAAAGATGATTTGATTGAGGATTCTGATAAATGTGGATTTCCCGGCACCATTAGGTCCGAGCAGACCGAAAATGGACTGTTCTGGAATTTCGACATGAAAGTCGTGAAGTGCCCGGAAACTGCCGTAGTATTTAGTTATGTTAGATGCAGATACAATCACGTCTTCATTTTTTGTTGAAATGTAAATATAGAATATTTATTTTATTGAACTGGCATTAATTGATAAGCGGTTGGAGTGAATGGCAGATTGAAAAATAATCTGTTCGGGAGTGTAAAGAGCATGCTTGCATATGAGAAAAACCTGCGTTCCAGAGTGGAAACATTTTTACTTTAATGAAGCGCTGAGCAATTCATCTTTATCCAAAAAGTGGATATTAAAAAGCTGGTATTTTTCCACGTCTTCATATTTTAAATAATAAATGGATTCAGGAGGGGTCTTGATGGAGAAGTAATAAAATTCTCTGGCAAGAGCCGGAGGGATGCCAATATCGATTAAATATTGTATGTATTCCTTGTGTTTGGGGTGGTCAGTCGGAATTTCATTGGCTTTTTCTCCGGTTTTGCTCAACCAGGCGTGCATCCCGACTCTTGTCAATTGTTCGAATGAAACGTTTTTCAGTCCAAAAGCAGTGGCGGGTATACCGGAGAAAAACAGTTTTCCTCCGCCGGACAAGGCCTGTGAGCCAAGCGGAAGCAGCAGCGGAATTTTATTTCGGCTGATGTATCGTCCCAGGTCTTGAGTGTCATAGGAGTCCAAAGTTCCGTAAATATCCCCGATAATGATTCCCTTTATGTTAGGATGAATGCTGAGCAGCATATGAACATAATTTGAGCAGAAAGGCCCCAGCTTTCCCAGCAGCAGCAGAAAGATTTTATCTTTCAGGAGCACACGTATTCCTGCAAGAGATTTTGAGTAGTCGAAGTCCTGGTATGCGTCATCGTGGTTTATGTGCAGCGGATGGTGTGCGGTAGCGGAAAATGCTCTTGGACTATTGAACTGGCCGGGAGTGTTGGCTATTTTGGACCTTAGCGTTTCGGCTCCGAATTTTTCCACAGTCTTGCGCACGGCCTGCATCAAGCCGAAAAATATGCGGCCTTCGTTTTCCAATTCCTTTTCCAGAGCTTTTGCCTGTTCCATGGTTTCCTCGCAGCATTCGGAAACACGCAGCAGAATTTCGGTCATCCCTTTAATCATTTCCATATAGCCTGCGTAATCCGTGCAAGGAGGGAATCCGTGAAAAATATCCAGATGTTTTTTGTACCTGTGCGGGAAGTCCGGAGCGGAAGTGACACTCAGGGCAAAATCATGCAGGTAGTTGGCCAGTATGTCAATAATTTCGTCTTTGGACAGCGTGTTTTTTGAACTATCTTCCGGGTCCATTCCTATCATTTGGGATGCGAAAAGCCGGTAGCCGTTCATTGAGAGAAGCGCTTCTTCTGTACTGATCATCACTTCATTTCCGTCGGGGTCAGAAGCATAAAGGCGGGAAAAGCCGCCGGGACACAGCTCTTTCATCTGATTGTTTTCTTTTTGCTTGCTTTTGTATTCCCAGTTTCCAACTAACACGCTTTGCATTATCAATTCGCCCAGAGCCCTCCAGAAGGCCAGCGATTTATTAATTCTTTCCGGTTCCATCACCAAAATGAAATCGCGGAATTCGGGAGGCTTGGCAGTGCTGATATACCCAATGGTTTGAGGATAGGTAAACATGGGCGTTTCAAAGGATCTTTTGAAGTCGTTGTAGTGAGGCCATTCGTGCGTTTTAAACCGCGATAAGAAAAATTGAATTTGGGGAGCGTCTAGCCTAAACGAAGCTCCCTCATCCGGAAAATAGACAGCGTTTTCTTGGGGATCGGTAAATTGTTTTCGGTTCCAAAGCTCATAGGCATCAAAACCCCGCGGCGGATTGAGCTCATGTCCGAGTTCTTTGCTTAGGCGCATTTCCGATGCATTGAGTAATTCATCGGCCTTTTGGGCCAACTGCTGCCACAGAGGTTCGGAGGGGCCAAGCCTTACCCAATCGGGCGTTAGCGAGCGTTTCCCGACACGGTTGAAAAATTTACTTGCCGCAGACATTTTGTTTGTCAAGGCTTTCATCTCGCCCCCGAGGCTGTGCCAGCGGAGAAAAAAGCTTTCATTTCTTCCAAAAGAATAAGTTTTGGCGGTTTCGGTTATGCGCAGCGTTCTGAGAGAGTCTATCTGGTCAATTTCCTTTTCCAGCTCTTTGAGTTTTTGTTGGTCAGCCTCTTTGTTTAAAGCTGATTTTTTTGCCTTTTCTTCGTCAGAAAATAAAGAATAGGGTTCCCATATGCCTTCAAATCTTTTTAGTGGTTCGACCTTAACTATTTCGGCTTGTGGGATTTCCACTCTGGTGTCGGATGCTTTTCGCCCTTCTTTAGTTGTAAAGGGAGATTTGTAGACATGCAGGTTGTCCTTTTTCAGAAATTTAGCTAGAAAGCTGTCGATGTTCATATGCAAAAAAGGCGAACGGGTTCTTTTTAAAAGCTGGAGAAAGAACAAAAGATAGTTGGGCAGAATATAAAAGTGATTGTCCTTTTTATTGAATTTCATCAGATATTCTGCGCCTTCCATTTTTTCATAAAAGTTGATTTCTTTGTCAATCAGTTTTACTTTGTTAGGAGTTTCCGGTTGCAGGCGGGCGGGCGGAAAGGATTTTATCCTCGTCATGTTCATCAAGACAGGATACTTTCTGGCCAGGTGCGCCCACGGAACATTGATGCCGGGACCGGTACCTCCCTGGTTTCGGAACCAAAATGTGCTGTGGCTGTAGGAGGAGGAAGAGGTTAGGTCCTCGTAGAGTTTTTGGTGTTCTTCCCGTTCGGTTTTCACCTTTCTGAACAAACGGCTTAATGTACGATTGTCTTCTTCAGCTGACGGATCCGCGCTTAAGGGTTCTTGCAGCAGTTCAAACTCCAGTTCGGTAAGCAGCTCAAGCCGCTTTCTGACTGGCTCAGTCATATTATGATACGCCTTGCAGGCATATTGAAAATCGATTTCCTCTTCATTTATTTTCAGTGTCAGCAGAATGCTGTATATTTTTTCGCTTAGTTCTTTTTTTTCACTTAGTTTTTCGCGAAGCTCATAGGGAGCCCAGAGGCATTGGATAACGGATTTATGCGGAGGCGGAGGAATAGAAATTCCCTTTGAACGGGTTTGCGGTATAGCCGGCTTGCTGTGCGTAGTTTGGGTTAAAAACATTTTTAAAAAAACCGATGTCTGGATTGATGGTTTGAACAATGCCTTTTGCTGTAATAACTTGCGAGGCAAACAACTTGAATATTCAGGATAACCTTCCGTGCGTTTTTCTTCCTGGTTTTTTCCGCGTATTTTTACAGGCAATTTAATTTTAATCAAAGCGTTGCGCTTTGCGAATAGAGTTTAACCATCATGACAGGCGATCAATTAAAAGATTTAAAGGCACGTGTTAAAGCCTTGAGGGGGTACCTTTGACTACGACAAGAAAATAGAAGAAATACAGGAAGAGGAGCTGCTTTCTACGCAGCCGGATTTTTGGAATGATGCTAAGGAGGCGGAAAAAGTGTTGCAGAACATCCGCAACAAGAAGGTGTGGACTGAACCTTTCAAAGAACTTTCGACTCAGGTAGACGATCTGGAAACGCTTTACGAATTCTACCAGGAAGGTGAAGCGGAAGCCGAGGAGGTTGATCAGGAGTTCGGCGCGACTGTGGAGAAGGTTGAGGAAATGGAATTCAAGAAAATGCTCAGCAACGAGGAGGATAAGCTGAATGCCATTCTTGAGATCAACCCGGGCGCCGGAGGCACGGAAAGCAACGACTGGGCTTCGATACTGATGCGTATGTACATCATGTGGGGCGAGAAGAACGGCTTTAAAGTGCGTGAGATCAACCACCAGCCGGGAGAAGTTGCGGGCATTAAGTCGTGTACGCTAGGCTTCACCGGAGAGTTTGCTTACGGGTATTTGCAGTCGGAGATCGGCGTGCACCGTTTGGTGCGTATTTCGCCTTTCGATTCCAGCGGACGCCGCCACACGTCTTTTGCCTCGGTGTTTGTATATCCGGAAGTGGATGACACAATCGAGATTGAGGTGAATCCTGCCGAAATCAAATGGGACACTTTCCGTTCGGGAGGAAAAGGAGGCCAGAATGTGAACAAAGTGGAAACGGCTGTTCGTTTGCATCACGCTCCGTCTGGAATTGTGCTGGAATGCCAGGAAGAGCGTTCGCAGCTGAAAAACAAAGAGCGCGCGATTAAAATGCTGAAGTCCCGCTTGTACCAGATAGAGGTGGAGAAGCGCAATGCGGCTAAAGCGGAAGTGGAAAGCACCAAAAAGCGCGTGGATTTCGGTTCGCAAATCCGCAACTATGTGCTGCATCCGTACAAACTGATAAAGGACGCGCGCACAGGCTATGAGCGCACCGATGTGCAGAATGTGCTGGACGGAGACTTGGACGGCTATATCAAGGCCTATTTAATGGACGACGGCACCAATTCCGCGGAGGAACAATAATGGGTGTTTTAAACGTTTATTATGCGACTCGGTAATAGTTAAAGATTTAACTTTAGTTTAGAATTTGTCAAAAGCCTTGCGTCTGCAGGGCTTTTTTTGAAAATATTTATGAAGGAAAAAAGCATATATACAGGGCAGTTTTGGATGTTGTGTTTGAGTTCGCTCCTGTTTTTCGGCAGCTTTAATATGCTGATTCCCGAGCTGCCGGATTATTTGACAAGTCTTGGAGGCGAGGATTATAAAGGGGGTATTATTGCTGTGTTTGCAGTGATGGCCGCTTTTTCACGCCCTTTCAGCGGCAAACTGACCGACAGAGTCGGGCGTGTTCCCATTCTGATGTTCGGCGCTTTTGTGTGTTTTCTGTGCGGATTTGTGTATCCGATGGTCACGACCGTTGCCGGATTTATGATGCTTCGGCTGGTGCACGGACTTTCAACGGGCTTCAAGCCTACGGCTACCAGCGCTTATGTTGCGGATCTTATACCCGAAAACAAGCGGGGCGAGGCGCTGGGAATTTTAGGTATGGCGGGCTCTACAGGTATGGCTATTGCGCCTTTTTTGGGTTCGGAGATTGCCAGGGTGTGGGGAATTAATGTGTTGTTTTATGCATCTTCTGCCGTGTCGATTTTGTCGGTGCTGATACTTGCCGGGCTCAAAGAAACGCTCGAGGACCGTGAGCCCTTTCGGCTTTCTTTGCTCAAAATCAACAAAGACGATGTGTATGAGCCCAGAGTCAAGCATGCTGCAGTTGTGATGTTTCTGTCGATGTTTTCTTTCGGCATTGTTCTTACGCTTATTCCGGATTTCAGCAAGCATCTGGGCGTTGCCAATAAAGGCATATATTTTACCGTCTTCACTTTGGCTTCGGTGAGCTGCCGTTTCTTTGCCGGAAGGCTTTCGGATCTTTACGGACGTACGCCTGTGATAAAGGCGGCCACGCTAATTCTTGCGGTGGGCATGGCGCTGACAGCTAATGCGGAAGATTTGCAATCGCTTTTGTTGGGTGCGGCATTCGTGGGGCTGGGATTCGGCTCGACAACTCCGTCTATCTTTGCCTGGACAATTGACGAAAGCGATCCGTATGCCCGCGGCCGGGCCATTGCAACTATGTACATTGCGCTGGAGGTTGGCATCGGCCTGGGGTCTGTGCTTTCAGCCGAAGTATATCAGAATCGGCCGGAGATGTTTCCGCCGTCTTTTATGGTTGGCGCAGGCCTTGCAGTGCTGGCTTGGTTTTATATTTCTGGCTATGAGTGGGCTAGAAAAAGAAAACTGCAAAGGCTGGCTTAGCTTTGAAAAAAAATAAAAAAAGCCCTTCGCATGAGGGGCTTTTTTTATATTTATTTCAGGTTGTTTACGGTTGCTGGCGGGTTGCCGCAAGTACAATTTCGCGTACGTTTACGCCCTGAGGCTGGTTGTAAGCGTACCAAACGGCGTTGGCAATGTCTTCGGCGCTAAGCACCGTGCCGCCCATGCTTTCCTTCCATGCTTCGTATCCTGCAATGATTTCTTTTGAAGTGGTGTGAGAAAGCAGTTCGGTTTCCACAGCTCCGGGAGCGACAACTACCATGCGTACGTTGGCATCGGCGTTTTCTTCGCGGGCGGTTTCAGTGATGGCATGCACTCCGAATTTTGTGCCGCAGTAAGCCGCGTGGTTGCCGAAGCTTTTTCTTCCGGCTACCGAGCTGATGTTGACGATTGTACCTCCGTTGCGCTCTCTCATTTGAGGCAATACTGCCTGCATGCCGTTCATCAAGCCAAGAATATTTACGTCAAACATTTGCTTCCATTCTTCGCGGTTTTGTGTTGCGAGATCGCCCATCAGCATTACTCCAGCGTTGTTGACGATCAGGTCGGCTTGTCCGTATTTTTCTTCAGCCTCTTTGATTGCCTTGTTCAGCGCGTCGTAGTCCGTAACGTCGACTTTTCTGCAGATTGCATTCGGAAGATTAAGCGCTTCGATTTTTTCTACTCGTCTTGCCAAAAGAAGCATAGGAAACCCTTGCTCGGCGAACAATTTTGCTGTAGCCGCTCCGATTCCTGAGCTGGCCCCGGTAATGATAACCAGTGGTTTATTCTTTGTCATAATTATTTATTATAATAAATTTGTTTTATAAATATCTGATCTGTCTGAATTTATAGCTCAGTGCGAAGTTAAAAGCTTCATTAGTTTCTTCAAAATACAATTTTTGTATATTTATCATTTATTATTATTATGACTGACCGGTTGTTGCGTTTTTTTGTTGCCGTTTACGAAGAGAAAAACCTCACAAGAGCTTCTGAGAAATGTTTTGTGTCGCAGCCTAATATCTCTAACGGATTGAAACAGCTGGAGGAGCAGCTGGGCAAGCAGCTTTTTGTAAGGAGCAAGCGCGGTGTAAGCCTAAAGGAAGAAGCGCATTATCTTTATCCGATTGCCAAACGCATCCTGAATGAGCTGAATGCTCTGCCGGACTTGTTTGAGCAGGAAATTTACAAACAGAAAGTTAGTATAGGCATTGCCGAAGGACTTTCGGCAGAAATGAAGTGTGATTTTTTCCGTAAAGCAAGCAGTTTAGACCCTGCTGTGGAGTGGGATGTGCGGCAAATGAGCCGCGACTGTGAGCTGAATTTACTGGTTCGGGAGTGGAAGTATGAAGAAGATTTGTTTTTGCCGGTCTGGAAAGATGAATACGTATTGTGCGTACCGGACGGAAATCAGCTGCAGGACAGAGAGCGAATAAGCTTTCAGGACCTTAAGGAGCAGCCTTTTATTCACTGTCCTCCCTGCGAGGCTCACCAGCAGACGCTTTCGATGCTGAATGATGCAGGAGCCAAGTGGAATACGGCAGCAAACTGTTCCACAAAAACAGAAGTGCTTAGTTTGCTAATGGCCGGTCTGGGAATTACGTTTTTGCCTGAATCGCTGGTAAAGCATAAGCAGGGTTTTCAAATCAAAGCTTACGACGGTCCGAAGAACTACCGCGAAATCGGGCTTTCATATGCCCGAGAAAGTCTGAGAAACGAGGCTGTGAAAAGGCTGGTTCAGATTTTTTCGGAAGAATAGTCTCTTGAAAAAACAGCGGCCGGATTGCTTCCCATCCGGCGGCTTCTCATCATCTTCGGGAACTGACGCGCCCGTTTCTTGATTTTGGAAATGTTCTTTTCTTTGAACCCGTTTTTCTCGAATCCAAAGAGCCATCCGTTTTTCGGCTTTTTCGGCGAGTCCGGTTTTGCTGCGCTTTTTCTTTTGCTTCTTTTACACTTTCCTTGGTTTCGGTCAGTTCAAAGCCCTCTGCCGTATTGTGGGGCAGTTTTTCACCCAGGAGCTTTTCTATTCCCCGCAAGTATTCTACTTCGTCGAGCGAAACCAGCGAAATTGCTTCGCCTTCGGCTCCTGCACGTCCGGTGCGTCCGATTCGGTGGACGTAGTCTTCAGGGACGTTGGGCAGTTCGTAGTTGATAACATGAGGCAGCAGCGGGATGTCCAAACCGCGGGCGGCGATGTCTGTGGCCACCAGCACACGAATGGAATTGTCTTTAAAACCGGCCAGCGCTTTGGTGCGGGCGTTTTGGCTTTTGTCGCCGTGAATGGCCGCCGAGCTGATCCCTTTTTTCTCCAGCTTTTTGCTCAGCCGGTTGGCTCCGTGTTTTGTGCGCGTAAAAACAAGCACCTGGTGCCAGTCGCCTTCGCTGATAAGCTTTGCAGTAAGGTCTGTTTTCCGGTTTTTGTCAACACGGTAGATTTGCTGTTCGACCCGTTCGGCCGCAGTGTTTTCGGGAGCGGTCTCCACCGATACCGGATCCTTCAGGATATTGTGGGCCAGCGCTCTGATCTCTTTGGAGAAAGTCGCCGAAAAGAGCAGGTTTTGACGCTGCGCGGGCAGCAATCCGATAATTTTCTTGATGTCTCGCAGAAAACCCATGTCCAGCATGCGGTCAGCTTCGTCGAGTACCAGAATTTCAATTTTGGACAAAGACAGTGCTTTTTGCCCGTGCAAGTCCAATAAGCGTCCCGGTGTGGCGACCAGTACGTCCACGCCCTGCTTTAGCGTTTTTATTTGCGGATTGGCGTTAACGCCTCCAAAGATGACCGTCGAACGGATGTCGGTAAACAGGCTGTATTCCTGAACGTTTTCATAAACCTGAGCGGCCAGCTCGCGTGTAGGTGTAAGCACCAGCGCACGCAGCGGACGGCGCTTCCATCGGCTCTGTTCGGTAATCCGCTGCAGCAGCGGCAAGGTGAATCCTGCTGTTTTTCCCGTGCCCGTCTGCGCGGAAGCGAGAATGTCTTTTCCTTCAAGAATTACCGGAATGGCTTTTTCCTGAATGGGAGACGGAACAGTGTATTTTTTCTTCTGAACTGCTTGCAGCAGAGGCGCAGATAGGCCTAGAGATTTAAAAGTCATATTTTGTATTTAAGAAATGACTTTTTTGCTAAGCCATTTCGGATGAGGCACAAATATTAGCGAATTTTTTTTATTCTGCTCAAATACGAAGAGAATTGCTTTTTAGTATGCGTTGTTCCGATAGATTTTCTTTTGGCTTTTTTATCGGAATATCATTCTTTTCATTGCTCGGTTTGCTCTGTAAAACACCGGGTTGGTTAAGATAACAATTCGGGCATGCGTTATTGTTTGCAGAATGAAGCTGCAGCGGACAGGTCAGGGAAAAACTGAGCATGTAATGAATTTGAGATGATTTTTGAGTGTTGTTTTTTCTATTTGATTCTGTGGCTTTAGAGCAGCCCTGGCTGCTTTACAGCCGGGGTTGGCTTTTCTTTAAAAGCTTTGTAAATTGTCGTCCGATCAAAATATTTGAACGTTTAAGCGTTTAATAGCAAAGCGATTTGCAGTTTCGCTTTTTAGTTTACAGGAAGAAAAT
>JAKSBZ010000190.1 GCA_022360875.1 Cytophagales bacterium | reverse complement strand
TATTGCAGCTTTTAAAGGCTACACCAGTAGTCTCAAAAGGCTACACCAGTAGTCTCAAAAGGCTACACCAGTAGTCTCAAAAGGCTACACCAGTAGTCTCAAAAGGCTACATTGTTTTCGTTTTTATGTAGCCTTTTCTATATTTACTTTTATGACGAAACGGAGAAAGTACGAAAGAGAAAACAAGGATGATTTGATTGTGATGGATAATCGGATGGCTTTAAGCAATCTGACCGGCACTCCTGCGCAGAATAAGCTGATCATCAAACTGCTTTCGGAAGTCAAGAAAGACGATGAGGGGTTTGATGTGTTGGAGTTCAATCTGAGAGAGGAATTGAATACAAACAGCATAGAGAAGATGTACGAGTTTACCAAGACGCTAAGGGCGAAGGAATTCAAACTGGAGGACGAGAAAGACGCCTATTTGTATCCGCTGTTTGGTTTGATGAAGATATCGAAAGAGACCGGCATGCTGCAGGCGAGGCTTTCGGAAGACGTGCGTCCTTTGCTTTTGGGGCTGAAGCATCAATTCACAAAATTCAAGAAGAATGAAGCGCTGCAGGTGAGCGGCACGTATGCGTTCAAGCTTTTTCAGATGCTGAAGGCGGTTGGAATGAACGGAGGAATTCAAGAATGGGAAGTGACGCTGAAGGACTTTCGGTGGAGAATGGGAATAGGTGATTCGGAGTATGGCAGAATGATTAATTTTACCAACAGAGTGCTTAAACCGGCGATTAAGGAAAACACAAAGTTCTTCAAGGGGCTGGAGGTTGAGAAGATCAAAAAAGGGCGTTTGGTTCATTCGCTTCGCTTTACGTGGGAGTCGGAAAAAAGGATGAACAAGAGCTTTGAGGAGCCCTGCGTGATCGATGTACCTTACCAAGAAGCCGGTTCGTCTTCGTCCGGCCTTTCTTCGGAGTTGAAAGCCTTGGCAGATAAGATTTACCGTTTTAGGGAAAAGCACGATATGCTGGACATGCCGACCCGCGATCAGCGCACGGAACCCTTTAAGCTGGCTTTTGCGCAGTATGCCGCGAAAGAGCTGCTGGCTAAGGGCATGTTCCCGGGGCTGATTTTCAAATTTCTGACCGCAAAAGGCAATGTGCGGGACGTTTTTAACGCTTGCTGCGACAGCGAAGCGGGCGGCGCTTTGGTCTTGAAGAGAATCAGAGAATACAGTTCGTATTTCGAGCGAATTATGAGCGAATAAGGGAGGATTTCCCTTTTTTTACCCTCGTATTTAACATAATGCTGATTTAATAGGGTTAAAAATTTGTATTTTACCCGCAATCAGGTCAAACGGTTAGTATTAAATATGTTTGATTACAATGGCCCTCATTAAAGAGCGGGGTGAAAAGTCACACGCCATCGAGAAGGAAATTAGAGTCAAATTACTCTAATTCGATAAAAAACCAGCTTCTATCCTTTTTATGATAGTTTACTCAGCGTTTTCTATCGAAGAATTGATTTAAATCAAATGACCATTTAATTGGTAAGCCTTTAGATTAGACTCTTGGCTTCCCAGGTTTTGAAAGAAAGACTGAAGATTTTTTGGGGCGTGAGTGAAGGCTATCGAAACATACACAGCTCATTAGTTATCAAAAGATTAAATGCAGATATCCTAGAGGACTTATGTGATTCCATTCCGTTTTGTATAGACTAATCTACATTATGTTAAATAGGATTTTATGTAAAAGAAAAGCCTGACTCGCATGAATCAGGCTTGAATAACAAAAAGGCAACGACCTACTCTCCCGCCTGTTACGGCAGTACCATCGGCGCTGGCGGGCTTAACTTCTCTGTTCGGAATGGAAAGAGGTGGACCCCGCCGCAATAGTCACCAAAAGTTTTTGAATATCTTAAGTTC
>JAKSBZ010000129.1 GCA_022360875.1 Cytophagales bacterium | reverse complement strand
ATTTCGGAGACGGAACCTGTGATAATATTGCGACCAAAACCATGAACGGGGAAACGAAAGAATTCAGGCTTAAAAGAAGGAAAAAAAGATAATCTCTCCCTTGGGAACGGGCAGTCTTTTAGTATCTTAACCTCTCGTGAGGCCGGCATATTTTTGAGTTGTTAGATAGTATTTTATAGCTTGGCCAAACGGAAGGCAAAGACTGCCCAGCTTTTTTTTCTTATTGATGAAAACAAATTAAGTCAAGTTGACAAGAAAAGAATTCAAACAACTCTACCAGACAAACGTGCGGTGCATTCGGAACTACCTGTATTACCGCTCCGGCAATCCTTCGGCAGCCGATGAGATAACGCAGGAGACTTTCGTCAGGGTATGGGAAAAGCAGTTTGACTATGATCCGAAGAAAACCAAGTCGCTTCTGTACAAGATAGCGAATCAGCTTTTTTTGGACAGTGTGCGCCAATACCGGCTTGCGGAAGAGCACGCCGATGAGTTGAGTTTCAGGTTGAAAGAAGGTATGGAGCACAATGAACCGAATGCAATGATGCTGAAAAAATGCGAGCAGGCGCTGGCGGCTTTGACTGAGAACGAGCGTGTGGTTTTTCTGATGAGCCGCAAAGACGGAATGAAGTACAGGGATATTGCCGATTGTTTGGAAATCAGTGTTAAGGCTGTGGAAAAACGGATGAGTCAGGCACTTAAGAAACTTGCAATTGAAAAGACATGGAAAATAGCGACCAGCCAGTAGACTTTTACAAAAATTTGGAAAGCCCTTTAAAGCAAAGCGAAGAGGAACTCTGGGACCGAATTGCCGCACGGACAGTTGATCGGCAGGAACCAAAGTCTGCAAAGTTAGTGCGAATGGCGAATGTGTGGCGTGTGGCCGCCGCTTGTCTTTTGTTGGCTGCCGGATTAGGAGTGTTTCTGCGTTTTTACACCGAATCGGTGGTTTCGCCTAACGGAAAACACATTTCACAACTTTTGCCTGACGGTTCCCGAGTGGAGATGAACGCGGCGACGGTTTTGTCGTACAAACCGTACTGGTGGGCATTCAGCAGGGAAGTTGAGCTGAAGGGCGAGGCATATTTTGAAGTAGCGAAGGGAAAGCGGTTTCAGGTAAAATCGGTGCAGGGCATTACGCAGGTGCTGGGGACGAGCTTCAATATTTTTGCCAGGGGTCATGCTTATCGTGTGTTCTGCAAAACGGGTAAAGTGAAAGTGCTGAGCACTCAGTCAAGTGTAGAGCTAACCCTGGATCCGGGACAGCTTGCGGTAGTGGACAATCAAAACAAAAAAGGAAAAATTAAAAGTGTTTCTGCCTCAGAAACAATGGGCTGGAAAACCAACAAGTTTACTTTTACTTCGGAGCCTTTGCGGCAGGTGCTCCAGGAAGTTGAACGGCAGTATAACGTAAAAATACATTTGGCGCTGGACAAATCCTCACATAAGCTGTATTCGGGTTATTTTAATCGCTCCGATGCTGTGGAAGATGTACTGAAAGTTATTTGCTTGAGTTTTGAATTGCAATATAAGGAAGTTAGAACGGATGAATATATTATCTACTCTTCTATGTAAGTATTTTCCTCATTTTTGTTTTCATTCCCGCACCTTAAGCAGATTTTTGCTTAAGGTTTTTGTCGTTTATTGCTCTTGCTTTTTTCCCTCCGGGAATATTCACGGCCAGGCTGTTGACATTTATGTGAAAAAAGTGCCCTTGCATCAGGTGCTCAAGGATTTGCACAAACGCTATGGTCTGCAGTTTTCCTATGACCATAGTCTGATTTCAAGCACGGTAGTCTCTGACTCGACGCGCTACGAATCGCCGGAGAAGGCAGTGGAAGGATTGCTGGAAAAGGCGGGATTGCGCTTGCAGGCTTTAGGAGACGTATATGTTGTGCTGAAGAAAAAGATACTTCAGAGAGACACTCTATCATTCGCAAACCGATTTTATTATTCGGGTCAGGTAACTGACAGCGAAAACGGAGAGCCTCTGCCTTTTTCGAGCGTACAGTGGGGAGGTCAAGGGCTCAATACAGATGCTCAGGGATTTTATTCGTTTTTTTCCCGCCGGCCTCAAGAAAGGGTTTCCATTTCTTATTTGGGTTATTATCTGCTTGACACTTTGCTTTCGCCCGGCAGGCATAGACAATTGCGTTTGAGGCCTTCGACTCTGGACCTGGATGAAGTGGTAGTGTTGTCGGCGCCAAAGATTCCATCGGCGGTTGTCGGAAAGCACTCGGCGCAGATCAAGGTGAACCACCAGGCGGCGGCTTTTTTGCCCGGGAACAATAACAGCACGATATTTTATCTTTTGCGCTTGCAGCCCGGAGTGCTGGCCGCCTCTGAGCAGGAAGGACATTACAGCCTTTGGGGAAGCTATCCCGGCCAAACGCAGATTAAATTTGACGGGATAACACTTTTCAGCGGATCAAGCTTGAATAATGAAATCGGAGCGGTCAGTCCGCTGATGCTGCAGAGCGTGGAAGTTTACAAGGCAGCTTATTCCCATGATAAAGGCGACAGGGTGGGCGGTGCAATTCATATGACGGGAAAAGTGGGAAACACAGAATCCGTAGAGGCGCAGCTGAATCTGAATACCCAAACAGTCAGCGGAAGACTGAATGTTCCTATTGCGAACCGTTATGCGCTGCAGGCCGCTTTCAGGCAAACCTATTATCAAGTGATCGACTGGGAGGAAGTATTTACCGGTGATGCGGAAGAGAATCGGGGTTTTTTCTCTCCCGATTTCAGTTTTCAGGATGTTAATGTGAAATTTTCAGGAAAACTGCCGGGCGGCGACTTGTTTTATGTGAGCACGCTGGCAAACAGAGACCGCTCGGAGAGTACAGCAACCAGGAGAAGCAAAAAAACCGGAGAGGCAAGGGAATCGCGCAGGAGAGAGGTGGAAAAAAGCACAAAAGGAATAAGCGCTCATTATGCGAAGAACTGGTCTGGACTTGGAACCACTCATTTTTCCGGAGCTTTTTCCGGATTTAGAATTCAATCTTTCGATCGGTCGGAGAGAAGGCCGGGAGAAGTACGGACTCATTTCAGTGAGAACGGAGTGAATGAAAAATCTTTTGGCATAGATCATCAGTTCCCCGCGGCAAGCGGGCATGAGCCGCACTTGCAGGTGAAGGTGACACAGCATTCACTGTATCTGATGGAGGATACAGTGGACTGGCAGTCGGCGGACAGGAAAAATAAAAACACGCTTTGGAGTGCGCATTTGAAGGATGATTGGCAGATCGGCAGGTGGGGCATTCAGCCCGGTTTGAAGTTGAATTATTTAGCGCAGTCCGGCAGCTGGTATTTGTTGCCTCGCTTGGGGATCTATATGGTTCCGTCAGATAACTGGCGGCTTCACGCGGCTTGGGGAAAATACAACCAGTATATTTCGGAGCGTGCAATATACGACGCCAGCGGCAATTTTTTTCAGGCTTGGCGTCTGCACAACGATGTGCAGGCGCCGGTTGTTCAGGGTGAACATTTCACCGGAGGCTTGTCTTTTCAGAAAAACGGCTTCCAGTGGAGCACGGAGGGCTTTTACAAAACAACGCAGGGGATTCGCCGGGTGTTCAGCGAGCAAAGGCCGCGGCTTGAGTCCCGGAGAGGTGAAAGCAGAGGCTTCGGTGCGGATATTTACATCAGGAAAAGGTGGAACAGACACCATTTTTGGGTGGCTTATACCTTGAGCAGGACCGAGGAGCGGTTCAGCGGTGTTTCGCCCGAATTCTGCAGGGCGGCGCACGACCAGTTGCACGAGCTGAAAGTCGCCGGAATTCTTGATTTTGATCCGTGGTTTATTGCGGCGAACTACGTTTATGGCTCGGGACTGTACGGATCCGCGGCGGTAAATGACGGCACACCCGCTCCATACAACAGACTGGACGCGGCGGTGCTTTACCGTTTCCAGGCAGGCCGCATGCGCATGGAAGCAGGCGCGTCTTTTGTGAATCTGACCAACGCCCGGAACGTCGGAAACAGCAATTTTTCGAATCTGCCGAGCGGGAAAATATTATATTCCAAAGGTGTTTCGTTTACGCCGAGCATGTTTTTGAAGGTTGAGTGGTAGGTGTATTTTTACGGAAATCTATGCTCATTATTGTTCTTGCTGAAATTTTTATATTGAAAATCATTTGAATGAATTTGAAATATGGTAACTGCTCAGGTATCCTAGCCCCAGATGAGCAGGGATACCTGAGCAGCAGCTAAAAAACAAATGGGGGAAAAATAATTTTGAATAAACTCATTTGATAAATGAGACAGAAAAACAGAGTTAAATTCAGTGGCAGTATATAGGTTACGGAAATCTCGTTATCCTTAACACAAAACCGCAAACAAAAGGAGGTGCCATATGAAAAAAACACCTCCAGGGTTAGTTATAGATCAGATTTTTTACCGATATAAAAAGCATAGCCGTAATACTTGTTGTATTTTCTATACAGTTGCTCTTCGTGCCGCTGATTTTCAATAAAGCCTTCGGCAGCTCTGTTTCCTGCGTGTTTTTTCAGGAAATCTTCTCGCGGCTTGGCCTGCGGATCGTAAAAATGCTCGGTCCAGCAATTTTCCGGCAAAACGAAAAATGCAACCAGGGAGTAACCCGCTTTTTGCATTTGTGCAATTTTATTTGGAATGGTGTCAATGCCTGGATACGCGTCCATCCAAAATTCCTCTATTTCAGCAGGCCGCTCATCGGTAAGCCAAGATGCTTCGGAAACAACGATGAAGCCGTCATTTTTCAAGAACTTGCGCCACTCGCGGAGGCCTTTTTCGTAGCCAATGTTGTAAATTGCGCCCTCGCACCATATAACGTCTAGCTTTTCATTTTCAAACAACAGGTTGTCCATTGAACCGACGATGCCTTTGACTCGGTGTTGAAGATTTAATTGTTCAGCATTTTTGTTAAACAAGTCAACAAAGGTTGGAAAGAGGTCGACGCCAGTAATTTTTCCCTCGAACTGACTGGCGAGAACCATCGTTTGTCCGCCTGTGCCGCAGCCTATGTCAGCAATATGAGAACAAGGCGAAAGTTTGTCAATAAAACTTAGTGCTTTAAGCGTAACATCAGGACTGCCGCATCCTTGCCGTTCGGTGCCTGAATAGTATTCTACGATAAGATTTATGTCAAAATCGTGGATTGAATTATTATTGCTCATGATGTTTAAAATTGCTGCGGCTAAATACGGGTTCAAGTTTTCGCATTCCGGCCAATATTCTACTAATGTATGTATATGAAAATAACTCTGACAAGAATTTGTCTGAGTTGCGAAAGAGATAACCAGAGCCATAACGGACAATGATTATTTACATCACCAGATCCAAATTGATTTTAAACATCCAAAATTTTTTTTTACTTAAATGTACATTAATTATCAATGTATTGTATTCTTTTTTTAGAAAAGTTAAAGACTTGAATTCAAAGTTTTTCATGTTCGCCCTTTTTTTCCTGAATGAGCCGCTTGTCGCGCTCAATTTCCTCGATCAGCTCTTTTTCGGTCGGCAGATAAGGCAAATACTTTGAGGCGAAGAGCTTTTCGTTTTCGCTCATAACGGAGTATTTTACCACTGTGTCGCTTTTGCTGGTGCAGAGAATGATCCCGATAGTCGGCTGGTCGCCTTCAGGTTTTTTTAGTTCGTCAAACATGCGTCGGTACATGTCCATTTGTCCAATGTCCTGATGCGTCAGCTTGCCCAGTTTCAGGTCGATAAGCACAAAGCACTTGAGCAGATAGTTGTAGAACACCAAATCAATAAAAAAATGCTGGTCTTCGGTTGAGATGCGGTATTGCCGTCCTACAAAGGAAAATCCCTTGCCTAATTCGAGCAGAAAGTTTTCCAGATGCTGGATCAGGCCTTTCTCCAGATCGGATTCGCTGAAATCCACTGAATGCTCGATGTTGAGAAATTCAAAAACATAAGGATCTTTGATGAAATCGCTGATCGTCTGCATTTCGTTGGAAACGCTGTTCTGTTTGCTGGCCAATGTGCGCTGGTAATAGAAGGTGTTGATGTTGCGTTCCAGAGTTCGGGTGCTCCAGTTCTGCTCGGCGCATTCCTTCAGATAATACTTGCGTGCATCTTCGCTTTCTACGCGCATAATCAGCCGGTGGTGCGTCCAGGTCAATTGGCTACGCAGTGCGTAGCTTTTTGAGAAAAGCAGCTCGCCGGAGTTTTCCTGTGCCGGGTAAGTCAGGTAAAACTGCCGAAAGTTTTTCAGGTTGGAGACTGAAAAACCCTTTCCGAAGTCTTCCGTAAGGTTTTTGGAAAGTTCTTTAATCAGGTAGTCTCCATATCTCGCCTTTGTTTTTCCCCGCTGTTCCTGCTCGACAATGCGCTGGCCAATCAGCCAGTAGGCTTGCACCATCGACTGGTTTACGGCCTGATAGGCGCGGCTTCTGGCTTTTTGCAAAATGACTTTGACTTCGGAAAAAAAGTGACTTTCCGACTGGGAAATTTCTTTAGCCATACCTTAGCAATTTTGTTATCAACTGTGACAATCCATTATCAGAAAATTTCAACACTGAGTTGGGAGAGCCCTGCGTTTGAATACCGCCAATTTAATGAATAAGATGGAATACGCATTTGTACTTTTTATTATTTTCAGTTATAGCTCATATCCAGCGGCTGAGAGGAATTGCGCATTTTAAAAAACGTTACCAGGAAGATTTTTGAGTTTTCTTTTCAGATTTTTTTGTCAACAGTAGTCGGAATTTTATCAAGACAGGAGCCAGGAAACGAAGCAAATAGAATTCGTTCCGAATAAAAAGAGGTTCTCGGAAAACCGGTTTGCTTCGTTTACAAGCGCAACAGCAACACTGGACCACAAAATGATTGTTTGAGCTGTTATTCCGTTTCTTCTTTGTCGCGCGAAAGCTGTTCTTGCGTTGCAAGCAGTTCTTCCATGTTCTGTCTCATTTCTTCATCTTGTTCGCGGAGTTGCTGGGCCTGTTCCTGTGTTTCTTCCAGCAGGCGGGCCATTCGTTTTGTGTTTTGGGTGTTGAATAAATAAGCGCCGAATATCGGTCCGGCAGACTTGATGAATTCAATTTCTTGCTGGGTGTAGGCATAGAGAGAGGCCAGTTCCAGAACGCCTTCCACTTGTCCGTTGTGGAGCAGCGGCAATACCAAAAGTTCTTTCGGCGAATCGTCGCCAAGGCTGGAATTGATTTTCATGTAGCCTTTCGGTATTTCGGTAAGGCGGATGAGCTCCTGTTCCAGATACGCCTGCCCGACCAGCCCTTCTCCGGCTTCCAGCGTCTTGTTTATATGTTTCTTCCGTTCGCAGGCATAGCAGGCGATCATTTCAATCAGTTGTTCATCGTTAATTTCGTACAATGCACCAACGGATGAGCGGGTGTATTTGACGATAAAGGAAAGAGCTTTGTCTTTGGTTTGATCGATGGTGGTTCCTGGGGACAGAATCTGGTTTACTGAGCCTAATCCCGAGCTTAGCCATTGGCGGTCTTTTTCCTCTTCCTGTTTTTTCTCCAGCGTTTTGATGAGGTCTTTCATTTTTTCGCCGCTGGCCTGCAGGTTTTCATTCTGTTTTTTTATTTTCCTGCTGATTTTTTCGTTTTCGCCCGAAATGGATTCGTTTATCCAGCGAATGCAAAAAGACGCGGCAATGGACAACAGGAAGGCGATTGTAAGTCCGATATAGTACATAGGACCGCTTCGGAACGGAGCAGACAGCCCTTCTGTTTCGGAAATGCCTCCGAATCCTATCTGGTAGAAAATGGCAGATGAGCATATGAGATTGGCGGTAATTATCGCTTTTTTTTCTTTCAGACGGATGAGGATCCAGGGAAAAGTGCTGAGAGCAACGGTTACTGTGAAAATGGAAGTGAGGATAGGTTCATCTTTGGACAGCAGCGCAATATGAAACAGACATCCCGTAACACAACCCACCGTGGAAACCAGCAAACGCGCCATCTGGTTGTATTTCCAGTGATTGAGCAACAGGCAGAGAATGCAGACCAGCATACAGAGAACCGGATAAATCACTAGAGACATGCCTAAAGTTGAAATGACAAAAGGAACACTAAGCACAAGGATTACCCAGGCGATAAGATTGCTTGTAAAGTAGTTTTGCTGAGTGACGTAATCGGATTGACTATCGTCGTACCCAATTCTAAAAAGTGAATAGATATTTTTCATATTAAAAAATTTAAAGCGACCTGTGATATTTCAGATTACAAGCAAATTAGATTATATTTATGTTGCAAAAAAATGTGTTTCAAAAAGTTTAATTTAATTGATTCTGTTTGTAAAGTGATATAATTAATATGAATATCCGTAATCACTGACTGTTAGTTGTTTAAATAAAAAATAAACAATTGAAGCTGTTTTTTTAGAAATTTCGAGTGAATTCCGGTGTTATATAATTCCATGCTGGTCATTCTTTTATTGTTTTTAGAATTCGGCGAATAGTTCAATAGTGCTCGACTAGTGAAAGGGTTGTCGGATGCATATTTTCATTGGGAAAACAGAGAGCAACCAGCATGTCTGCAAGCAAAAAAAACTGTGCGTTGTACATATCAAATTTTTGGTAGAATGCGCGGAGATGATTTTTTTCTTTGGAAATGTTACTTACCTCCAGTATTTGGGGAGAAAGAGAAAATCCCAGTTTCAGTACTTTTGCAAGTGCTTCTTTCGCTGACCAGATTTGCAGCGCGCACAGATTTTTATCAGAAGAAATGGAAACTTGCAGGCGTTCTTTTCGGCTGAGCGCCGACTCTACGGTTTGGTAAATATTACTTTTCTTGCACTCAATGTCCAGACCCATGGGAAATGCTTCCGGGAAAAGCAGGGCCGCCGCTTGGTTTTCTGCGTGGCTGATGGAAACGCTCCAGTTTTCAGCGCAGGGAACTGACAGAACCGGCTGTCCGAGGGCGCCTTTTAAAACGGCGATTTCTTTCAGCCGCAGATTTGGAATTATTTCTATTACGGCTTGCTTGGCTGCCCAGCGTCCCAGCAGAAATTCATTTTTTCTTTTTTCAGAAAGACATTCTCTGTTTAAAAGCAGCTGCTCTTCGGGATGAAGCCAGCTTTTCGGATTAGGCAAGTGCTCTTTTTTTTCAGAGAATGATAGGAAGGAAGCATAGCATTTTCCCTGAAACTGACAGCGTATTTTTTTTATGGCTTTATTATCTGTAATGACCTGCACGGTATTTTTTGAATTTTTTTGTTTTTTTGATTTAAAAAAAGACAGCCCGAAAGCTGTCCTTTTTGATTAATTATCACGAGTTTAGGCTAGTTCAGTTTCCTGAAGAGCATTCTGAAGATCTTCCTCCAGCACTTCCAGCACAAATTCCTTGTTTCGGCTCAGGAACCAGTGGTCGCCGTGCACGATTTCCTGACGGAATGTGCCGCTGGTCTGTTCTTGCCAAGGCGCCATTTCCGACGGCATTACCACTTCATCCTCTTGCGCAGAGAACACCGTGATTGGACATTCCAGTTTTTCCTGGTCGGCGTACGGATAGCTCATGATCAGCGGCATGTCGTTTCGCATGATCGGCAGAATCTGCTTCACGAATTCCACATCGTCGATGTAAGACATCAGACTCAGCAGACGCGCTTCCGAGTTTTCGCGCATGGCAGTCTGGCTGATGATTTTGCTGTTTTTCCATCCGCCGGTCAGTTGCGGTGCAATAGTAGCCGAGGCAAAGAAGTGCGCCGGCAGCTGCTCGTTTCTCTCTCGCAGTTTGCGGGCCAGTTCGAACATCACAACCCCGCCGAAGCTGTGTCCCCACAGTGCAAACGGACGGTCCATGTACGGCAGCGCCGCTTCAATCATCTCGTCTATCAGCTCGAAAATATCGGTGTGCGCAGCCTCGTTCAGGCGGTTTTCACGTCCCGGCAGCTGGAAGGCGAACAAGTCTACATCTTCCGGCGCATGGTACATGAAGTGGCTGAACATGGACGCTCCGGCACCTACCGGGTGGCAGCAGAATACGCGCAGTTTGGCGGTTTCCGTTTTTTCCGATTTCACGTGTACCAGGTAGTCGTTGAGCACTTCCACATCTTCGGAATCAGTCAGTCCCAGAACGTCGGCAGATGTTCCGACTACCAGCGGACGCTCTTCTCCGTCTTCCTGCGGAGCGTTTTCCGCAGCCATTTCTCCGAGCAAGTCGGTGGCAAGATCAATCAGGCTAGGTCCTTTTGCGATTTTCATGAGCGGATAATTCACTTCCAGCTTCTGATGTACCCAGTTGCGCAGCTGGTTCTGCATCAGCGAATCCAGGCCGATTTTCGTCATGGAAACAGAAGCGTCCACTTTTTCTGGGGATGTTCCCAGGATTTTTGCCAGCGCTTCGGTCAGTTTTTCCGTCAGCATGTTGTGGCGCTCTTCCTCGGCTGCGGCTAGCACCTGGTCTTTCAGGGTGCCTCCGGCACTGTTAGCACCGCCCATGTTCAGGGCCTCGTCAGTCATCAGGTGGGCATAGCGCGCGTCAGATGACAGGTGGATGAAGAACTCGCGGAAGTTTTTCCAGTCGATGTTGGCAACCATACGCACGGCGCGGCGCTGTAAAATCACCTTTCCGACTTTTTCCTTGATCTGCTTAAGTGTCAGCGGAATCCATCCCTGGTTGCTCAGGACGTTAAGCACATTGCCGCCTTCGCGTGACATACCCGCAAAATTGCCCAGCACACCGAAGTTTACGGAGTTGCCGGCTTTTCCCTGCAGCTGGCGGTAAATGGCCAGTTTGTCCAGGAAGTTGTTTGCCGACGAATAGTTCGACTGTCCCGGCAGTCCAAACACTGATGAAATAGACGAAGTGGACAAGAAGAAGTCAAGCGGCTGTCCTTCCGATGCTTTGTGGAAGTTCCAAGCGCCCAGAACTTTAGGGTTGAATACCTTGCGGTAGCGCTCAAGATCCATATTCGGGAAGGTGGCATCGGACAGCAGTCCGGCGCTGTGCATAATGCCGTGTACAGCCGGCCAGTTGGCCTGTTTGATTTCTTCGAAAACGCGGGTTACTGCGGCGTAGTCGGTAATATCGGCTTTCGGCATCAGGATTTTTACCCCTGCTTTTTCCATGTTTTCAATTACCTCGCGGTCGTAGTCGGTTTTTGCTCCGCTTCGGCTAACCAGCGCCAGGTATTTTGCTCCAGCCTCAGCCATCCAGGAGGCTAGTTCAAGTCCCAGTCCGCTGGCGCCCCCGGTTACGATGTAGGCAGCGTCATCGCGGAAGCTCAGCTGGCTTGACGGAAGAATGTCAAGGTCTTCTTCGCCCATTTCCACTACCACTTTTCCGATGTGCTGCGTTTTGCTCAGGTAAGTCAGTGCTTGTCCGAGCTCTGCCATGGCAAACCGGGTGTTCGGATGCGGCTGCAGTTTTCCTTCTGCAAACAAGGCGATCAGCTCTTCGAACAGTCGTTTGCCTAGTGCCGGACGCTGTGCCATCAGACGGTCAACATCAACTCCGTGGAACGAAAGGTTTTCACCGAAGCGCTTCAGTGAAAGCGATGAGTCATTGTAAATATCGGCTTTTCCGACTTCAACAAAACGGCCGAATGGACGCAGACATTTCAAGCTTTGAATCAAAGCTTTTCCTGTCAGCGAGTTCAATACGATGTCCAAGCCTTCGTTTTGCGTATCACGCATAATTTCGTCGCGGAAGCTCAGCGAGCGCGAGTCGTACACGTACTTAATGCCCATTGAGCGCAGGTATTCACGCTTTTCTTCTGTGCCCGCGGTGGCGAAGATCTCGGCTCCGGACAGTTTTGCCAGCTGGATTGCGGCGATGCCCAGCCCTCCAGTGGCTGAGTGAATCAGCACTCGGTCTCCGGCTTCCATGCGTCCCAGATAGTTCAGTGAGTAATAAGCAGTCAGGAACACAACAGGAATCGTTGCTGCCTGAGCAAAGTCAATATTCGACGGCTTTTTCACTGTGCAGCTTTCAGCAGCGGTGGTTGTTCCCGCCAAGCTGTATGCCGACCATGACAATATTTCGTCGCCGATTTTCAGATCTTTTACTTCCGGTCCGACTGCGCTAACCACACCGGCGCATTCCAGTCCCAGCGTTTTGCCTGCCACACCGCCGGCAACGGCTTCGTCTTCCAGCAAGCCCATGCCGTTCATTATGTCCTTGAAGTTCAGTCCGGAAGCTTTTACGTCGATGCGCACTTCGTCGCCTTTCAGAATGCTTGGCTCGTAGCGGCGGAAAGCCACAGTGTCCAGCAGACCGATTTCTTGCACTTCCGCGCGGTAGTCGGCTCCTGAAGCCGGAAGTTTTACCGTACCGAAGCTTGTTTCCGCTTCTTCAGGATTGACAGCTTCGAGGCGCCGCAGGTAGATGTTTTCGCCTCTCAGTGCGAATTCTGTTTCTCTTACCTTGCGGTTTTCGCTGCAAAGCAAGCCAGCAAAATTGTTGATCTCCTCGTCAGTCGTTTCATCGCTGCAGTCTACTATGCGCATTGGCAAGTGCGAGTATTCGTTGATCATCACACGGCCTATGCCGTAAATCGCAGCTTGGGCCAGTTCAATCTGGCTGTCATTGATGTCAACTGCTTCAGCTCCGGTGGCGGCCAGCCACACTGCAGGAGCCTGTTCGGTGCTCAGCACGGCGCGCAGTGTATGAACAGTGCGCATGGCAAACGCACCCTGCGCTCCGTCTAGCTGCTCTGCGGTGGTTTCGCCAGACATTTTCATGTCCGTTCCCCACAGATAGACTACATGGTTGATTGTGCCGATTTCTTTGAGCGTCTGTTCAATCTGCATTTGCTCCATCGGATTTACCCGGTATACTTTGTCGTCTGCTTTTTCAAAAGCATCGCCTGTGAATATTTTGTATACATCAAATCCGCGGGCTGTCAGTGCTTTTTCGAAACGGCCGCTCAGTCCCAGTGCGTCCGCAAAGATTACGGCAGGTCCTTTTTTTCCGCTTTCCTCGAAAGCTTCTACCACAGGCGACCATTGATATTCGTAAGCGCCTTTGTAGGTATCGGCCGGTCCTTCGCCGCGCGATCCTTCAATGTACTTACAGTCTAGTCCCTGAATCGCGGCTATCAAGTCGCCGTTGTCGTCAAATATCTGGAAGTCGCCGCTTAGGTATTTTTCGCTTACTTCGTGAACTTTCACATAGCTCCAAACATCCTTGCTTTCTGGTTTTTTGAAAAACTTGAAGCGCTTAACGCCTACAGGCAGATAGATTCCTCGGCGTTCCTCTTCAGTACTTCTTTTGGCTGCGAAGATTGTATGCAGACAGGCATCCATTATCGCAGGGTGGATGTTGTAGCGCTCGATGCCGTACTCCAGCGATTCGTGCAGTGACACTTTGCTCAGCACTTCGCCAGGAGAAAGCCACAGGCCGGTGATTGCCCGGAAGGTGTCTCCGTATAGCAATCCGCCTTGCTTCAGTTCCTTGTACATTGGCTGAATCGGCTGGCGGAAGCTTACGCGCTGTTTGATTTCCTCAAGATTCAGCGGATCGCACACGAATGAGTCGCCCATGTGGTTGATTTTACCCGTTGAATGGCGAGTCCAGGCAGCGCTTTCATCGTCTTTTGGCTTGGTTGAAATCCAGTAGCGGCCCTCGTTGTTTGAAACCTCCAAACGCACGTACGGCGGCTCGCCTTCGTCAGGAAGGAACAGCGCAGACTGGAAGCTGACATCTTCGATAAAGCCGAAATCCTCTCCGTAGGTGGCCTGAGCAGCGGCTGTTGCGATTTCCAGGTGTCCGGTTCCGGGGAAGATGATGACATCGTCTACTTTGTGGTCTTCGACAAACGGATGAACATCTTTGTCTAGGTCTACATCCCAGGCGATTTGGTTGGCATCGAAGTTTGAGCGAACGCCGTTGATCAGGTACGGATGCACCCGTGCTTCAAGGCGCTGTTTGCGGTGCTCGAATGTTTCGAACCAATAGCTCTGATGCTGCCAAGGATAAGGAAGCAGTTCGGCTTTTTCTTGAACTTCCGGATAGATTTTGTCCCAGTTCAGTTTAACGCCAAGCGTATGCAGTTTTCCGAGTGACTGAATGAAAACGATTTTTTCTTCCTCTTTTCTTCGGATGGAAGGCAGCAAGTCGCCGGTTTTATTTGCCCGCTTGAGCATGTCCATTGCTCCAGCAGCCAGCACAGGGTGCGGCGCGATTTCGATGAAGGTGTTGAAGCCGTCTTCAATCATCGTTTCGACCGCATCGGTGAAATAAACAGGCTGGCGAACGTTCGCATACCAGTAATCGCTTACCAGATGCAGGCCGTCTTCTTTCTTTCCGGTTACGGTAGAGTACAGCGGCAGTTTTGCTTTGGCCGGCTGCAGTTCCTTCAGCGAGCTGATCAGCTCGTCTTTCAGCGAATCCATGTGGTGGCTGTGGAATGGCACAGTCACGCGCAGGAAGCGGTGGAAGATGTCTTCTTTGTCAAGCTTCTCGGCAATTTTTTCCAGCGGTTCAGAATCCCCAGAAAGGGCAATCATCTCCGGTCCGTTGATCGCTCCGATGTTCACGCGGCCGTTTGTCGGCTCGATGAGCTTCAGACAGTAATCCAGCGGCTTGGCAACGGCAAGCATTTTTCCTTTTCCGCTTGCCCTGTTTTGTCCGCGGCTTCGGTGATAAATCACTTCCACGGCCTGTCGCAGCGTTAGCGCGCCCGAAGTATAAGCGGCGGCCACCTCTCCGATAGAGTGTCCGACCACGCCTTCCGGTTCCACGCCGTAGCGCTTCCATAGTTCGGTAAGCGCAATCTGAATGGCCATGATAGCCGGCTGCGCTATGCGGGTGTCGCTGATTTTTGAAGACTCTTCGTCTTTGCTCATTTCTTCAAGCAGCGACCAGCTGGCAATTTCAGAGAAATAGCCTTCGATTTCGTGTATGATGGCTCGGAATTCCGGGTCGCTCTCGATAAGCTGGCGTCCCATGGCAAACCATTGCGGACCCTGTCCGGAGTAAATAAATCCGATTTTTTTCTTTTCTTGCTCTTCGACTACCGTATAGCTCATGCCTACGCGGTTTTCTCCTTCAAGAAATGCCTCCAGGCTTTCGGTCAGTTCTTCTTTGGTGTATGCGCCTGCGGCCAAGCGGTGCTCGAGCATCGAACGGTCAGTTCCCAGGCTTTTGCACAAAGCGTTTAGGCTGCAGTCATTTTTCTCAAGATACCCCAGGTAATTTTCCACCTGCTGTTTCAGCGCTTGTTCAGAGCGAGCCGACAAAGTGAAAAGATGCACGTCGGTCATTGCCGATACGTCTTGTTTATCCGCTTTTTCAGCCGCATATTCTTCCAAGACTACGTGCGCGTTGGTTCCTCCTGCTCCGAACGAGTTCACCCCGCCGATTAGCGGACGGTCGTTTTTCGGCCAATCCTGCAGTTCTGACGAAACCTTCAGGCGGTATTCGCCGAACGGAATTTTCGGGTTCGGCGTCTCAAAGTGCAGGTTTTTCGGAATCTGGCGGTTTTTCACGCACAATGCCACTTTGATAAGTCCTGCTATACCCGCAGCGGCTTCCAGGTGACCAATGTTGCTTTTTACCGAACCGATTATCAGCGGATCGTTTTCCGGGCGGTTTTGTCCGAATACATTGAAGAATGTCCGGCTTTCGATCGGATCACCCACCGGTGTTCCTGTCCCGTGTGCCTCGATGTACTGCACGTCCAGAGGATCAATTCCGGCGTCTTTGTAAGCGGCCTTCAGCATGGTTGTCTGAGCTTCGGCGCTTGGCACGGTAAATCCGGCTTCGGTGTATCCGTCGGAGTTAACAGCCGAACCTTTGATTACGGAATAAATGTCGTTTCCGTCTTCCAGCGCTTTGGAAAGCGGCTTGAGGATAATTACTCCCGCGCCTTCGCCCCGCGTATAGCCGTTGGCGCGCGCATCGAACGATTTGCAGTAGCCGTCGGGACAAAGGAAATTGCCTTTAGACATCATGATCGACGATTCCGGACGCAGAATGACGTTTACTCCTCCGGCCAGCGCCTGGTCGGCTTCCCCGTTCCAGATGGTCTGGCAGGCCAGGTGAACGCCAACCAGCGAAGAGGAACATGCCGTGTCGAGTGTAATGCTCGGCCCCTTCAGGTCATAAAGGTAAGAAATCCGGTTGGCAATGGAAGTCAGTGAAACGCCCATGGGCACGTGTGGACTGATGCGCTCGCGCTGCAGGCTAGAAGCCTGAATGTCCCAGTAGTCGTTCATGAATACTCCCATGAATACGCTGGTGCGCGTTTTCTTGAACTCTTCCAGTTTCATGCCTCCGTCTTCCAGCGCCTCGAACGCAGACTCCAGGAGCATTCGCTGCTGCGGGTCCATGCGCTCGGCTTCTTTCGGAAACAGCTTAAAGAACTCGGCGTCAAACTGGTCGATGCTGTCTAAAAAACCCCCTTTTTTGGTTTTCATTTTCCCGGCTTTGTTCGGGTTCGGGTCGTAATAATCCTCAACGCTCCACCGGTCGGCCGGAACTTCCCTGATGCCGTCTACGCCGTTTTTCAATGCCTCCCAATATGATTGAGGCCCCTTGATATTGCCGGGTAAGCGGCAACCTATTCCGACAATTGCTATCGGTTCTTTTTGTGTTTTTGTCTGATCAGACATATAATTTTTTGAATTAGTAAGGAAATAGGATTTATTGAAGTCTATCTTTCAGTGGGTGATTTTAAATTTTTTTAAAAAATATTGTATGGTTTTTAATCATTTAAAAAAAATCTGAAGATATATTTCATTATTGGAGTTGTTGTCTTTTTTTTGGTCAAAAAAAAATTATAATTACAATATTAAACTATTTACATTAGTTGTTTTTCGAGTTCTATAGTTAAATGTATATTTAAACAATCTAAAAAATCAAGTATGAAAATGTATTTAAATTTATACTACTTAGCGGATATATGATTTTTTTATAAAGATTACAAGCCTGCAATGCATGCATTTGTGCAGTTTTGTTATCAAAGAGAATTCTTATAGAACTCATAATTGAAAAGTTGATGTTTGTTTAATAAGAGACTTTGTTTACTGATGTTGTTTTTTAGGTTAGTTGAGAATAAAAAAAGTGTTTCTCCGTATCGGTTTTTTTATGCAAAGAAATTTTTGTATTTTATTTACTATTAAATTCAGTATAAAAAACTACAAATCATGGAACACTGGTTGGCACTAGCTGAAAAATTAATATGGCCCGTATTTATAACAATCATTCTGATTGTTTACAGCAGCAAGATCAACGGCCTTTATAAAACAGTTGTCAATGACGGAAGACCGATTGAGGTGGCGGGTTTGTTCAGTATAGGAGAGAAATTTGAGAAGGCCGTCATTCGGAATTTTTATCCGAAAGATCTGTCGATAGATGCGGTAGAGGGAGAAGAGTTTATGGTGGAGAAGGGAGGCGAATCGACGCTCAGCCGCCTGCAGCAAGAGCTGCGCAGCGAGAAGGTAAAGAGCATTGATATCCTGAAAGTTACTGATGGGAAGCGTTACTCTCGCAGCCTTCTGCTGAAATATATGGGAGTTCTCGGAATCAAACAGGTTGTTTTTTCGACTGGCGGAAAGTTTGACGGTTGGATAGAAGGAAGCGTTTTTTCAGGTCAGTTACTGGCTGCTCAGCAGGCCGTTTTTGGCTACGATTCACTTAAGGGCTTGCTGGCGGGAATAAAAAAAGACCACGTTGGCCCTGAAGACAAAACCGTTTGGGTGCTGGGCGAAATGAAAAATCGTGGGCTTGATAATATTGCAGTGGTAGAAAACGGCGTGTTCCGCAGTATGATTAACAAACAGGATATTTTGTCGGCCTTGGTTGCCAAGGCGATATTGCAGGAAGATGCGGATGAAGATAAAATAAAGGAAAATGAAGCATTGGTACTGCAAGACTGAGCCTGCCCCGGCAAGTTTATCTTGAAAGGTTTTCAAAAAAAAGCTCCAGTATATTCGGAGCTTTTTCAGTAAGTATATCACGTTTATTCCGGAGTATCTATTTTGTTTCGGATCATTTCCTGAAAAGTCATCGGATAGTTTTCATCAAAAAGCTTGTAGTACTTTTGAGCAAATTTGTTGTAAAGGGCATGAGCAGTGCTGTGCTTGTTCAGGCTAAGCAGTGCTTGCATTTTGATGCGGAGCGCAGTGTCCTCCAGCGGATCGAGATTGAAGATCGCATCGCCGATTTCTATTACCTCATGGGCATATTGCTGAACGTTCAATTGTTCAACAAAACCATCTAGAATTCGGATGATATCGGAAGACACAAATTCCTTTAGATCGTCAAACCATTCATTTTCGATTAACGCCAGTTGCCCTCTTTGTGCGATTCCAACTAGCTTTCTTATAGGAGCCAGTTCATTAGGGGATTTGTCCAGAGAGCTCCGGATGTCAAGAAATTCTTTGAAATCGCAATATATCTCACCTGAAAATTCGACATGCCATTGGTTGTCTTCGAACTGGATATTTGCGAAGTCAAGTTCCTTGAGCAGAAGCCGAAGACGGCGTATGGAAATGCTTCTTGTGTTTTTGGCTTCCTGGGTGGTTGATCCGGGCCAGATAATGGAAGTCAGTCTGTTGGAATTGATGCCGCGCCTGTGGGTGTAAGGGTACAGAAGGATAAGGAGAAACAGCTGACGGATTTTTGGTGTGAAGTTCTTACTGATATCTTCTCCGTTGCGGTTTACGACTTCAAATTTTCCGAACAAGCGGATATAGTTTTTTTCCGGAAGCTTTTTTTGGGCGAAGACTTCTGATGGAGCAGGTGGAACAGGATTTATGGCAGAACTGTCGCTCATGTCATCAGGAGTGTCTTTCTTTTCCTGGAAATTAGTCCCTGAATCTTTTTTTGCAGTTGACGGAAGGGTAATCAGCTCTTTGGATATATTGGTTTGCTTTCTTTTTTTAATAAAAATCAGCGCTCCTCCGGTTAATAAAAGCACCACGTATGGCCACCAAAGTTTTTTTGTGTTAGTCCCGGCTTGCAGAACAGGCGGCAGCGGAACAGCTGGGTAAGTGAGAGTGTAAATTTTTACTTCTGAATTATTTTTTTCTACGTTGTCTCTGACAACGGCTACAAATTCTGAGGTTTTTGTGTGAAAGAACAAATCCGCGGAAGATCTTACATCTTTGAATGGGTAAGGAATAGAATCGCTGATTACCTTATTTTCTCCGGTTTGAATATCAATTTTAAGCAGGCTCAGTGCGCTGTTCTGCTTCTGGTATTTATAGCAAAGAGCATAGAGCGATTGCTTGTCTTCAGATAAAATCAGCGAGTGGGCGGCGACGAAGTTGTCTGCAAGCTCAGGGCGGCTCCAAAGTCTGCGCATAGTGGAATCGCTTAGGTCGAGAACATAAAGATCGTAGAAATTTTCAACGCCCAGCTCTTGCCGCCCGGTTTGGTTGCCTATGCCTCCGAAAACCAGGTATTTTTGGTCCTTGTAGTGGGTCAGTGAGCTGAGGCTTCGGGGTTCCATAAGGTCGCCCTTGAGAGGAAATTTTTTCCAGTTTTTTTCTCCTAGCTGGAAGCTGAGCAGGGTGTTGTTGAATCGGTACATACCGTATCCGCCCAACGCATAAAGCCGGTCGGAGGCCGAGTCATAGAACTGCAAGTGGTGCCAGTGGCTTGTCATGCCGGTTAAGGCGTTTATTTTGCTCCACGAAAGGGTTTTAGGGTTGTATTCCGCTACTGGTCCCATGCGATAATCATAGGCAAGCAGTTGTTTTCGCTGAGGGGCATAATATGAATAAATGGCTTTTTCATTAATGCCGAGATCTTGCGGATAAGCGTCGGTTGTCCATTTTAGCCGCAACAGATCAAAGCGAAGCAGTTTGTTCCGGTTGACAACGAAAACATTGCTTAACCCACTGCTGAAAGCGATGCCCGGAAGGTAGTCAGCGTCTTTTCGAGTTGTTCGAAGCTGCCACTGGTAGTGCGATTCAATCAGCCATTTGGGGTAGCAGGCTTGTGCAGTTCGGTGGCTGATAATATCTTCGGCTGTGTCGCCTTTTCGTTCGATTAATGGCCAGAAAGCATCTATTTTTTTATCCGGTGTGCTGATTTTGATATTGCGGACAACCATTCCCGGAACATCCAGCGCTTTAAATCGTTCGTTAGTGTTTTTGCCAAAACATATATTAATTTTGTCGGCGTCTGGATAAAAGAGGCCTTCTTCACGTTTGATTTGCCCGTTTAATTCCATGGAAATCCACTCAGATTTTTTGTCAAAAACGAGACGGAGGGTATTCCAGTTATTCCTCAAGAGAGAGTAATCGGGAAGGTTGAATTTGAGGTGGGTTTCGCTGCCGTCGGCAATTAACTGTATTGAAGCTGAATGTTCTCCTCGGACTCTTGGAAGAAAAATGAGATCGTAACTTTTTTTTGAGGAATGCATTCGAAAGATGTATCCCATAATGTCGTTGCGGTAAAAGGACAGATCGAATTCAAGCAGTACTCTGCTGTCCACATTGAACCCCTGCTTGGGGCTAAGTTCAAGGCCGGTTCGTTCCTCAACGGGAAAGTCATGCGATTGAAATGAAATTCCTCCGAAATTATAAGGGTTCCTTGGATTTTTTTCTGCTTGACCTTTCAAAGGAGCAAACAGAGACAGAATTGATAGAATTAAACCAGGAACAATTGATACGGAAGACGAATAGCCCATTCTCATTTTTGATGTATATTTTTATTTTACGCATTTTACCAGGCGTACTTGCATTTTTTGCTCTGCGTTGGAATGCCTTTGGATTTTTAGTGAAAACACATTACATGTAAATATGTATATCTACGCGTTATAAAACCATGATATTCTCCCTAATTTGGTGTGCTAAACAAAAAAATATAAATCAATATGTGGTATAATACTATTATGTGATAATAGTATCGAATTAAAAAGATGATTCGAAAATTGTATTTTAACCATATTAAGTATGTGATTTCCGAACAAAGTTTGAGGCAGGCTATTTGGGTTGTAATGCAAGTCACAGACAGGAATGGATAGTCTATTTATTTTTGGTCTGATCGAAAAAAACAGTATATCATGATAAATTTTATCAAGTCTTTTTTTGCGTCGTCATCAAACGAGAAAATTCAGGAATGGCGGAACATGGGTGCGGTGATTCTTGATGTGCGGACCGAGCAGGAATTTGCAGCCGGATGCGTAGAGGGGGCAAGGAACATTCCGGTTCAGGTTCTTGCAAAACGTATCAACGAAGTGGTAAAATGGAAAAAACCAGTGATTGTTTGCTGTGCGGCCGGTGTGAGAGCGGCCCAGGCGCAGCGAATGCTTGAGGCTAAGGGCGTAGAAGTTATCAACGCAGGTTCCTGGAGAAGCCTTTGCTGAGAGAAAGGGATGGAAAAACAGGATATTTGATCTTTTGAACATTCTTTTCTGAATGCTGTTCCATGGTAAATTGGCAGGAGGGATGAAGCATCCATAATTTTCGCCTTTATGCTTCCGATAAGTGTGATTATGATGGATGTTCATTTGGCCTTTGAAAATCATAGGGATCAGATGCAAAGAACGTTCACATGGTCGTATTTTCGCTTGCAGCTCAGGCAGAATTACCGTTTCTATTTGATGGAAGCCTTCGGGCTTTTTCTCTTTATGGTTTCTGCATGCTTATGCTGGACGTTTTTGGCATCGCCACAGTCCGCGCTAAGCAGCATGCTGCCAGCGCTTTGGCAAAAGCTGACAGTGATGGGAGGATGCATGGGACTTACAGCGCTTTTTATTTTTTACTCTCCATGGACGAGTCCTTCCGGGGCGCATATCAATCCGGCGGTTACTTTAGCCTTCTACAGAATCAACCGGATATGTCCCATTAACACAGTGATGTATATTATATTTCAGTTTGCCGGAGGGCTTCTTGGTGTATACCTGATGGAAGCAGTGCTTGGGGACATGCTTCGGAATGCACCGGTCGATTTTGTGGTAACTGTCCCTGGGAAATACGGAATATCAGGCGCGGTCTTGACAGAATTTCTTATTGCTGCTGTCATGATGCTCATGGTGCTTTTTACTTCCAACCATCCTAAGTTAAAGTGTTATACTCGGTACTGGGCGGCCTGTCTGGTTTGTTTGTATGTGATTTTCTCCGGACCTGTTTCCGGCTTCGGGATGAATCCTGCGCGGACTTTTGCCAGTGCGTTTCCAGCACAGATATGGACAGCCTTTTGGGTGTATATGCTCATGCCGGTATTGGGCATGTTGCTGGCTTCAGAAATATATTTTAGAATAAATAAAAAGAGTGTCTATGGTTCGTAAAGTGTTATTGAGCATTTTCTTTCTGTTTTCCGCTTGCGTCCTGTATGCACAAGCCGTACGTGTGGCCCGTATCATTATGCCGGTTTCAGATCTGGAGGGCAGCCTTTCGTTTTTTGAAAAAGCATTCGATGCAAAAAAGGTTCAGGTATTTGAATCTTATGACAGCCGCAATGACTCGCTGGAGGGAACGTTCAATTCCTACTATCGCTCAGCTGTAGTCAGAATTGGGAAAGATCGGGTAGAGCTTCGGGAATATATAAGTCTGGAGGGAAGGTCTTATCCGCTGGATTTTACAAGCAGCGACCGGCGTTTTCAACATCTGGCTATTGTTGTAAGCGATATGGAGAAAGCGTATTCCAGGTTAAAAAAAATGGGCGTAAAGCAGGTTTCCAATCAGCCGCAGACCATACCGTACTCTAATCCTGTGGCGGGAGGAGTGAAGGCCTTATATTTTAAGGATCCTGACAGGCATATATTGGAGCTTATTTTTTATCCTTTGGATAAACGAAAGGACAAATGGAAGAGTCAGAAATCGTTGTTTTTGGGAATTGACCACACTGCAATTGTTGTTTCCAGTACACGCGTCAGTAAAATTTTTTACGAAAAACTTCTCGGCTTTAAAGTAAAGGGTGAAAGTTTTAATTACGGAAAAGAACAGGAACATCTGAACGGAGTGAAAGACAGTAAAGTCAGGATAACGGGGCTGGGCACCGATGAGCAGTCTGTGGGCGTAGAATTTCTGGAATATGTGTCTCCGGTTCAAATGGAAATTAGCAGACAGCCGAAGCCTCGGACTTACGATATCTGGGCGCTTCAAACCGTTATCGAAGTGGAGAGCCTGGATGCACTGTACAAAAGCATGCATTACCAGTATGTTCCGGTGGTTTCCAAAGGAATTATTCAGTATGGACAGGAAAAGAAACTGCTTGTAAAGGATCCTGACGGCCACTTTATCCTATTAAAGGAAAAATAGATTTGCACAAACAGGGTGAAAAGCACTCTATGTTTTTCTGGCAGGACAAGCCACAGCGGATTAAAAGGATGTGATTGGTGCTTTTCACATAAGCTTTTTCTTTCGCAAGTTTAGAACGGCGGCTCGCACGTTAGGCACATCGTTTCTTTGGTAACCGGATGCACAAATTCCAGCTGTTCGGCATGCAGGTGCAGCCGGTCGGCGGCTTGGCCGTACAGATCGTCACCCACAATCGAGCAGTTGAGTCCGAGCGGATGAGCGGCGTGCACTCTGAGCTGGTGTGTTCTTCCGGTCAGAGGAAAGAAATGAACGCGCGTTGTTCCGTTTTCCCTGCCGACAACCCGCCACTTGGTGTGTGCGTTTTTTCCGTGTTGGTTACAAACCAGCTGGCGCGGCCGGTCGTTCAGGTCCACTCGAAGCGGCAGACAGATTTCTCCCTGGTTTTTCGCAACCTTTCCTTCCAGCAACGCGACGTATCTTTTTTTCACCGTTCTTCTCAAAAACTGCCATTGCAGGTGTTTGTGCGCGCTTTTGCTTTTGGCTAAAACGATAAGCCCCGAAGTGGACATATCCAGCCGGTGGACAATCATGTGGTCTTTGGCATCCGGAAATTTTTCTTCCATCCTTGTCTGAACGGAATCCGATACCTGTTTTCCGGGAACCGACAGGAACTCAGCGGGTTTGTTGACTACCACAAGATGCTCGTCTTCGAAAACGATGGGCAGCTTTTTCCCTTCGGCAGGATTGGAGGCCATAGGGTTGTCGTCCAGCTCCAGTCCTTCCAGCATGTGGCTCAGAATAGGCTCGCATTTTCCTTTGCATGCGGGATAGTAATGTCCGTGCTTTCTCACTTCAGATTTGGGAGAAGCGCCCCACCAGAATTCGGCCATAGCCACTGGAACGAGCTGGTTAGCGAAGGCATACTGCAGCAGTTTGGGCGCCGCGCATTCGCCGGCTCCTGCAGGAGGTTGCTGCGCGGGTGTTTCACGGAAGATCTTGAGCAGGCTTTTGCTTTCTCCGTTGGCGTTCAAGAAGCGGTACTCATCGAAAATTCGGGCTTGCAGCTGAGCGGACTTTTGCTTGCGTTCTTCCTTTAGAGTTTGAATTTCATTCAGGAGTCTGTCATATTCGCTTTTGGCTTCCTGAATACGGCCTTTCCATGAGGCGGAAAGTCTTTTGAGTTTCAGATTGTATCCGACGCTTTCCCGGCGCAGCATTTCCATTTTTTCTTCAGTTTCCTGTGAAGGGGAGAGTGCCGCAAGTTCCTGTCTTTTCAGTTTCCGGATGGCTTTGGCTTCTTTTATTGCCGTCTTCAGTTCCCGGATTTCTTTTGCGCCGTTTTGTTGAGCTTCATCCCAGCTGTTTTGTGCCAGGGCAAGTTCGGGAGCCTGTTCGAGCAATTCAATTCTGCGGTTGTAGCCATTGAGGACTTCTTCTTCTTTCAGGAAAAATCCTTTAGCGTCCAGTATGTCAAATACTGGCGGCACAAACCGGCTGTGGTGGTTGCTGTTGGCTAATTTTCCTGAAAACGCCGCTAGGTAGCCAAGCTGCCCTTCAGAATTCTGCACTACAAGAACACCGAACATTTTTCCTATGACCAGTCCGGATTGTCCTTTTATCAAACCAAAATTGTGTTTCCATTCATTCTGCTTTTCCAGGTATTCCTGAAGCTCTTGCGCAGCGAGTTTGCACAGTGGATGAGGGGTGTAGCAAAAAGGGAAAGTGAACCGAGAAGGGAGCGCAATATTTTTTGTTGAATGCTTAAAAGCGTTAAATCGGTCTGGATTCGTCTTTTTCTGTCCGGTCATCTGCTGTGCTGTCTTTTTTCGAGAATCTGCTTTTCGCGGCAAAAGTACGAAGCATTTTGTGAAAAAAATAGTTTTGACAGTTTCGAAATAGAATGCCGTTAGCAGGGATAAAAAAATTGACAGAAAAAGGAGTTTTTTGAGCTAGAAAAAAATCAATCTGAACGATGTGCTGATTTCCTGTAGTTTGCAGGGTAAGCGTTTGAGAAAAGAATGCTGATTGCTTCTTGCCAGAACAAATTTGGGCTCGATTCTTTTGCTTAATCAAGCATGCTGTTCAGGGCCTCAAGCCCTCCCAGGAGGTGATAGGTGGTCCTGTGAGTTTTTTCACTGACATATTTTCCGGCAAGTTCGCTGGCAAGTCCCAAATCGCAGACGAAAAGCAGCTGCTTGTTTTTCGGCAGCTTGTCCATCATTTCGGGAAGGTTGTGCAAAGGTATGTTGATTCCTCCTTGGTTGTACATTTCAAACTCGTGGGGCTCGCGTATGTCGATTACAAGCCATTGTTCATCTTCGAGAATAGACAGAAACTCTTCCGCAGTTTTAGTATGTACGGATTTTTTCTCATTTTTTGATTTTGAAGCATCTGATCTTAAATTTTTTGATGGAATGTTTGGTTCATCTTTTCGGAACTTGCGGCTGGAAAACCTCATATTGAGCAAGTCAAGTATTAATACTTTATCGCATAGAGGCTTTCCCAGACCGGTTAGTATTTTGAGTGCTTCGCTGGCCATCATGCTGCCGATTATACCCGGAAGAGCTCCAACGTTTCCATTAGTGGAAGGAAAGTCGGCAGACTCAGGAGCTTTGGGATAGAGGCGTCTGAATGTATCGCTTCCTTTGAAATTCATGACGCCGATTTGGCCCTCATAGTTGATTGCTGACCCGTAAACTGATGGTTTTCCAAGAACAGCACAGGAATCACTGATTAAATAATGCGTTTCGATATTGTTCGATCCGTCCACAACAAGGTCATATTCCCGAATGATTTCCAGGGCATTGCCGTTGGACAAGCGTTTGATGTGTGTATCGAATTCAATGTGCGGATTTTGTGCGCCCAATTTTCTTCGGACGGCCATCGATTTGTATTGCCCAATGTCGTCCTCCGAAAAAAGCACCTGGCTATGAAGATCGTTCCGGCTTACACGCTTCTCGTCAGTAATACCGATTTTTCCGACACCCGCCGCGCAGAGATACTGCAGCACCGGCCCCCCCAGGCCTCCTGCACCAACGACAAGAACGGACGCGCATTTTAGTTTTTTCTGTGTCTCTATTCCCCATTTAGGGAGTATGATTTGCCGGGCGTAACGTTCTTTTTCTCTTGTGCTGCGCGAAATAGGGGGAGATGCTGTCATTCGTTACAGGTGGGTTAATAAGAGGTTGTTTTCTTGACTAAATGAAAAATAATAAAAAAATATGATAAACAGAAGAAAACAACCGGTATCTCAGCAGTGGGCTTATAGCTGTTTGCTCTGAAGCCAGTATTGCTGAAATTTTTTTACAGCCTTGCTCATGGATTGCCCGCCAATCATCTTGGGATCAATGTCTTTAATGTGTATAAAATAAATTTTCTTTACATCGTCGCATGCATGCATGCCTTCAAAATTTTCTACTTCGCACTGGAAGCTGAAGTCAAGGGTAAAATATGTGAGGCCTCCGTATAAATATCGGTTGGGGGTAGAACAAAAATACTTAAGGTTTTTTACGTTCAAATTAAGCTCTTCTTTTATTTCACGGGTTAGTGCTTCTTCAGCAGTTTCCAGATGATCGACGAAGCCGCCGGGCAGATCCAGCATGCCCTGAAAAGGTTCATATTTTCGGACTGTAAGCAGGAGCTCGTCGTTGTCATTTATTATAAGCCCTGCAACTGCGGGCGCGGCATTGATGTATAACTGGAACCCGCAAGCACGGCATTTTACGGCATCGCCATCGGTGTAAAAGGTGTCGGAAGAGCCGCACTTGTTGCAGTGTTTCAAAACGTGTTTGGGGTGTGTCTTCATTTGATTCTTCAAAGATGAAAGATGTTTTCGGTAATAATCGGGAAATTAGTCTTTGCGAAGGAATAAACCGCCTAGGGATTGAATATTTTAGAACAAGTGCTTAAGAAATCTGGATTTCTTATTTGTAAAATGAGAAATTGAATGCTAAAAGGCGGTCTGGAAGCGCCTTAGGCTTCATTAGTTTTTTAGAATCTGAAGAGACGTCCTGTTTCTGCCCAGGGAATACCTGCCAGAATGAGAATAAATCCGATTGTAAAGTAAAGTGCGGAAACCTTGTGCCGTTTTGTGTCGGTGCTTTGGCGTTTAATTCGTATTCTCCCGAACTGAGCGATAACTGCGGCTAGAAGCATCAGGGTTAGGTGCTCCACTTTCCAGAACCGCAGCATCTTGTTTTTCATGATTTCCCCGAAGGACATCGCATCTACTGAAGGGTTGTTCAGCAACGGGCTGATTTCGTAGAGGACGAATCCGGTCAGTGCATTGAATAATATTAGACCTACCCAAGCGGCGGAAAGCGCATTATCTCCTTTTCCAAAAGGGCTTTGTTCTATCCATCCTTTATATGATTTGAATAAAACGGCTAAGGCAAGCAGAAGTATAAACCATCGGGTCCAGGAATGGGCAGTTAGCAACAGGTTGTAAATGGTGTTGTCAGGCATGTCAGTTTGATTATTGTTGTTTACGGGTAAAGATATATTTTTTTTTTGAATCCCGTGTTTTCATTCCTTTTGTTTTTTGCGGAGTTGTTTTGCTTGGAAAACAGTTCGTGGGCAAATTAGACTCGTTCCCTTAATGCGGTGTTTTTATCGCACTTAGTTATCGGAAAAAAAGTGCAGTGGAAATCTGTGAGGATATGCCTGAGTCTGATTATTAAAGAAATGCTGTAATACTGAGAAAAAGTAAAGGATGGGAAGAAATGAAGCACAAATTCGAAGTTTTGGCGGTTTGTGCTTCATAAGGTTTACAGAGCGGGTTCTTCCTTAATGGAAATTGTCGCTGTATTGCTTGCAGAGTCAATGGCGTTGATTAAAATGTATCCACGTCTTCCGCTTTGTGCCCGGAAACCGATTACATCGTTTACCTGAGCGTTTATTGTTTGCTGACTTAGCCCCGAAAATCGACCGGACTGTCTGTTTATATTCCTTATTAGCTCGAGCGTGGTATTGAGATTATTGAAGGCGTTTTGGTCTACTGGGAAGCCAGTTCCGAAATAGGTGTTTCTGGGATTGCTTAGGCCGGGGATAGTGAGAGGAGAAAAGCTTGTAAACCAGTGGGGGGAGATGAGTTTTATCTGGCTGCTGTTGTTTATAATGAGCCCGATGTCAGCTCTAAAGAGTTCTCCGTCAGATAATCGGTAGGAGGTTAGGCGGTCGTGGTCAAGGCTAAGGAAAACGTTTTCATTATTGACAGATACCACATTTGATAAAGTGGCTTGCCCGGAAATGAAGTTGGGCAAGGGGAGTATTCGTACGGTATAGGTGTGACTGGCCACTCTATTGTTTGAGTTTGTAGTGGCTCTAACGACAAACATTAGCCTTTTTCCTGCGTCCTCGAGCGTGGGAGTGTAGGAAAATGGATATGAAACTTCAGCAGGGGGGTTGTTCAGGCTGTGAATTAGGGTTTCGCTCCCTCCGGGTTCTAATTTGTAGGTGGAGAGATTCTGTAAAAAGCTTGCCTGATCAGTATAAAGGCTGAATGATATCGTTTGGTTATAACGAACGCTTGAAGGTGCGTTGCTGCGCCGAAAGCCGACATCCAGAATTCCCTGAGCTTCTTTCAAAACGTCTCTGCCGCATGTTGAAATTGTAAGAATACCAATTAGGAAGAGTGATAGTAAGTGACGTGTCATTTTTAGGTTAAATTTTTAGAATAAACCTCATTGAAATGATAAAGTTGCTAGGAGAAATTTTGCAGACTATAGAACGTAGTATCGGAGGAGAAAAAGAGCGAATGATATAATTTTATCTTGGTAAAATTTCATATAATGCAATCTTTTAGTTATTTTTTTTATTCGGAAATATTTTTATCAACAATCAAACTAAACAGGACATGCATACTATCAGCACTTTTGAAGAATATCAAAAGACTTATCAGGACAGTATTGAGAGGCCTGAACAATTCTGGGGGGATGTGGCCAGCCATTTTCAATGGAAAAAGACCTGGGATTCGGTTTTGGAGTGGAATTTTGAAGAACCGCACATCACTTGGTTCAAGGGGGGCAAGCTTAATATCACGGAGAATATGCTCGACAGACATCTGGAGAGCCGGGGCAACAAGCTGGCAATTATTTGGGAGCCCAATGATCCGAAAGAAAAATTTGTTCGCTTAACCTACAAAGAACTATATGAGAGGGTTTGTCAGTATGCCAACGTGCTCAAGTCGCTAGGAGTAAAAAAAGGCGACCGAGTGTGCATATATATGCCGATGATTCCGGATCTGGCCGTTGCCGTGATGGCCTGCGCACGCATTGGGGCGGTGCATTCCGTTGTGTTTGCTGGCTTTTCTTCTCATGCCCTTGCCGACCGCATCAACGATGCGCAGGCCAAGGTGGTAATCACCTCGGACGGACTGAACCGCGGGGCTAAGCAAATTCCCGTGAAGCGCGTGGTAGACGAGGCGCTTTTATCATGCGA
Source organism: Cytophagales bacterium (assembly GCA_022360875.1). Lineage (GTDB taxonomy): Bacteria > Bacteroidota > Bacteroidia > Cytophagales > Cyclobacteriaceae > JAKSBZ01. Next base: position 3,207 of record JAKSBZ010000129.1, on the reverse strand, counting down.
AAGCGTGGAGAAAGTGTTGGTTAGCAACCGGCTGGGCTGGATTCCGGCTATGAAAAAAGGAAGAGATCACTGGCTGGAGGATGAGTTAAAACTTGTGTCTAAAGAATGTCCGGCGGAACCAATGGACGCCGAAGACTTGCTTTTCATTCTTTATACTTCAGGCTCGACCGGAAAACCGAAAGGAGTTGTGCACACCTGCGGCGGGTATATGGTGTATACAGCTTATACTTTCCAAAATGTGTTTCAGTGCAAAGAAAGCGATATATTCTGGTGCTCGGCCGACATCGGATGGGTGACGGGACATTCCTACATTATCTATGGCCCGTTGCTGAATGGTGCGACTACGCTGATGTTTGAAGGAGTACCGACTTATCCGGATCCGGGACGTTTTTGGCAGGTTATTGACAAATACGGAGTGAATCAGTTCTATACGGCACCTACGGCTATCCGTGCGCTCATGGCACATTCCATCGACCATGTATTGTCTTACAGTCTTGATTCGCTAAAAGTGCTGGGGACTGTAGGCGAGCCGATCAACGAAGAAGCTTGGCACTGGTATCATTTGCACGTAGGAAAGGGAAGGTGTCCGATTGTCGATACATGGTGGCAAACTGAAACCGGCGGTGTAATGATATCAGGGCTGGGAAACGTCAGTCCGATGAAGCCGGCGCATGCCGGATATCCGCTGCCGGGCGTTCAGCCGGTTCTTGTGGACCAGGAAGGAAAAGAAATTACCGAGAACAACACAGAAGGCTATTTGGCGATCAAATTCCCGTGGCCGTCAATACTTCGCACGACTTACGGCGACCACAACCGGTGCAAGCTGACGTATTTTTCTGCTTATAAAAACCTGTATTTTACTGGAGACGGTGCTAAGAGAGATGACAACGGGATGTACCGTATTATCGGTCGTGTTGACGATGTGATAAATGTTTCGGGACACCGTTTTGGCACCGCGGAAATAGAGAATGCGATCAATCAGAACAAAAAAGTTGTGGAATCGGCTGTTGTCGGCTACCCACATTCCATTAAGGGACAGGGAATCCATGCTTATGTTATCACGAAACCGGGCATAGAGATCAACGACCTGCTGAGAGAAGAGATTATTGAAACAGTGGTTCATCAGATTGGAAAGATTGCCAAGCCGGAGCGGATCCAGTTTGTGGAAGGGCTCCCGAAAACCAGGTCCGGAAAAATCATGCGCCGGATTCTGAGAAAGGTGGCCGAAGGAGATACGAGAAGTCTGGGAGACACGTCTACGCTGCTGGATCCCCTGGTTGTTGACGATATTATCAAAGGAGCTGAAAGCTTGGTGGTTGTTCGATAAAATCGGATATTGGGGCAAACAACCGTTGAGCCCATGAAGTTTGTCAATTTCTGTCAGGAGAAACAAGAATTTTTTTTCGACCAGAAAAATCTTCCGTCTGTTGGAAGCCATGAAGTGCTGGTCCGCATACATGCCACAGCCGTTAACCGAGCCGATTTGCTGCAGGTGAAGGGAAAATATCCGCCTCCGGAAGGCGCGTCGGATATTCTGGGGCTGGAATGTTCTGGCGAGATTGAAGCGGTTGGCGGGCAAGTGAAGAGCTGGCGTCCCGGAGAGCGGGTAATGGCTCTTTTACAGGGAGGCGGATATGCTTCGCATTGTATTGTGCATGAGTCACTGCTAATGCCTGTGCCCGATTCGCTTTCTTTTGAAGAAGCGGCGGCCGTACCTGAAGTTTTCCTGACAGCTTATCAGGCGCTTTTCTTTTTGGCTGAGCTGAAAAAAGGAGAGCGCCTGCTGGTGCATGCCGGAGCCAGCGGTGTGGGGAGCGCATGTATTCAGCTGGCAAAAGATGCTGGCGCTTCGATTTTTGTTACAGCTTCTTCTGCCAAGCAACAGGCCTGCAATGAGTTGGGAGCTTCGGTTTGCATCGATTACCAGAAAGAGGATTTTTATGAAAGAATAACCGAAGAAACACTAGGTGAAGGGGTGGATGTTATTGTGGACTGCATTGGTGCTTCTTATTTTGAGCGAAACGTCAAAGCGCTTTCGATGGACGGAAGAATGGTAATGCTCGCCTTTCTGGGAGGGATTAAGGTTCCGTCAGCTAATTTGCTGCCGGTGGTCAGCAAGCGATTGAAAATAATCGGAAGCACTCTCAGGGCGCGCAATTTGGCATACCGTTCCTCGCTGACTCAGGCATTTTGGAGTTATGCGGGGGCAAAATTTCAATCAGGTGCACTTCAACCGGTTGTTCACAAAGTGCTGGACTGGGAGCAGGCGGCCAATGCGCATTGTATCTTGCGTGAAAATCAGAATGTTGGAAAAGTGGTGCTTCGTGTGAGATATTAAAGTGCTGATTTCCAGATGCTGCTTTTATGATTTTTAAGAAAAAATCCCCTCTTTCGAGGGGAAAGTTTTAAACACATGTCTTTCCGATACTCGGGTTTTTAGGAGAGGTGCTCTCTTCAATCCAGTCTTCGATATCCTGAACGTCCAGTTTGGCTAAAGTCTTCGCATGATCGTGGATGAGCTGGGGAAGAACGGAATACACCGCTTGATTCACTTCATAGCTTTGCTCATTGATCTCAGATTTACCGTCTTTTTGGTGCTTCATGTGCAAAACTGTGTAGTAAATGAATAATTTGGGGCTGTGCGGGTTTTCAAAATCTATTGAGGATTGTGAGAACAGGTTTTTCCATTCTTCGGAGGTTTCACTGCTAAAGACCCTTTTGGCCATATTTTTCAATCCATCCTTGAGCTTTGACTTGTCTTTTATTCCTTCATACAGCTCAACTATCTGGTCTATCAGTTTGTCGTAGTTTTTGGATTTGAAATCATTTTTAGTATGGTCGTTTCTTTCCAGGTGAAAGAATGGCGTTTTATCTACTTCTACTATGTAGTCGTTGTATCTTTCGGAAAGCTTTGCGGCATCCTGTCTGGCAGGGTGGAAATCAGCTCTGTTTTGTGCTTTGTTCATGATACTGGCAATTGCCGTAGGCAGGTTTTTGGGATCGGTGTAGATTTCTTCCCCCTGTGCTTTTTTGTCGGCTTTATTGACGCCGAGGAATTCCGCTATGACGGTGGCCAGGTCGGAAAATGTGCTTCCGAATTCTCGGGGTGCAAAATCTTTCGGGGCAATCGGTTTGCCTTCCACCCAACTGGTGATTGTTTCTTTTAAGTCACTCATACTATGGTTTTTTTTTTTTTTTTTTTCTACT
>JAKSBZ010000060.1 GCA_022360875.1 Cytophagales bacterium | reverse complement strand
GCATAATCCAGCTCCAGAAGCACCGAACTTTTGAACTTGGTCAGAATATTCAGCGACGGCAGCAGGCCGTACTCCGTGCTGCTGGCAGTGCTTTCCTGCCGGTCAGCAAGATAAAACTGGTGAACGCTCAGTCCTGGCGTCAATGTCACCTTTCCGATTTGCCGGCGGTACCGCGCCGACAGAAACAGATCCGAAAACGTATAGGACACGTCGTTGGAAAATTCATCCCCGAAAGTCTCTTCTTTTCCGTCAGCCAGAGTCTGAAACAGGGATGAACTGAATTGCTGCCGACTGTACAGGTTGCCCAGTGTCAGATTGATGTTGCTGAGCTGGTCGAATTTCCAGAAATAATCCGCTTTCGTGTCCAGTTTATGCGATTTCACAGTCTTATCCTGAACCACTCTTGCCTGATCCTGGGTATAGTCAACGGGAAGCAGGCCGGGAAAGACCTCGTCAGGTGTCTCAATGCTGTAATACGGATTCTCGTTTTCATAGCTGTACTGCCCGGACACTGACAGGATGTGCGCCGGTGCAAGGGTTTTGTAATAAGTCAGGTTCTGCAGCACCGAAAGCGGACGCTCTTCTTTGTTTTCTCCAATTTCCCTTGCAGTCTGCCCGTTTACAGCCGATTGGTTCGCCAAAGTTTCCGAAAAATCCGAATATTTCACAAACAGCTCATAATCGAGCTGCGTGTCGCTGTCCGGGTGATAGTTCATCTCCGTTTTCAGTACGTACAAATTCGATTGCTGATTAACCGTCTGCCGATTGTCCTCCCGCGCGCCGGATTTTATATATTCGCGAAGCGAATATTCCTCGGTCAGCATATCCGAAGCCGAGAAGATCAAAAATCCGCTCCAGTCAACCGACGAACTGGGAGAGTAGCTCAGGTTGAGCGCTCCGAACTCCGAGTCCAGCTGTTTGGCACGGTTGTTCCTCATCGAGGAAAGCCCAAGCGTGTTTGTCGCTCCGCTGATGCTTGTTCCGCTTTTCATATTCAATTTTTGGGAACCGCCCATCAGTGCGCGAAAATCCCGGGGAGTAAACGGCGGACGTCCGGTGTTCGTTAGGCTTCCGATAAAGCTCACATTAAAATCCGGACTGTAGTAGAAAAGCTTGGGATTAACCAAATAAAGAGCTGATTTTTCCTTGACTCCCCCTCCGGCTTCTGTTTCCCCGAACCAGAATTCCTTTTTTCCTTCTTTCAGCTTGATGTTCAGCGCAATATCGTCCTCCGTGCTTTCCAGCCCCTTCATCATCGCCACCTCAGTAAAATTCTTAATAACCTGAACTTCTTCCACCACATTCGACGGAATGTTCTTCGCCGCCAGCTTTGAGTCTCCGCTGAAAAAATTCTTCCCTTCCACAAGCACTTTCTGCACCTGCACGCCTTCCACTTCCACCTGTCCCTCGTCATTGACTTCCACCCCGGGCAGATTGTTCAGCACATCCTCCAGCTTTTTTTCTTTTCCCGAAGAAAAAGATTCCGCTTTGTAGCTCGTCGTATCACCGCTTTGCTTGATTGGTACATTGTACACCAGCTCAACTTCGCTCAGCATTTTCTCGTCAACCTGCAGCACAACATCCTTTCGAAAAATCTTTGTTCCCGCCTCCAGCCTAAGCGTCAGCATCCGAGCTTTGCAGCCCATAAAACTATAGCGAACGTCATAAACGCCGTATTCGTTCAACTTTAGTGAATAATTCCCTTTCTTACTTGTTGTCGCAAAACCCGCCACCTTCCTCGCGCCGTTTTTATATGCCACTACATGGGCCAGCTCCAAAGGCTCGCCTTCCGAGCTGCTTACTTTTCCCTCCAAAACAACCTGCGCTCCGGCTCCCGCAGACCAAAACAGCAAAAAAATTAGAATACCGTATCCTTTAAAACCTTTCATAACTAAATTTTTTAGTGCTAGAATCTTCTTTTTTCCGAACGTCTCTGTCTCCAATTTTCGCGCATCTGCTTCATTTTCCTTGCCCTCAAAATTTCATATCCTTCTCTCGAAATCTTCTTCCCTTTCTTTGGAGCTCTTATTTCCAATTTCTCCTTTTGCAGCGACAAAGACGTGCACGCCAGCACCGTCCGATTATCGCTCACCTCTATAATTAATCCGGGCAGTCCCCAATACTCCGCCGGCCCTTGGCCTACCGGAACATCCGGCGTATACCAGGCCGTCACCACAACCTCTTCTGTTTCAGCTTGCTGTTGCTGCTCTTCGCTCCTTCTGCCCGGCGCCAGAGGTCTGCGAAACACGGGAACGGTCTTGACCAAAGTAGCTTTCTGGCAAAAAAAATCGCCTACCATCTTGGTTTCTTCTTCCAGACGCCACAGGGGCCTTGCCAGGCTGTCTTCAACGAGAAAAAGCTTCCCCAATAGATCGGTCTGTCCTACATAACGGTTTTCCTTGGAGTTTTTGTAAACAGCCAAAGGAGTCGAGCTGTTCATCATTGCCATTAAAAAACGGCCCCTGCCCTTCGTCTCCGACTGCAGTTTCGGGTTCGCCGTGAAAAGCGAGCTGCTGGCGTCAAAAACCAGCGTGTAGGTGTTGCTGAGCCTTTCCTCAATTTCTTTTTTCCTCCGGGCTCTCTCGGCCTCACTCATCTCTCTAGGGCCAATGCGTTCACCCAGACTTACTTTGGATTCGTAGGTTGCTTTGCCCCAAATTGCCTGCGCATGCAGTGCCGAACCTGCGAATAACAAAATGCCTATAATCAAAGCGGTCAGTACATGTCTCATAAGAGTAGAAATTTTGTTTCAGTATTCACCGCTTGGATGAAAATGGATTCGGTTGGTTTAATACTATTGCCGGTAAAATTTTTAAACCTAATGCATTTTATACGCCTCCCCGAAATCCCCGTCCCGGGGTTACGTTTTTTTAGTCCGAGGCACTATATAGGTAAACAATACCGCACAGATGACCGACTCGACTAACGAACGATCCAACCGGCCCGGGCATCCGGGCCATTCCGGCCAGGCATTTCCTTCTGCATCCGCCAAACCTCCGGCCGGGGAAGAGACTCCGGCGACAAACGCCATCCAGATTCCCGAAATCTCGCTGCCCAAGGGCGGCGGCGCGCTGCAGGGCATCGGCGAGAAGTTCGAGGTGAACGCCGCCAACGGCACCGCGCAGTTTTCCATACCCGTTCCGCTCACTCCCGGCCGGAACAGCTTTTCCCCCTCGCTGTCGCTGTCCTACAACTCGGGCGCGGGCAGCGGCCCCTTCGGCCTGGGCTGGTCGCTGGACCTGCCGGTGATTCAGCGCAGGACCGACAAGCGCCTGCCCCGCTACCTCGGCGGACCCGATGAGGACGTTTTCATGCTTTCGGGCTACGAGGATCTGGTTCCCTTCCTGGAGCAGGAAGACGGCGAGTGGAAGGAAAAAGAGCACGCCGGCGCGGGCGGATGCACGGTGAAAAGATACCGGCCGCGGACCGAAGGGGCTTTTGCGCGCATCGAGAAAATCACCCATCCCGGCCGCGGTGTGTACTGGAAAGTGACGACCAGGGACAACATCGCCACGGTTTTCGGGCGGAGCGCCGGCGCCCGCATCGCCAATCCCGAGGACGAGACGCAGATTTTCCGATGGATGCCCGAATGCAGCTACGACAGCAAGGGCAACTGGATCGTGTACGGATACAAGAAAGAGGACCTGGCCGGCGTGCCCGGCGATCTCTGCGAAAAAAACAGAATAAGCGGCCTTGCCCCGCAGGCCAACGCGTACCTGAAGCGCGTCAAGTACGGCAACCGCAATGCCGTCTTCGCCGACCCGGACGAGCCTTACAACCCCGTTCCTCCCGAAGGCGAGTACTTTTTCGAGCTGGTGCTCGACTACGGAGAGCACGGCAGCCTGCTTCCGGCTCCGCAGGAGGACGGCGAATGGCCCTGCCGCCCCGACGCTTTCTCCTCTTACCGCGCGGGATTCGAAATGCGGACCAGCCGCCTGTGCCGGAGGCTGCTGATGTTTCACCACTTCAAAGACGAAAAGCAGTTTGCGGGCACCGGCGAGGAGGAGGATTTCGGAGAAAACTACCTGGTGCGCTCGCTGGACCTGGAATACGAATACGCCTCCGTCAGCGAGTCGGGGCAGGCGGAAGTGACCTACCTGAAATCGGCCGCCAAGAGCGGCTACGTCCGCAAGCCCGGCGGCGCGTATTCCAAAAAAACGCTGCCTCCCGCCGAGTTTTCCTACGAAAAGCTCAGCTGGAACAAAACGGCGAAGTCCGTCAGCCCCGAAAACACCCTGAACGCCCCCGCCGGGCTCACCAACAATTACCAGTGGGTGGATCTGTACGGCGAGGGCATCTCCGGCATTCTCTCCGAGCAGGGCGAAGGCCTGTACTACAAAAGCAATCTGGGCGGCGCGGACGGCGGGGAGGCGGCCTTTTCCGAAGCCCGGAAAGTGGCGCCCGCGCCCTCGTTTTCGGGCCTGTCCGCTCAGGACCTGGCGGCCAGCGGAGAAACGCAGCTCGTGTCCGCCGGCGCGCCCGAGGGCTATTTCGAGCTGGCGGACGGCGGCTGGAGCCCGTTCAGGCCGTTCGAGCGGCTGGCCAACATCGACCTGCGGGATCCCAACACCCGGCTGATCGACCTTGACGGAGACGGCCGGCCCGACATCGCCGTCACGGAGGAGAACGTCTTCGTCTGGTACGCCTCCGACGGCAAAAACGGCCACCGCCCTTCCGAGCGGGCCTGCAAGCCGTTCGACGAGGAGCGCGGCCCGGCCATCGTGTTCGCCGACCGGGAGCAGAGCGTCTTCCTGGCCGACATGTCCGGCGACGGCCTGACCGACATCGTCCGCATCCGCAACGGCGAAATCTGCTACTGGGCCAACAAGGGATACGGAAAGTTCAGCGCCAAAGTCAGCATGAGCGGCGCGCCCCTGTTCGACAGCCCCGACCTGTTCAGCCCCCGCTACCTGCACCTGGCCGACATCAGCGGCACGGGAACCGCCGACATCGTATATCTGGGCAGAAACCGCTTCCGGGCCTATCTCAACCTCAGCGGCAACGGATGGAGCGGCGCCCGGGAGATCGAGCCCTTCTTCCCGGCCAGCGGCCGCAGCCGGCTTTCGGTGGTAGACTTGCTGGGCACCGGCACCTCCTGCGTCGTGTGGTCGTCGGACCTTCCGGCCCACGCGGACGCGCCGATGCGCTACATCGACCTGATGGGCGGCAAAAAACCGCATCTGCTCACCGGCGTCAAAAACAATTTCGGAAAGGAAATTTCAATTCATTACAAAAGCTCCGCTCATTTTTATTTAAAAGACAAACTGGAAGGAAGGCCCTGGGCCACCAGGCTGCCTTTCCCCGTTCAGACGGTCAGCAAGCTGACGGTGGAGGAAATGACGGCCCGCGTGCGGTTCACCAGCGAATACCGCTACCGCCACGGCTATTACGACCGGACCGAAAGAGAGTTCAGGGGCTTCGGGATGGTGGAGCAGACCGACTCGGAGCATTATTCGGAATGGAGCTCGCCCCAGGCCGGGCGCACCGAGGAGCTGTACCAGAAGCCCGTGCTGACCAGGACCTGGTTCCGCACCGGAGCGTTTCTGGACAGGGAAAAAATCATGACCGGCTTCGAGGACGAATACTGGCACAGAGAGTACAACAGGCGGTTTCCGGACGCGCTGCTCGGCGTTTCGGAGCCTGAGCTGCCCGGCTTCCGCTTCGAAAGCGGAGATGCGCCGGACGCGGACGAGTGCCGCGAGGCGGCGCGCGCCTGCCGGGGCATGATGATCCGCCGCGAAACCTTTGCCCTGGACGCCCCGGAGGACAGCCCGGCGGAAGAGGCGCTGCGGCTGGAGATGAAGCCCTACAGGGTCGAAGCCCGGAGCTGCGCCGTGCGGCGGCTGCAGCCCAGAGGCCGGAACGAGGCCGCCGTTTTTCTGGCTTTCGAAGACGAAACGCTCAGCATGGAATACGAAAGGGACGAAACCGACTGCCGGCTGGCGCACACGCTGCACACCGAAATCGACGACGTGGGCAACGTGCTCGAAAGCGCCTCGGTTGTGTACGGGCGGAAGCAGAGCAAGGCCGATGCGGCCTTTCAGGCGCTTTCGGACAGCGTCACCGATTTTGCGGAAGACGCGCCGGAAGGCGGCGAGGCGCAGCTGCAGGACGCCTTTGCCGAAAACATCCAATCGGCCAAAGACGAGCAGACCAAAACCCGGATTGTCTTCACCCGCAGCGGCTTTGCCAGTCACAGCGGCGGTTCGGCCGACGCCGACCTGCCCCGCGCCTACAG
>JAKSBZ010000278.1 GCA_022360875.1 Cytophagales bacterium | reverse complement strand
GGTGATTGTTTCTTTTAAGTCACTAATACTATGGTTTTTTTTTAAACATGTTGTTCCCGGCCCAACAATTAGACCACAGAAAAGGCTATTCCGGCTGAGTATTTCAAAGAACGAAGCATGAAAATCAATAAGGGTGGATTATTGAAAACCGATTTTTGCTTTCATTAAAAATCTTATTGTTTGTTTGAATTGCCTGTTGTTTTTACCAAACAAAAACCGCCGGAGCTTAGCCGGCGGTTTATTAGAATATAGAGTGAATTATTTGAGGAGTCCCGCTCGTTTTAGAAGCGGCTTTGAGTCCGGTTCGTGCCCTCTGAATTTTTTGTACAGGGTCATTGGGTGTTCCGATCCGCCTGCCGAAAGTATGTATTTTTTGAATTTGTCGGCAGTTTCTTTGTCGAATATTCCGTTTTCTTTGAAGTGCTCGAAAGCGTCGGCTTCCAGAACCTCTGCCCATTTGTAGCTATAATAACCTGCGGAGTACCCGCCTTGGAAAATATGTGAAAACGAACAGGACATGTTGGTATTGGGTACCGAAGGCATAAGTCGGGTGGCTTCCATCGCTTCTTTTTCGAATTCGGAAACGGAACCGTCAAAAGGTTCGGTGAGGCTGTGCCATTTCATATCCAAAAGACCGAAACTAATCTGGCGCATGAACTGGTAGCCTTCCATGAAATTGGCCGAGTCCTTTATTTTTCGGATAAATTCCAGCGGAATGTCTTCGTCGTTCTCAAAATGTTTGGCGAAGATATTCAGGCATTCTTTTTCGTAGGCCCAGTTTTCCAGAATCTGCGAAGGCAGCTCCACAAAATCCCAGAACACGTTTGTTCCGCTGAGCGAGGAGTACGTTCCCTTTGCCAGCATTCCGTGCAGCGCATGCCCGAACTCGTGAAAAAGCGTGGTCACTTCATTGAAAGTCAGCAGGGATGGGCGCGTTTCGGTAGGCTTGGTGAAATTGCATACAATGGACACATGCGGGCGGTGTTCTACGTCGTTTTCTACATACTGCCCTTTGTAGGAAGTCATCCAGGCTCCGTTCCGCTTGCCTTTTCTCGGGAAAAAGTCGGCGTAAAAGACTGCAGTGTGTTTTCCGCTTTCGTCGGTAACTTCGAATGCCGTTACGTCCGGGTGATAAACTTGAATATTGTCATTCCGCTTGAACTTGAGGCCGTAGAGGCGGCAGGCGGTTTCAAATACTCCGTCAACGACTTTTTCCAGCTGGAAATAGGGTTTTAGCAGCTCGTCGTTGATATTGAATTTTTCTTTTTTCAGCTTTTCTGAATAATAGGCCCAGTCCCATCGTTCCAGCTGTTCGATTCCGTCATAGGTTTTGGCAAACGCCGCCACTTCTTCCACGTCGCGCAGTCCCGCTTGTTTGGATTTCTCGAGCAGGTCTTTCAGGAAATGATTAACGGTAAGCGCGCTTTTTGCCATGCGTTCCTCCAGCACG
>JAKSBZ010000204.1 GCA_022360875.1 Cytophagales bacterium | reverse complement strand
TATTATCGGCTTTGCTGCATTCAGCGGTACCGGAAAAACCACACTGCTTGAACAGGTCATTCCCCTGCTGGCTGAGAGGAAGATTCGCATCGGCCTGGTCAAAGCCTCCCACCACATCATTGAACCAGATCAGCCGGGCAAGGACAGTTACAGACTACGAAAGGCTGGCACCACCCAGCTGGTGCTGAGCACACCGGGTCGAGCTATCTGTATTACTGAACGGGAAGTTAATGATCCGGCCCTGGAAGACCAGTTAACTCTGTTGGACCAGAGTCGTCTGGATCTGATTATTGTGGAAGGATTCAGAGACTCAGCTATTCCCAAAATCGAACTGCACCGCACCGATTTTGATCGCCCTTTCCTGTATAAAAATGATCCAAATATCATCGCCCTGTGCTGGGACAGCTATGACCAGCAGATCCCCCTGCCACAACTGAATATCAATCATCCAGCCCAGGTAGCTGAGTTTGTGATCCAGACTACCGGAGTTTAAGGCCTCTTTTCGCCCCCTGAAAGAATCTTGAGAATCTTCATACCCCAGAAAAAATTCAAGCCATTGAAGAGCAGACCGCCAGCCAGAACAGCAGGCGTCATTATCTGATCATCGGGATATCGCATCCCATCGTAATAGGCGGCCTTCATAAGCTGAAACCACTCATAAGGGATAACGCCCCAGCGGTAAAAAAAGAATGCCGCAGCAAAACCATAGAGAAAATTGGTGTTCACCCTGCGCAGGTTATAGAAGATCGATGAAGTCTCCATCATCAGGGTATCGGAAAGCAGATGGAGTCGACCGGTGCTGGCAAACAGCCCTGCAACAGCAAGAATGCCTCCACTGTGGAAAACATATATCCACTCCTTCTGCAACAAAGAATCAAGCATTTCATAGCCCGCATAACCCATGGTTATTAACGGCAACACTGTTTCCAGTTCTGTTTTGGGAGGATCATTTCTGATCACCCTGAGCCAGCCCGGATCTTTACGGGAGAAGTACAGATAGTTGGCAGGGAGGCTGGTGACTAACGCATGGATGAGCGGGGCGGTCACATTATCCCGCTTGGCTCCGGGAGCCAGCCGCCAGTTACTTAAACTGTGGATAGCCTGAAAAGCTAATCCTGCCATCAGGGGAATGGAGAGCAGACCTTTATCAACTATCGGACT
>JAKSBZ010000062.1 GCA_022360875.1 Cytophagales bacterium | reverse complement strand
TTGGGCCTGCTGGTACCGGAAGTAGGAGAAACCCCCGCCAATGTTCAATCCTGTGGCTGGTATAGAGTCGTACCAAAATAAGCACTGAATTTAGACCGAAATCAGTGTGAACACAGACCCTGATCCACCGATCGGGTATTATGGATAGAATTATTGTCTGGCAAGGATTGTCACTGAATGACATCTGAAACAATTCTATTTCTGGCGGTTTGTATGGTGGCCATGGCTTTCAGTTTTGCCATGGCCTGGCGTCTTTCCGCCAGCTTTACCGCTAACCGCATTCATGCTGATGAACGGGAACATCAGCAGGAGCGCCTCCATAAACTGGTGACCTTGGAACAGCAGCTTAGCTACCTGAAGGAAACGGACCGACAGCTGAAAGCCCAGGTGAGAGATCTCCGTGAAACTCTTGCTATTCGGGAACAGGCTCTGGAGGAACGCAGTCTAGCACTGGTGGCGGTAGAAAAGGAACGGGAAGCGGCTCAGGATAAACTGGCTCTTCTGGAACAGTCTGAAAAGCGCCTGGCTCAGCAGTTTGAGAATCTTGCCAATCGAATTTTTGAACACAAGGCCAACCACTTCTCTGCGCAGAATAAAACGACGATGGAAGCTATGCTCGGTCCGTTCCGGCAACAGCTGACTGACTTTCGTCAGCAGGTTGCTCAGGCCTACGACAACGAAGCCCAGCAGCGTCGTTCCTTAAAAGATGAGATATCTGGCCTGAAACAGCTGAATCAAAAGATGAGCCAGGAAGCGCTCAACCTGACCAGGGCGTTGAAAGGTGAAAAGAAAACCCAGGGCAATTGGGGCGAGCTGGTTCTGGACCGGGTTCTGGAAGAGTCAGGCCTGCGTGAAGGGCATGAATATATCCGCCAGGCCTCTCTGCGTAATGAGCAGGGTGAACGTCAACAGCCCGATGTTATTGTGCGCCTTCCTGATGGCAAAGATGTCATTATTGATTCCAAGGTGTCTTTGGTCGATTACAGCCGCTCGGTTGAGGCTGAACTGGAGAGCGAACGGAAACTGGCCATGGCCGCCCATGTTCAGTGTCTGCGTCAGCATATAAAAAGCCTGGGGAGCAAGAGTTATGAACGGCTGGAAGGTGTCCGTACCCTGGATTACGTATTGATGTTTATTCCGGTCGAAGCGGCCTTTTACGCAGCGATCGAGCATCAGCCAGAACTGTTTCAGGAAGCACTCAGCCATAATATCATGCTGGTCAGCCCAACCAATCTTCTGGTTACCCTGCGCACCATAGAAAATATCTGGCGTTATGAACACCAGAACCGGAATACCCAGCTGATTGCCGATAAGGCCGCTGCTCTGTACGACAAGTTGCGAGGTTTCACTGAGGATCTCCAGAAGCTGGGCCAGCAGCTGGATACGGTTCGAAAAACCTATGACGGTGCCGTCAATAAGTTTTCCAGTGGTCGGGGTAATGCGGTTCGACAGGCCCAGCAGTTTGTTGAGCTTGGGGTCAAGGTCAAAAAGCAGATGCCTGCAGAGCTGCTTGATAAGGCGGGTACCGAAATAGAAGCCCTGGAAAGAACAGAAAAATTCACTTAGAGGATCGGCATGCCTGTTGTTACCTGCACAGTTTGTTACAACAGGTTATAACCTTCCCCAGGCTTTTCGCGGGGCCAGCCTGATGCAGTTTGCCTTGGCTAAAGGCCCCCTGTTTTTGCAGGGGGAATAATAATGAGCCTTGAGTCTATTTGTTTTGGGGGGAATATGCATATCTCGTTGAGGTTTAATGGCAGAAAATGTTATGAATGCTTGTAAGGTATGTTATGAATAGATTTGGTTTTCACTGTCAAAAGTACCTGCCAGGCTAAAAAGTGCCAGATAATAGA
>JAKSBZ010000141.1 GCA_022360875.1 Cytophagales bacterium | reverse complement strand
TTCACGTAGTCCCTCTTTTCCCCAAATTTGCGGAGCAGCCAGCCGGAGTATAGTTTTTTTACTTCGCCGGTAAAGTCGCTGATCTGGTTCCAGTAGCGGCGGTCGGCGGAGAGTTTGTATTCGGAATTTTTGCTGCGCTTGCTGAATTTGAAAGGGACTTGATTAGGGAAAGGACTCTTGCGGAGCTTGATTCCGCTAGGTCGAGAGGGAGGAAAGGAGGCCGAAAACGGATTATGACCAAGGCGAAAATCCGTTTTGCGTTAGCTTCGATGAAAGAAGCTGACACAGGGATTCAAGAGCTCTGTAGAGAGATGAATATCTCTAAAACAACGCTTTATCGATGCGTCACCAAAACAGGGGAAATTACCAAAGAAGGTAAGCGGGTTCTTGAGATGTAGAAAAGCCGGTCGTAGTGGGTTTTATTTTACTGCTCCATGAATGGCGATTTTGGGAGTAAAAAAAATAATTCACAAAAAGAGAACTTTTTTTTCAACGCGTCGTTCACTATTTGTGAACTTTTATTATATTTGTGTCATGAGATTGATGACACGGAAAAAAGTTAGGGAGTTTTATGAAAAGCATCCCGACAGTGAGCCGGCTCTCAAAGCGTTCTCTAAGTACATTGATAAAGCGAATTGGAAAAGCCCTTCAGAGGTTAGGAGATGGAACAATACCTGCAAGATACTGAAGAACAATCGGGTGAGGTTCGAAATTCTTGGTAATAAGTACCGAGTGATCGTAAAGATTGAGTATGAGTTTCAAATAGCCTATGTACGCTTTATAGGAACCCATGCAGAATATGATAAAATTGACGCAAACACTATTTAAGCCATGGAAATTAAGAGAATTGAAAATGAAAAACAGTATGATCGAGCCCTTGAAAGACTCGATCAAATTATCGACTCTGAAGAGCACAGAGACGAACTATATTTATTGAGTCTAGTAATTGGTGAGTATGAAGACCGTGAGTATCCTATTGAGGACGTATCTCCAATTGAAATGATTAAATTCAAAATGGATCAAATGGGATGGAAAGCAAAAGATTTTGGTTCAATGATCGGAAGCAAAAGCTATGCTAGTGACATCCTAAACGGAAAGAAGAAACTTTCGCTATCTATTATCCGAAAGGTTGAGAAAATGATGCATATCCCAGCATCATGGCTCATTCAAGAATATTAATCGCGACTGCTTAAAGATGAGAAAAGGTAACAAATGTTACCTTTTTTTATTCCCACAAACCCTCATTTGTGGAAATTGCCTTGTTCCATAATTTTATGGAATAAACAGATTGAAATTTTGAAGCCTCAACCAGGGCTTTCTCATTTTTCCCACAAACGGAGGTTTTTATGCCGT
>JAKSBZ010000106.1 GCA_022360875.1 Cytophagales bacterium | reverse complement strand
CAGAGGAAATTTCACATATGCGACCAATGAAGTAACGACTTGGGAAGAGCCGAATTACAACAATCAGAACAGTCCGTATAAATATTATGTAGGCAATAAAATCGATCAGAAATGGGGTTTTTTGGCTGAGCGGCTGTTTGTGGATGACCAGGAAGTCAGGAGTTCTCCTGCTCAGTTCGGAGAGTACGGAGCGGGTGATATAAAATATAAGGACATAAACAAGGACGGGGTGATCAATGATTTGGATATGGTGCCGATGGGTTATCCGACAAAACCTGAAATCGTGTATGGATTTGGAGTGTCTGTGGGCTACAAAAATTTTGATTTATCGGTTTTTTTCCAAGGCTCCGCCCGTTCATCGTTCTGGATTGACGCAAAGAAAACAGCGCCGTTTGCCGATGTGGATGGTAAGAGGGAGATTGTTTCAAACAATGCGTTGCTGAAGGTTTGGGAGGAGGACCATTGGTCGGAAGAGAATCAGGATGTATACGCTCAGTGGCCGAGGTTCAATACGATTGCTTCTAGTAACAATACCAAGCAGAGCTCCTGGTTTATGAGAGACGGTACTTTTCTCCGTCTTAAATCAACCGAGTTGGGATACAGTCTTCCTAAAAGAGTTGTTGAGCGTTATGGCCTGAGCCTTTTAAGAGTTTACGCCAGCGGCACCAACCTGCTTACATTTTCAAAATTCGATCTGTGGGATCCGGAAATGGGAGGAAATGGTTTGGGCTATCCTATTCAGAAGGTTGTCAATTTGGGAGTACAAGTATCATTTTAATAAAAAGGAAATGAATAAATTTTATAGATATTTGCTGCTGCTTGCAGTTATGTGTTCTTGTAGTGAATACTTGGACATCGTTCCTGACAATGCGAGAACGATTGATTTGGTTTTTAACAGCCGGGACGGTGCGGAGTCTTTTCTTTTCACTTGCTATAACAGTCTTCCTAATGACGGAGATCCGCGATCTACACCGGGGTTGGCAGCAGGAGACGAAATATGGTTATATCCCAAGGAGGAGAATCTGCGTACTTTTTTTGGCTCAACATGGGCTTATGATTTGGACCATGGCTACCAGAACTCCAATTCTCCTATTATGGACTACTGGTTGGGACGAAACGCAGGGAAAAACTTATACAAAGCGATACGCGACTGCAACATTTTTTTGGAAAAAGTAGACCTGGCTTTGGATCTGAAGGACGACGAAAAAAGCAAGTGGATAGCTGAAGTAAAATGCCTAAAGGCTTATTATCATTATTATCTGCTGAGGATGTATGGTCCTGTGCCGATTATAAAGACGAATTTACCGACTTATTCCGACCCGGAATTGCTGCGTTTGGAGAGGGAGCCTGTTTCAAAAGTGGTTGAATATATTGTTGAGTTGCTTGACGAGGCTATTGCGGATCTTCCTTTGGTTATAGAAAATGAGCTGGAGGAACTGGGGCGTTTTACGAAACCTATTGCTTATTCCATAAAGGCCAAGACATTGATCTTGGCGGCCAGCCCAATTTTCAACAGGGCGGGAATATTTGATGAGTTGAAGAGCTCAACTGGAATGCCGCTGGTGGACAATACAGATAATGTGGAAAAATGGAAAACAGCTAAGAAAGCTGTGGAAAAGGCCATTTCGGTTTGTCATGAAGCAGGCAACAGTCTTTATCGGTTTAAGGATTTCAGAAACATTACCGACAGCACCCGCCAAAAAATGGATATTCGGGGTTCGGTGACGGATCCGTGGAACTCTGAGTTGGTTTGGGGATTGCCTTTTCACACCGGGCACCTTCAAGAGATTTGTCAGGCGCGTTTTGAGCCAAAAGATGACGGCAATCATAGCGTAAAAAACCTGATGGCTCCTACGCTTAGAATGGCTGAGTTGTTTTATTCGGAGCATGGCGTTCCGATTAACCAAGACAAGGAGTGGGACTTTGCCAACCGTTTTGAAATAGAATCGGCTGGGCCAGAAGACCGCTACTACATCCGGGAAGGGTATCAAACTGTGAAACTTCACTTCGACCGCGAGCCGCGGTTTTATGCCAGCATAGGCTTTGACGGAGGCATTTGGTACGGACACGGAAAGTTTGATGACAACAAGGCTTACCACATTGATACCAAAGCCAAGCAACCGGCAGGAAAGAAAAGTTCGGAGAAATATAGTATTACCGGCTACTTGGTGAAAAAGCTGGTCAATTACGAAAATGTCATTGGAAAAGAAAAGGGTTATACAAGTCAGTTCTATCCGTTTCCAGCAATTCGATTGGCCGATTTGTACTTGCTTCATGCCGAAACGGCTAATGAAAGCGGCGATGCTCCGGACGTAGTATTTAAGTACCTCGACCAGGTGAGAGAGCGTGCGGGACTATTGGGAGTAAAAGACGCTTGGACGAAATATTCGAAAAATCCGGTGCAGCCAGAAACGCTGGAAGGCCGAAGAGAAATAATCAAACAGGAGCGAATGATCGAACTGGCTTTTGAAGGGCAGCGTTACTGGGATCTTCGGCGCTGGCTGGATGCCGAGAAATATATTACGAAACCTATTCGGGGGTGGAACATTACTGAGGAATCAACAGGCAGTTTTTACAAAGTTAATCAGATCTACAAGATGAGTTTTAACCGAAGGGATTATTTATGGCCGATCAAGATAAGCGAGTTGCTTAACAATGATATGTTGATTCAAAATCCTTTGTGGTGATTTCTTGAGTAATTATAAATTTAATTCATATGAAATACCTTAATTATATATTCTTTTTAACTGTAATGTTGGCGTTTTCTTGCGATCCGGAAGGTGTGGCCGTGCATGATACGGGTGATGATACTGCGCCTCAAAACGTGGCAGATATGACTGTAACGCCTACGGTCGGCGGCGGAATACTGAATTATACGCTGCCAATGGACGAGGACTTGCTTTACGTGAAAGCCAGATATGAAATAGCTCCCGGAAGATGGAGGGAATCCAAGAGCTCGGTTTATGCCAGAAATATTGAACTTGACGGTTTTGACAAGGTAGGGGAAAAGACAGTGTATGTTTCTACCGAGGACCGGGAGGGAAATGTCTCTGAGGAAAATGAAGTAGCTTTTTCTCCTTTGGAACCACAGTATATTACTACCCAAAAGTCCCTGGAAACCCAAGAAACTTGGGGCGGAATAAATGTGAAGTTTCATAATCAGGTTCAAAAAGAACTGGCGCTGATATGTTTAGTTAAAGATGTTTCAGGCGGCTATGTCGAGTCTGAAACCTACTACACTACAGCTAAAGAGGAGGATATTAATTTCCGTGGGTATGAAGATGTCAAGCAGACTTTTGGCCTGGTGGTTCGGGACCGATGGGGTAATTATTCTGATACCCTGCTTGTTGAACACACACCTTGGTTTGAAATGGAGATTGACCGTACCAAATACAAGAAAATGAAGCTTCCTGGCGAACCGAGCCTGGACAATTGGCATGGCTTATACAAAGAGATGATTGACGGAATAACTGGTCAGAAGACAAATTATGGACATACGAAGGGGAATACGAAATTGCCGGTGGTGTTTACTATTGATATGCAGCAGGATGCCAAGTTAAGCCGTTTTATACTTTGGCAAAGACGGGGGGGGTACATTTATAAACACCACAATCCTAAGGTGTGGGAGCTCTGGGGATCTGCAAAAGCCCCGGCACCCGACGGAAGCGACGAAGGTTTTGTCAAGCTTGGAGAGTACCATTGTGTGAAGCCTTCAGGCAGGCCTTCAGGCGACAACACCGAAGAGGATAAAATTGCTGCGGCTATGGGAGACGAGTTGATTCTTCCGCTTGATGCGCCTGTGGTCCGCTATCTTCGGTTCAAGATGTTCGAAAGCTGGACGGGCGGTTTGGAGTTTATGGCTGCAGAGATAGCGGCATTCGGCGCGCCGCCTGATAAACTGCCGGATACTGCTTTAGAAAAACAAGGCAGTAAGCAAAATGATTAATCATGAGTCATTTTTTAAAAAAAATAATCGAGAGTAACACACAAATGCCTGATAGATGTCTAAATGGGCAGGGCTGTGCAGAGGAAATTGCTTTCAAGAATTAAAATTTAAAAAATCGAAAAATGAATAGATTGAAATTTTCATATATAAAACTGCTCGCAATAAGTTTGTTCGTGTTTCTGCTGGACTGTGACGGAATGAATGACCTTCACGATAAATATTTGAACGGGGAGCAGATTTATCTTGGGCGTGTGGATTCGGTTTCCATATTGGCAGGAAAAAACCAACTTGAGTTTACGCTGTGGCAAAACCCAGATCCCAAGATCTCCGAAACAGTGGTGTATTGGCACCAGCGACAAGATTCGCTGATAGTGCCTTTTTCAAAAAACGAAATCGAGAAGGTGTTCCGAATTGAGGATCTGGAAGAGAAATCGTATGCTTTTGAACTGGTAAACAGAGGACAAGGCGGGCTGCGTTCTCTTCCAATGCATCTAACTTCGGTGGTCTTTGGGGACAAGTATATTGCCACGTTGCTGAACCGAGGGATAAACAGTTTCTCGGCGACTCCGGAAAAGGCTACGATAAAGTGGGGAAAAGCAGGAGAAGGAGTGGTGAGTACCCGTATAAGTTACGATAGCAGGGAAGGAAAGAAAAAGGAGATCGAAGTGTTGCCTAAAGACACTCAAACGGAGATTGCGGATTATGCCGTAGGCGGTGAGTGTTCAATTACGACAACTTATCAAATCAAGGACGCTATGGAGGTTTTTACCTCTAAACCTGAAACATTGAAGTTTCCAGAGACGGTTTTGTTAGACAAAGCGCTGTTTGCGGACATGGACATGCCTTTTGATCTTACAGGTCAGTGCTGGAACGGTGACATCAGCAAGCTCTGGGACACAAAGGTTGAAAATAATAATTATTACCACGGTGGCTGCGATGGTGATAACGACGGCATTCCGCACCACTTTACCATAGATCTGGGAAAAGAGGTCGAGCTTGCTTCCTTTAAAATGGATCCTAGACAGGATTGCTGTCAGGAGCGAAATCCGAAGCAGTTCGAGCTTTGGGGAATTCTGGATATTGAAGGCGCGGCGACTACTCTGCCTCCGGACGATCCGGGCTGGGTTGACAATTCGCTGGAAAAGGGATGGGTGAAGCTGATCGACTGTACAGGCGATAAAACCACGCCGGCGAGCTGGAAAGGCTCCAAGAAACCGCTGGACGTAAAGGTGACGAACGAGGGAGTCAAAGTCCGATACATCCGCTTCAGGTTTGTGGAGTCTTGGGATCCAAAGACAGACGAGACAGCGCTCTCTGAAATCAGCGTGTATGCCAAAAAGATTTTCGACTAACCGCGGCAACAGAACTGCTTGTTGACAACAGCAATATTGTAAAATACAAACAGAAAATTTACAGCCCCGGCAGGAATTCGTTCCTGTCGGGGTTGTTTTTTGCAGGCTTTTGTCCGGAAAAGAAAGATCTGGCCATAGCTTGTGCCCGGTTTGACGTGAATTTGAAAAGGCATAAAAATGCCCGGACCCCGCATTGCTGCGAAAGTCCGGGCAGTGTGTGCCCGTGCTGGCAGGCGCCGGTTTAGCGTATTATTTTTCTGTCTCGTATGGCAGTATCGCCAGCCATTTCATTCCTTTCCATTCGTTGGTTTCCTTGTTGGCCTGCTCGTACTCTTTGCCGTTGAGGTACAGCGCGATTGAAGAGGAAACTGCGTTGTTTGTATTATCTCCAAGCGCCATACTGTTGAAATCAATTGGCTCCGATGCGCCCAGTTTCAGAGCTGTCAGAGAGCAGTATTCAAAT
>JAKSBZ010000094.1 GCA_022360875.1 Cytophagales bacterium | reverse complement strand
AGCATGGCCATATCGTAGGGCGTCATGAGTTCTTCGCCGGAAAGGTTGAAAATTCCCCCGGCTTGTTGCCGCGCGATCAGAAAACATCCCTGAGCCAGGTCTTCGGCCAGTGTAGGCGTGCGCCACTGGTCGTTTACTATTCGCAGTTCTTTGCCTTGTTCCAGGCTGTTTTTTACCCAAAGCACGATGTTTGAGCGGCTCATGTCGTGTGCCAGTCCGTAGACCAAAACGGTGCGGGCAATTGCCCAGCGGGCAGAAGAGGAGCGGATGAGCTTTTCGGCGGCCAGTTTGCTTTCGCCGTAAAAGCTGATGGGATTGGGCGCGGCTTTTTCATCGTAAGGGCCGGCCTGTCCGTCGAAAATGAAATCGGTGGACAGATGCAGCAGGAAAATATCCTGCTTTTCACAGGCCTGCACTAAGTAATCGACTGCTTCTACGTTCAGTTTCCAGCAGGCTTCCTGTTCTGCTTCGCATTGGTCGACATGGGTCATTGCCGCCGTATTGATGACAACGTCAGGTGCATAGGCTTTCAGCGTATTTTCCACTTCATCCTTTTGGGTGATGTTCATCGGCTGATACACATAGCTTCCGGCGAAAGGCAGGCGGTTTTCTCCGCGGGAAGTAGCGATGAGTTCTATCTCCGGATGTCCCAGGATAAGCCGTACAAGTTTTTGCCCCAAAAGGCCGTTGGAGCCGGTAATCAGAATTTTCATAGAAGTGCCTGGAAGTATATAGATAGTTTTAGTATAAGGCGGTCTGCATGTAATCGTCAGTTTCACTTTTTGCGTATTCAGAAAACCGCTGGGTAACTGAGCAATGTGTGAAAACATAAAGAGACCGCCGGAAAAAGCAAAAAAAAGCAGAAGATTCCTGCTTTCTTGCTACAAGTCGATTCCGTATAGTTTTTTGATCTTCTTTTTGCTTATTTGTTCCACCGTCATAGTCATTTTTATCTCCTCAACCGGACGGTCGTTGGGCTTGGCAGTTTCCTGAGAGGCAATTTTGTCAATGATGTCCAGGCCTTCCACTACTTGCCCGAACACAGTGTACTGGTCGTCCAGGTGCGGAGCGCCGCCTTCAGCCACGTAGCCCTTCAGTCGGTCGGCTGGGATTTCTTTGCCGAACGATATGCCGAATTCTTTCTCAACCTTTTCTCTGCTCTCAAGAACGCGCGCCTGTATGGCTTCGAAGTCGCGTTTTTTCTGCAGCTCGATCATTTCTTTCTGCAGCGTTTTGTATTCTGGCTGGGAAAGCATGCGCGAATAGTAGTTGAACAGCTCTTGCACGTCGGTGGTTAGTTCTTTCTCCGTAAGCTTCTTGCCCTGGACGATGTAGAACTGCGCGCCGCTTGAGCGGCGTTCGGGATTTACGTGGTCGCCCATTCGCGCGGCCGCCAGTGCTCCTTTTTTGTGAAAATAGGGTTTGTGGAATTCCGCATCGATGCGGTAGTCTACTTCTTCAAATTGCTTCTGGTCTTTGTTCAGTTCGCCGCCTTGTATCATGAAATCTTTGATGATGCGGTGAAAAATCGTCTGATCGAAGTATCCCGTGTCAATCAGGTGCAAAAAGTTTTCTTTGTGCTTGGGGGTTTCGTTGTAAAGGACGGCTTTCATCTCCCCGAAATCAGTATGGATAGTGATCAGGTAGTCTTTTCCAGCTTTCAATTCTTTTACGTGGTGGGTTTTGCTTGACGAGCAAGCTGCGCCCGTCAAAGCAACAAGCGCGATAAGCAGCGATCTGAGGTGTTTCATTTTTAAATTGATTTTTCAATGGCCAAATACGGCTTCTGCAGCGATATTATTTAATAGGTAAAAATAAGTATATTCTGTTTGATCGGAACAATAAGCTGCTGAAAAATCCAATGACCAAGCGGTTTATGTTTCTGTTTTTATTATTGCCAAGCAGGTAAAAGGAGGCGGCGCGAAGGAAATGTCAAAAATTAACCAAGTTAAACATATGCATATAGATGGAGTTGTTTGGATAAAATCTATGTATTATGAAAAAAATTATACTTGTTGTATTTATTGCAGTATTATCAGGGTCTTTTCTTTTTGCTCAAGAGTTTAAGAAGGGAGTGAGACTTGGCGCAAATTACGGAACCGGTGTGTTGAAGGATTTTCCTGCTGGTTTTGAGAATAAATATGAGTGGTCTTTTTCGGCCGGGGTTTTCGGTGAGCTGAAGATGCCGAGCGATTATGCGATTGGAGTGGAAGTTCTTTACGGTCGTCAGGTTTCTAAGCTGGAGAGAAAAGACGCAACAACAAATTCGTCAAACAACGAAACGATATTTTTTAATAATATTGAAATTCCTGTCCTCTTTAAAAAATATTGGGAAGGCTTTCATATTTTTTTAGGGCCGGAGATTGAGTTTAAGCTGGACGCCAAGGCGGACAAGGAAGTGACTGTAAACGGAAATACTACGGAACAGGACGGCGTGGATGTTTCCAAGCAGTTCAGAGTGTTTGACGTGCAGGCTGTCGGTGGAATTGGCTATGTGTTGGATATGGGGCTTTTTGCCGATCTGCGCTACAATTACGGTCTTTTGAACCGGATCAAGGAAACCAATGATTATCATCGCGATTCGAAATACCACCATTCTTATTTTACATTGTCGCTGGGGTACAAATTCTAAAAAACGGGTTTCGGTTTATTGGATTTTCGGTTTGAATTGAAAAGGCATCGCCGGTGCAAACCTTTCGGTTTCGCCCGCGAAGCCTTTTGTTTTGGCAAAAAGCTGATAGAGCTTAGTCCTCTTGAATTTCTTCCGGCTTTTCTTCGTCAATGTGAACCGGTTTGGAGTGGTCAGGCAAAATCAGGTTCAACACTACGCCGACTACACTGGCCAGTCCGATGCCCGCCAAGTGGAAGCCTTCAATTTCCAGGGCCGCGCCGCCAAGCCCAACGCTCAGGATAATGGAGATGATCACCTGATTTCGCGGTTTACCCAGATCCGCTTTCGATTCCACGAGCGTGCGGATTCCCACGCTGGCGATAAGTCCGAACAGCAGAATCATGATGCCGCCCAGAACAGGAGCTGGGATGGTTTTCAGAAAACCGCTGACTTTTCCGATGGTCGAAAAGAGAACTGCTACAACAGCCGTAATCTGAAGAATGCGCGGATTGGTGATTCCGGTAAGCTGCACTGCGCCGGTAACTTCAGAGTATGTGGTGTTTGGCGGGCCGCCTAAGAAACCTGCCAGAGAAGTGGCGATGCCGTCGCCGAGCAGCGTGCGGTGCAGGCCCGGGTCTTTTACGAAATTTTTGTGAGCAACGGCTCCGATGGCGTACATGTCGCCGATGTGCTCGATGAGCGGAGCAATAGCCACCGGCAGCATGTAAAGGATTGCCTGCCAGTTGAACTCCGGCGACGAGAATTCCGGAAAAGCAAACCATTTGGCTTCCTGAATAGGCGTGAAATCAACGATTCCGGTTGCCGTCGCGTACAAGTATCCGGCAATGATTCCTATAAAGATGGGAATTAGCTTCATCCAGCCCCTGGCATATACGACCACCAACAGTGCCGTAAGCAAAGAGACGCTGGCTACTCCCCAGTTTTCTCCCGCCATTTTTACGCCTACCGGAGCGAGCGACATGCCGATTACGACGATGACCGGTCCGACGACTGTTGAAGGGAAGACTTTTTCAATCAGTTCTTTTCCTTTCCATTTCACAAGACCGGACATTAAGCTGTAGATCAAACCTACGGCGATTAGCCCTGAAAGGGCTCCTGCGTATCCGTAAAGCTTGGTGGCTTCGGAAATGGGAGCGATGAATGCAAAGCTTGAGCCTAAAAAAACCGGCACCTTGCTTTTCGTAATCAAATGAAAGAGCAAAGTGCCGGTTCCGGCGGTGAATAATGCTACGGAGGGGTCTATTCCGATGAGCAAGGGGACGAGCACCGTGGCTCCAAATGCGACAAACAAAAATTGTGTCCCCAGCAGTATCTGAAGATGCGGCTTCCGCCTGATTAAATCCTCGTTAAACGGTTTCATGAATGGATAAGTCTTAGTATTATGTAGTAATTATCGGGTTGATAAACCGGACAAAACTAACTCATAATGCGTAAAATATAAATTACATTCATGATTTTCTCTTCATTTGTTTGAAAGTTTATTTTTTTAATAAAAAAAATTTAGTTGATGTGTTTTAGATCAAGAAAGTGATATTCTGTATTCGAGTCGGAGCTATTTTCAGCACGGTAAGTTCTGCTGATGATTTCTCCGGTTTCGAAACTCACCGGGTGTTTGAAGATTGGACCGTCAAAGGCAAAAGTGTGAAACTCTCCGTTTTCTCCGCAGGGGTCGACGTCTTCGGGCAAATCGGCGAGGAACTGCTCGTCAATTACGCGGCCCACAAAGCTTTTGTCGAGCTTGTTACCGTTTACGCAAACAACAATGGTTTTGAAACCTTTGCTAATGAAATCCAGCAAAAGCTCGCGCGTGTCTGTTTTCCATAGCGGAAAATGAGCGGACATATCGATTTCACGCAGATTTTCCACGCGGTATTTTTTCAAGTCCTCCAAAAAAATATCGCCGAACACAACGCTTTGCACGCCCTCTTTTTTTCTTTCCTTAAGAAATTCCTCCATCAGCTTGGCATATTCCTCCATTGAAGGCGATTCGGGGAGAAAGATTTTGCGAAGCGGAAAGCCCAGGGCGCGGGCTTGCGCTTCCAGGAGCTCTTCTCTTGTGCCGTGCATGCTGACGCGTTCGAATTGGCTGTTTACAGTCGTGAAAAGTGCTTGTACGTCGAGTTTCTTTTGCTGAAGGCAGTAAAACAAGGCAAGAGCTGAATCCTTGCCGCTGCTCCATGAAAAAATTGCGGGTTGCATAGAGATTAATGTTATGAATTAAGAATGAGATCAAATATCCATGAAAAATAGATCATTTGAAAGTTTTGGAGGCGCTGGAAAGCGGAAGCTGTTTTTGTAAAAGCAAAATGTTTCTTTTATTGCACGAAAATAAAAAAAGAAAGTAAAGTGAATTTCACGGCAATAGATTTTGAAACGGCCAACTCCAAGCGCCAGAGCGTGTGTTCTGTGGGTTTGGCCGTTGTGCGAAACGGCGAGATAGTCGACACTGTTCATCGGCTTATCAAGCCGACGCCCAATTATTATGAAGGCATAAATATTTCCATTCACGGCATCACGCAGTCAATGACCGAAGGCGAACCGACCTTTGCGCATTTGTGGGATGAGCTGCGTGCTTATATTGAGGGGCAGCCGGTGGTGGCGCACAACGCCTCGTTCGATTTCAGCTGCCTTCGTTATGCGATGGATGCATACGGCATGGCCTATCCGCGTGTGGAGTATTTCTGTACGATGGTAATGGGCAAGAAGCTGTATCCGGAGCTCTTCAATCATAAGCTGCCGACAATGTGTGAACATTTTGGCGTGCAGGGTCTGGACCATCACGATGCGGAAAGCGATGCAGTGGCCTGTGCAAGGCTGATGATCAGCATGGGCAAGCAATTCGGCGCGGGGTCGCTGGAAGAACTGATTGCTTCAGGGGGATTTACGGCAGGCAAGCTGCATTCGGGCGGTTATGTGCCGTTTCGTGCAAAAAAGCGATGAGTTCTTTGCTGAAAAAATAAAACAGCCCGCCGAAAAAAATCTGCGGGCTGTTTTCATCAAGGTAATGAAGTATTATTTTTTCAGCAGTACGGTTCCTGAAAGCGGAGGCAGGCTTAGCTTGCCGTCAAGCTTGGTTTTTTTGTTTGTCAGAAGCTCTTTAAAAGATCCTTTCAGGAAATTGTTCCTGATATCCTGCGTTTGTTCCGAGCGATTGAACAGTACCAGGATTTCTTCGTCCTGGTGTTTTCTTGAATAAGCCAGTACATTTTTCGCGTCGTCGGCAATTTCAAATTTTAAGCTGCCGTAAATCAAAGCCTTGTGGTTTTTCCTCAGGGCAATCAGTTTTTTGTAATAGTTTGCCAGATCCATGTTAGCCTTAACGGACTGTACAGGTTTTTGCACGCCGGGGGGAGTTGCTGTTTCGGCGGCGAACTGCATGTCGCTCCAGATGACAGGCTTTCGGTTGTCAGGATCGTCGGCTCCCGTCATTCCGAATTCGTCGCCGTTCCAGATTTGCGGCGAGCCCGGGAAGGTAAATTGATGCAGCAGCAGCATGCATTCGCTTGCCCAGATCTTGCTTTCTGTCGGGCTGTGCAGCTTGTAGGTTTTGTTGTCGCGCGGATTTGCCATGTATTTGTAGGCGTTTTCGCGGTTGTAAAGCGAGCTCAACAGGCGAGGTGAGTCATGGCTTGCCGTCAGGTTCATCATGGCCTGATACGATCGCTCTTTGATGCCCTCACGGGTTGCTTGCAACTTGTTTACGAATTCCGTTGGCTTCATGCCTTCTTCCGTCTGGGCAAAGAATGCTCTTGCTGGCTTGTACCATTGGTAATGCATTACGGCGTCAAAAATGTCTCCCTGCATGTAAGGTCGCGGATCCATGAGTTTGCCGGGCCATTCTTCCCACCAGATTTCTCCTATCAGGTAAAACTCAGGATTGATGCCACGGAGAAATTTGCGGTAATCGCGCCAGAATCCCATAGGAATTTGGTCGGCAACATCCATTCGGTAGCCGTCCACGCCGTCCGAAGGATCGCCGTCGCCGTTCGGGTCCATCCAGCGTTTCGATACATTGAAGATGTGCTGCTTGGGACCGTTGTGTATGTTGCCTTCGTACGGATGGCCGTGTTTGCGGTTTACTTCGTTGATTTTGTTGATTTCCGGCAGCGTGTGCACGTTTGCCCAGCCTTTGTAGCTGAACTCGTTTTCAGGCGTTGCAGGATCGTCGAAGCGCTCGATTTCGTACCAGTCGGCATACGGCGAGTTTTTCTGGTTTTTCAGCACATCCTGCCATGCCCAGAAGGTTGAGCCTGTGTGGTTCCAGGAGTAGTCCAGTACAACTTTCATGTTGCGCTTGTGCGCTTCCCTGATCAGCTTTATGAACAGCTTGTCGGCCGACGTCATTTGCCAGGTTGCCGGGTCAACGGGGTTTTCCTTTGCGATAATGGCTTCATCTCCCTTTGGATCCGGACCGAAGTTCCGGTCGATGTGGCGGTAGTGCCGGGCATCGTACTTGTGCAGCGAGGGGGCATCGTTCAGCGGATTGATGTACAGAGCCGTGATTCCAAGGTCCTGCAGGTAGTCGAGTTTGTCCAGGATACCCTGAAGGTCTCCTCCGTAACGGCGCATTTGCACGTACGAGTAAAAACCCGT
>JAKSBZ010000292.1 GCA_022360875.1 Cytophagales bacterium | reverse complement strand
CAGCGCGCCGCCGCCCTTGGGCAGCGAGATTTCGGGAATCTGGATGGCGTTTGTCGCCGGAGTCTCTTCCCCGGCCGGAGGTTTGGCGGATGCAGAAGGAAATGCCTGGCCGGAATGGCTTGGCTGGCCGGGCCGGTTGGATCGTTCGTTAGTCGAGTCGGTCATCTGTGCGGTATTGTTTACCTATATAGTGCCGCGGACCAAAAAAACGTAACCCCGGGACGGGGATTTCGGAGAGAAGAGAGAAAAGGAAGGATCCAGATATACAGTAACATCTGCTTTGTTAAGTACTTCGTACTTCTTATTATTTTCAGTTACATCTCACAGCCAGTGTTTTAGCAAAAATATAACATAAATTAAATTGCCAACAGGGCATACACAAACCCTAGCAAATCCGAAAACGAAATCTGCGAAAGGAAGACAAGGTGTAAAAATCTGACTGAGTACTTTCTCAATACTGCTTTACAAATCTATAAGCACATCTATACTCAGCAGGCACTCGCCTCCTTTCAAAAGGTCTTTTCTTATTTGAGTTCTTTTACCTTATCCTTCGGTTTCAATCCAGAAAGAATTTCAATATTGATTCCATCAGAAAGACCCGTTTTCACCAAACGTTTTTCAAATTCCTGTTCGCCGATTTCCAATTCCACAAACACACTGTCGCTTTCATCATCAAAAATCAGATTAGATTCCTGCAGGGCAAGCACGCTGTCTCTCTTTTCCAAAACAATATCGGCATTGGCGCTGTAGCCCGAGCGCAGAAAAGTGCCTTCTTTCAGCCTCACTTCAGCTTTTATCTCGAACTGTATGGCTCCTTCCTCATCAATTCCTTTCGGAGAAATATACTCCAGCAAAGCCTCGAATGTCTCGTCCTGAATGGCCCCAACCTGCAGGCTCAAAGGCATCCCCTGCCGGATTTTCCCAACTTCAGACTCGTCCACTTTTCCCAAAAAAATCATTTCGTTCATATCGGCAATGCTCGCAAGTGTTGTCCCGTCGTTGAAGGTATTGCTCTCAATTACGAAATTACCTTCTTTTACCGGAACTTCCAGCACCATGCCATCAGCAGTTGAATATATCAAGTTCGAGACAGATCCTTTCTTTTTGGTAGCGCCTTCTTTAACAATCTCCAGATTTTCCTTAGCTGTCTCCAGCTCCTGATCCCTAAGCTGGTATTCCAGCTCGTAACGCACGAATTCCTGCTGAGAAATCACCTGCTGATTGAATAGATTCTTATTTCGCTTGAATTCCGCCTTTGCGTTTTTAAAATTAATTGTTGCTGTTTTCACCCGAGCCTCTGCCTGGTTAAGGCTGGATATATTAGGTATAATCTTAATCCGCGCAATCAGCTGATTTTTCTTCACCAAATCTCCCGCCTCCACAAACAGCTTGTCCACCACGCCCGAAATATGGGATTTGACTGCCACTTCCTTCCGTGGCGTGATTGAGCCGGTTGCCACAGTCTTCTTCACAATATTGGTTTTAAACGGCGACACGGACGAATAAACCACAGGCTTTTCCTGCGCCTTATCGTACAAGTAATAGAATGTCCCTCCCAAGGCCGCCAGGAAAAACAGACCGATAAAGATATACAGTGCTCGTTTCATATTATTTTTCGTTTTATTCTGTTCGCAATGATTCTATTGGAGAAATAGCCGCGGCTTTTTGAGCCGGAATAAGCCCGGCAAGCACGCCTCCCAAAACTGTCAACCCCAGGGAAGCCAGCGCAGTAGAAAAATCAATCTCAGGATTGTAGAACATACTGTCGCCTCCTTTTGGCAAATGCGAACTGATATATTCGGTAAGCATAAAACCAAGAAAGAAACCGACAAAACCAGCAATAAAGGTAATCGTAACGGATTCCTGTAAAATAAGCGATATTATCGACCAGGGTTTGGCTCCCAAAGCTTTACGGATACCAATTTCTTTGGTGCGTTCCTTTACGGTAATAAGCATAATGTTGCTGATGCCGATCAGCCCGGCAAGCAGCGAGCCAATCCCCACAACCCAGTTAAAAATCAGAATTCCGGAAAACAAACTCTGGATTTTCTCATACTCCTTTTTCACATTGCCCGTACCAAGAGCATTTTTGTCGTCTGGGTGCACCTGATGGCGCTTGGCCAAAAGCAATCTTGCTTCAGTCTCAAGAACGTAGGCGTCATAATCCGGAAAAGCAGCCAAACCAAACCATCCCACGCGGTCGCCCATTTTGTACATCTGCTGAAAAGTATTGAGCGGAATATGAACTATCTTTTCGTCATAATCGGCATCGTCCTCGTCCAGACTCTTGAACATCCCGATCACCATAAAGGGAACGCCCTGTATTTTCATGAATTTCCCAATGATCTCTTCCGGCTCCATATCGGGAAAAAGCACTGACCGGCATCGGTGCCCAATGACACATACCTTGCGCCGATGCTTTATATCCAGAGCATTGAGAAACCTGCCTTGATACACGTCCTCCTTGATAATATACTTCACATCAGGCAAATCTCCCCGGACAAAGAAACTTCCCGATTCTTCTTTATAATTCATTGGCACAGCATTTCTTCCCAACCGCGGCGCAACATACTGCACGCCTTTCAGCTTGGTGCGAATGGCCCCAATATCGTCATTTCTCAAACGCACAAACCGCCCCGGCTGGAAACCCTTGTAAGGCATTGTTGTCCTTCTTCCCCATACAAAGCAGCTGTTTGTGTTAATGCCCGAAAAGCCCAGCATCACCCCGTTTCTCAGCCCGCTTCCCGACCCAAGCAGAATCATAAGCATGAAAAGTCCCCAGAAAACACCGAACAAGGTCAAGCCGGTCCGGAGCTTGTTCCGCCCGATAGTCTGAAAGATTTCCTGCCATTTATCAAAATCAAACATACTGTGTTTTTATTTTTCAGAAAAATAAAATGCTGAATTCTATTTGGTTTCAACGGACTCCTTTATTCATCGTGAAGCGCTTCTATCGGATTGACGCTTGCCGCTTTGCGCGCCGGAATATAACCCGCAAGAGCACCTGCAAAAACCAAAATCAAGGTCGCGGCAATAGCCGTATTCATATCTACCTGAGGATTTCTGAAAAAAGGCGCGTCAACACTGAATTTCGTCAGTGCCCAGGCCGCCGCCTCAACAATAGCCACCCCTGACAACAATCCAAAATAACCGGAAGCCAGCGTGATGGCTATAGATTCCTGAAGGAACAATCCGATAATCGAAGCCGGGGAAGCTCCGATAGCCTTCCTGATTCCAATCTCCTTAGTCCGCTCTTTAACAACAATCAGCATTATATTGCTTACGCCTACAATTCCGGCGATAATCGTCATAATTCCGACCACAAACAGAATAGTATCAATTGTCGTAAACAGATTCTGAAAACGCTGAAAGCGCTGCACCATATTTCTCACATACAGGGCTTCATCATCCTTCGGATCAAAAAGATGTTTGCCCGAAAGAAGCGCCAGTACTTTTTTCTTAATCTCCTGGCTTTCCTCTACCGAAGCGTTTCCGACCGTCAGCATAATCTGATGTACATTCTTGCCGCCTCCGTATGCGACCTGCCCAGTAGTAATCGGTATGTAAATTGTCCGCATTTCATTTTCACCGCCATCATCCTCATACGTGCCTACCACCATATATTTTACTCCCTTCACATCAATCCAGCTTCCGATCGGATCCTCATCTTTATCATACAATACTTCGACGACCTTCGAACCAATGACAGCCACTTTCCGCCTGTCCTCCAAATCCAGCTTATTCAGAAACCGTCCGTCATTCATAATCGTATTTTCCAAATGCTGATGATCCGGGTGGCAGGCCCGAATGTTGAACGAAGAATATTTGTCTTTGTGTCTGACGGTAAACTCACCCCACACATAATACCGCGCAGTGATAAACTCCACTCCAGGAATCTGCGCCTTTATGGCCGTTACGTCATCATTCGTCAGCTGCACTCTTGTTCCGGTCTTCATACCTTTGAACGGCATAGTCCTTTTGCCCGGAAAAAGCCAAAGAGAATTCACCGCATCATCCCGGAAATCGTGCTCAATCCCGTGCCTCAGTCCGGACCCGGCTCCCAAAAGAAACAGCAGCATAAACACGCCCCAAGACACACTCAGAGCCGTTAAAAAAGTGCGCAGCTTGTTTTTCCGGATGGTATAAAATATTTCCTGCCAAGTATCGAAATTAAACATAAGTTTACGGGACTATTGATTGTGGGACCTCATCTTTTACAATAATGCCGTCGTTTAAACGAATAATGCGTTTTGTTTCAGCGGCCACTTGATTTTCATGCGTTACGATCACCACCGTCATTCCCTTCCCGTTCACCTCCTTGAAAATTTCCATCACCTCTTCGGAAGTTTTGCTGTCAAGCGCGCCGGTAGGCTCGTCAGCCAAAATCACTTTGGGCTTGGTAATAAGCGCCCTGGCTATAGCTACCCGCTGCTTTTGTCCGCCGGACAGCTCACTGGGAAGATGCGTCGCCCAGTCTCTGAGGCCCACGCGCTCGAGCAGTTCTTCCGCCATCATGTTCCGTTTTTTGCGGGAGATCTTCTGATAGTATAGCGGCAAGGCCACATTTTCGGTCGCTGACTTGAAGGGCAGCAGATTGAACGACTGAAAAACAAAGCCTATAAATTGATTCCTGTAGTAAGCGCCCTGCTTTTCGCTGAGCTTGTGCATTGGATTCCCGGCCAGCCGGTAGGTGCCCGAGTCAAAGCCGTCAAGAAGCCCCAGAATATTCAGCAGGGTGGATTTTCCGGAACCCGACGGTCCCATAACGGAAACCAGTTCACCCTCTCCGATACGCAGGTTTATACCTTTGAGCACGTGGAGCGACTGGTGCCCTGTCACGTAGCTTTTTTCAATATTTTGCAAAAAAATCATGTCACAAATTTAGATGATCGCGGTCCCCCTGCTCTGCCGTACTTTTTATTATTCAACAGTACCACACAAAAGGCCATCAGAATCCTCAGGAATACAGTAGTAAAAATATTCTGAAATAATGACACAAAAAAAGGGTTCAGATAATTCTGAAACCCTTTATATAATTTTTGCCGTTGTTTATCCTTACTTCATTCCAAGCACGCTGCTTCCGCAAAGTTTTTTGCTGTCGCCATTATACGTATATACAATATAATACAGCCCCGTCGCTCCGCAAGTGTAAACAATCTTGTCCTGGTATTTGCCTTTGCTGTAATTGCTGCCCAGCAATTTGCGGCGGCTATTGTACAAATTCACCACCACGCCCTCCTGGTTGGCGGAAGTTTCGCTGCAGATATTCAGTGAATACTGCTTGCCCTTACTGAACACATAAGTGTGCTGCACTTTTTTCTTACTTGGATTGAGCTCGTCAATCTTAAAGGTCTTCAGGTAAATGTAGTTGTCTTGCAGATTTGCCTGGCATTCTTTGGTGTACTGATCGATTTCACAATCCTGTGCAAGGGAAAAATTCACAATGCCCGCCATTGCAATCCCAAGTATAAAAATAAACTTCTTCATAACCAATACGACTGTTTTATTGGATAATTTGATTTCTAACTTCCTCTACCGATGCTCTGATATTCACAATATCCTTTGGACTTATGACCACTTCAGTGGTCGAATTGTCCTGGATCAAAACCTGCCCATCATCTCCTTCTGAAATCACAGGCTCTACATAGGTATAATTGATTTTCACATTCTCAAAAGCTTTTTCCAAACTTGCAAAAGCAGTCTTTAGCTCAACAATATTCGGATCCGAATTTTGGTAGAAATTCAGCAGCTTAGAAATATTCTCTAAAATAATCTTCTGCTCCCCGATTTTTTCGACATACAGTTCCTTGGCGTCGACCTGTTTCTCGATCTGGCACAAAATGTTTACGGCTTCTATCCATCCGCCAGTCAAAAACAAAACGCTCTGGCTCGACCGGTTCTGCTCGCGCAAATACTGATTTATATTGTTGAAATTTTCCGTGGTCACCGTCAGCAACTCATCAAGATTTTTGCTGTTGGTTGCCAAACCTTTTATTGTCTCAAAGTCAAAAAACTGCCCGATACTCATTTCGTCCGCCAGCTTCTTAATCGACCCCAGATACTCAATGGCGTCCTGATTTTCCTCATAAATATTAGAATACCCCAGGTCAGTGCCGTAAATACCCAAATTCAGGGCTTTTTTGTAACTGCTGTTGTATTTCGAAATCTTCTGAGGGTTGTTAAGCAACTCGTTATTGTACTTTACCCCGGTTTCTTTAAGAAGAAGAGACACCTCCAGCGGAGAAGGGATCTGCTCCATAATTTCAGCTATTGCCTCTTCCGAAACACTTGGGCTAAGGACCTGCAGCGTATCCAGACTCGCCATAAACTCCTTTTCGCTGGACTTTTTCTTGCTCGTACAAGAAAAGCCAACCAAAAGCGCCAATCCCAAAAGCAACTTTCTCATAAAAATCAAACTATTATAGTTGAAATAATTTATTAAGCACAAAAAATATTCGCAAAAAATTGAACTCTGAGCCTAAAAATACAAAATATATCCAGCATTAAACATTCTTGGCTCAATTAATCATAAATGGCGTTCGCCTGCGCACTCTTCCAAAAAAACAAAACCAGACCCGCTAAAAAAAAACAAACCAATTGTTTTAGCCTGCCCAGTTTCAAATCATCATATCAAATATTGCTGCCCCAAAAACAATTTCTTTTGCAAATATATGCAACAAAAATCAGTACGCCCATTCATACGAAAAAAATACACGATAAAGCGTTTTCAAAAAAGCTTACTTACATACAAGATACGCAAATAATTCATCTTCCAAAGTACCGGAATTCATTATTTCACCCCTTCCCGGCAAAAGACTAGTCTTGACCATAAAAAAAAGCCCCATCTCTGAGGCTCTTCTTTCAAACAATGAAGCGGACATCTCAATCTTTTTCCTCGAATTTCAAAGACAGCACACTCTTCCCGCAATCCATTTGAACTGCCTCCGATGTATTTTCACTTAACGTATATACGAGATAATAAAGGCCTGTTGCGCTGCACGGAAAAGTCACTTTGGTCTGGTGCTTTCCGTTAATCACATTAGTGCCCAGCAATTTTCGTTTACTGTTGTATAAGCTTAGCGTCAGCCCTTCCGGCATGCCCTCTTTCCCGCACATGTTAAGCATGTACTTTTTCCCTTTCGAAAAAACCTGAACATACTGCACGCTTTTCTTTCCCTCCGACAAAGCGCTGATGTCAAATGTTTTCAAATATATCTTATTATCCAATTTAGCTGATTCCTGCTTCGCAGGGGCAGGATGATTTATTTGAGCACCAACTCCGGATGGGCAAAGTATAACAGCAACAAACAAAAGAAGAATTGGAAAAACAGCTTTCATGACTAAAAAATTTATCAGGGGCAACAATTTGTCACTTGACCTTTAGTCTCTGTTCTTCCCTCAATCCTCTCAATGCCTACGGCCAAGAATCAAGAAGCGAGCCTCCTTCTTTCACTTCTTACTCTTGAATACACTGAGAAAATTTTTGGTAACCAACTTTTTTAAAATTTCAAAATAAAGCACAAAGAAAAGCACTACTGTCATAAACCAGATAACGCACAAATTAAACCCGTAGGTCTCCCAGAGCCTTCCCAGGAAAGCTTTTTTGGGAGCAAAAAAATGTGCGCGGTAATCCAAAAAATTGGAGGGCAAATAAGGCTCGTTAAAAATCGGATCAATCTGCTGCACGAGCTTCCCCTCGTAAAGCAGCACCCGCTCTTTTACCGATATATTCCTCATTAGGTCGGCCATACTTTCATTGTAGTGGTGGTCCTTAAGCTCGTTAAGATTAAACTCCTCGCTGTTTTTCTCCTTGAACTGAATCAGCATATCTTTCTTGACGTTGGCAGTTCTGAACTGATCCAAATAATGCTGTTTGAGATTTGTCAGGTAGCTGTTTATTGTCCGTATCGTATTCGGACTAACCGCTGCCAAACTCAAATCCTTTTCAATATTTATCTTTTCTAAACCCTTTTTAAACGGTTCTCTTTCAAGCTCTGTACGGATCACCTGCAGGTACTCGGCCGCCTGTTTCCGACGGTCTTCATCCTCTGAGCCCAAAGTCCGTTCAACAAAATTAAGCTCGTTCCTTAGCTCCTTAATGTAAAACGTAGACTTAAAATCAGCTTGCCAAAGCGCCTGCTCATACTTGTAGAAATCCCGCTGGTATTCGTTTTCCTTAAACTGGTCAACGGCAATTGCTTCAAATGCCCACCGAGTCACCATCAGGTCGGCAACCAGAGGAACTTTTTCCCTGTTGCTTATCACTTCGTTTAGCTTGTCAAAGGGGAAAAGCAAGCCACTTAGCACCATCTGAGGAATGATGATGAAAGGAATAATGATGTACACGGTCACCGATGAATTAAAAGCCGACGAGATATTCAGCCCCAGTATATTGGCGAAACAGGATACCGTGAACAGCACAAACCAGTATGTAAAATACATACCCTGAATCTCCAGCAACAAATTGGCAATCAGCACAAACGACAGACTCTGTATAGCTGACATGCAGAACAGAATCGCCAGTTTGGACGAAAGATAACTGCTCCAGCTCAAGCTCAGAAATGATTCTCTTTTAAGTATCTTCCGGTCCCTAATAATCTCCTCGGCACTCACTGTCAGCCCTATGAACATGCTGACAATAACGGCCATCATAATAAAAATCGGGATGTTCTCATTGAAGCGGTAAAGATAATTCTGCAGATTGTCAGAATTTTTATAGCGAATGATAAAGGCCAGAATGAACGCCAGCAAAGGCGCCTGCAAAAAGTTGATAAGCATATACTGGCTGTTGCTGAGCTTGGAACGAATATCACGAGTAGCAAATATTATTGTCTGCTTCAGCCTTGACGGCAGTTTCAGGGTGCTTACTGGCTTTTCCGCCACATCGGCCACCCGCTCCATATTAAAAAAATCGCGGAAGCGCTCGTACCATTGCTTTGGACTGACTTTCCGCTTGCTGGTAAACTCCCCGTACTCATCAACGACTTTGGCCTCGATAATATTAAAAATCTGTTCGGGGTTCACATTTCCGCAGGACACACACTGTCCTCTTTCCGCATCCACCTGGTTGGACTGTCCCTTAAAATAGGTTACGGACTCAACAGGGTCTCCGTAATAAATCGGATATCCGCCCAAATCCAGAATAAACATCTTGTCGAACATCTTAAAAATATCCGAGGACGGCTGGTGAATCACTACAAAAATCAGCTTGCCTTTCAGCGAAAGCTCTTTCAGCAGATCAATCACGTTTTCCGAATCCCTAGACGACAAACCGGATGTGGGCTCGTCCACAAACAAAACAGAAGGCTCGCGGATTAGCTCCAAAGCAATATTTAACCTTTTTCGCTGTCCGCCGCTAATCGTCTTGTCCAGCGCATTGCCCACCCGAAGCGACTTTCGGTGTTCCAGTCCCAAACTTGTCAGTACATGCATAACCTTTTCATGCAGCTGCTCTTCGCTCAAATTGGCCATCGAGAGTTTGGCATTATAGTAAAGGTTGTCGTAAACCGAAAGCTCTTCGATCAGCAGATCATCCTGGGAGACATACCCTACCACGCCTTTGATATCTTCCCGGCCGTTTTCAGAGTTTATGTCGATTCCATTTATTAAAATCCTACCTTCGGAAGGCGCCTCCAGCCCTGCCAGCACATTAAGCAGCGTTGTTTTTCCCGTGCCGCTTCCTCCCATAATACCGATCAGCTTGCCTGGCCCTTCCGAAATGTTGATATCCCGTAGACCAACATTGCCCGTCGAGAACTGATAGGACAATTCCTCGACATTGAACGACAAAGGTGTTTGAATCTGCGCGGTATGAAAGTGGCGGATAAGCTTGCTGTAGTAAAGCGATCCGCCGCTTGGCGATTTAATCGTGCTGCCGTGCGAATACAGATAGGCATGCCCGGGTTGCATAGCCAATCCGTTGAGATGGAGGTTGCCGTTTTCCAGACAACGGACAAAATACATGTCCACGCTCGGCACGCACATAAAAATGAGCTCCGTTGAGCAGTCGAAAAACTGATGGGCTAAGGCATGACCTTCCTTTTTCTTGCCGGAAGCGACAAGCAGGTTCTCAAAGGGACCGATATCGCCCCCCTGATAAAGCATGAAAGCCGAAACCATTTTGAACTCACGGGGCAGCACATTGAATACTTCGGCTACCGTATGAATGATCTCCATTCGGTTTTCGGTAAACTTGCGGTCCGACCCAATAAGTTCAAAAAGTTTGGTAAGAACGACTATCTTCTGCTTCTGAGTGAGCGTTTTGTTTATTTTGCGACAAATGGCCAGTGTTTTTACCGAATCGCTTACAGAAGTTCTCTTTCTTTTCCGCTTCCTCTCCTCATTCTCGTCCCCCGCAAGCACAGGCACTTTGCTCTTTTCATACTTCACTATCCGGTCATAAAGCGCCAGATACTCCTCCACTGAATCCAGATCAAGCTCCTGCTTAAAAAATGAAATCACAAAGTCGCGTTCCCGTTCAGATACGCCTCCGTCCTGTTTGGTAATGATAGCAAACAGCTGTGTGATTGCTTTTAATATTTCCTCACTCATACACTGACACAACTAACATAAAAAAAAGCCGCTTGAGCCTTCAGACTGTCTCAAGCAACTCATTATTAGTTTAATTTGAACTCAAAAGGAATTTCCACCAATTCCGAAAATTCCTCGCCTGCTTCCTCCATATCCTCATCGTCCTCGTGGTAACACCAGACTATCGACGAGTTCTCCACTTCCTCCAAGGCAGTCAGAATATCCAAAATCAGCTTTGATGAAGCTGTGTTAAAGTACTCGAGCTTAAAAACAAATTCCGTTTTGTCATTAGCGCTTTCAGAATATGCCCTGAGCCATTCAAGTATCGGCTGATAAAACTCGGCCGAATCCTCCGGCAGTGATCGTCCCGAAATTTCAAAAATTCCGTTCTTTTGATCCAACAAAATCCTTGGGGTGTCTTCAGTCCCCTCTAGTTTTATAATCTCCATCATAATCCAAAAATATTCTCAGAAAAACCCGTTTAAGTTCTTGCGATTTTGATTCTCAATGTAAAAAATGTCAGTTCATCATTTATCGGTTTAAACCCAAATTCCAGATTATTGCCCGACTTTCTGGCCATATCCACAAAGCCCAGTCCGGCGCCTCCTTTCTCCGATATATCCGAATTCTTGATAATGTCCTTGTACAATTTCTTCAGTCCGTCCTTGTCCAATTCGTTTACCTCGTTCAGTCTTTGAGCCAAAGTGCCTTCCAGTCCCTTTCTGACAGGGTTTCCAGAACATATCCAGTAACACTCCGGACTTTTTCCTATCATGAACACAGCAGAATTAGCTTCCAGTCTTTCTTCCACTTCGTCACAGTGCTTCACAATATTCTGCAGGCACTCCACCATCACATTAAACACTTTCCGCTTAATGCTCGACTCTTCCCCAAAAGAATCCATATTCCGTTCAGCCATCGCCAAAACTGACTTGGTAATCTCCTGGGTAAAATCACCTTCATACACCAGTATTAGGTGATTCCCTAACATGGCTTTATGTAAGTCATAAATAAACTCCATAGATCATAAAAATTAATACTCGCAAAAAATATTGAACTGAAAAAAAAGGGGCATTTATTAACGTCTTAATAAAAATTCAGTTTCTAAATTATTGTATTTAAAATTTGATTCCAATTAATAGCATATCATCTGTTTGTTTTTGCTCTCCTTTCCAGCCTTCCCAAACCTGGGCAAACTCCTCGTGCTGCTCTTCCATTTTCAAAGACGAGATATCGGAAATCAGATTTCTGAGGCGCTTGGAACCAAATTTTCGGTTCTTCTCGCCTCCAAACTGATCTATATAGCCGTCGGAGCAGAAATAAATAGCATCTCCCGGCTTCACTTTCACGACATGGCTATCGAAATTCGTTTGATTGCGGTAGCGTCCGCCGCCTATAGGAAACTTGTTGCCCTTTATCTCGTTGAGAATTCCTTCAGAAACCCAGAACAACGGACGGTGCGCCCCGGCAAACACTACTTCACCCTTTTCCTTGTCAATTCTGCACAAAGCGATGTCCATTCCGTCTTTCCCAGTCGCTCCTTCCTGGTCCTGGCGCAGCGTTTTGGTTACTTGCTGATCCAGCTGATCCAGGATGACTCCCGGATCAAAAATCCTCTGACTGCGCACAATATCGTTAAGCAAGAAATAACCGATCAGTGAAATCAGCGCTCCCGGAACCCCGTGTCCCGTACAGTCCACCGCGGCAATAAAAATCTGGTTGTCTACTTCCAGATACCACGGAAAATCTCCGCTGACCACGTCTCTGGCTCTGTAAACGATAAATGAATCCGGAAGCTGCCTGTGTATTTGTGCATCGCCAGGTAATATTGCCCCCTGAATACGGCGAGCATAATTAATACTTTCTGTTATTTTCTTATTGGTGCTCTTGATCTCCAGCTCTGCAAGCTTCTGTTCAGTAATATCGTGTGACACCACAAGAACCGACTCAATGTTCTCCTCGGTGTCAAATTCCGGAATCGCATTAACCTGCATAATGCGGTCGCCCTCCAGAGCAGGAAAATCCAACTCTCGGGTAATTTTCTCACCGCTGTTTACTACTTCCTCCATTAACTCATCCCACTCATTCAATA
This sequence comes from Cytophagales bacterium, assembly GCA_022360875.1. Taxonomy (GTDB): domain Bacteria; phylum Bacteroidota; class Bacteroidia; order Cytophagales; family Cyclobacteriaceae; genus JAKSBZ01. Next base: position 8,405 of record JAKSBZ010000292.1, on the reverse strand, counting down.
CAGACTTTGGAATGTCCGTTTCCTTCAGCGGCTTGTTTAAGTAAGAAGAGGCCGGCTTGCCGGTCAGATTTTTAATAGTTGGATTTATATAGAACACGGTGCCCTCGGCATCCAAACGAGTGATCAGATCCAGTGAATTCTCCGAAAGCGACTGCATTTTGGAACGCATACGCTCTTCCCGCTCGGCCCGAAGCCTCATGGTAATATCTCGCGTATTCAGCACAAGCCCCTGAATAGCCGGATTGCTCAGCAAATTGTTTCCCGCAGCTTCCACCCAAAGCACATCACCGTCTTTTTGCTTCACGCGATACTGAATGCTCATCGGACGATGCGGATTGAGCACCAGCTCGTCGAAAGCCTTTTTCACTTTCTGCTTGTCCTCTTCCACCACATATTCTAGAATATCGGTGGTATTCATCTCAGACTGGCTGTAACCCAAAATGCGCTCAACAGAAGGCGAGACATAGCGCACAGTCCCGTCTTTTTCATAAATGGTAATCACCTCCGAAGCGTTTTCCAACAGCATCTGGGTTCTCTTCTGACCCCGGTTCACCTCCTCAATCTGCTCTTCAAGCTGTGAGTTGGTGCGCTGCAGCTCTTCCTGAGTCGCCTGCATTTCCTCAGCATTCTGCCTCAGAATCTCCTGCTTTTCCCTCAGCTCTTGGCTCATATTTCTGGACTCCTTCAGCAGCGTCATGGTCCGCTCGTTCACCTTTACATTAAAGATGGTCCGGGCAACCATTACGCTAATCTCCTGCACAAAGTTGATTTGCCTCTCACTCAGAACATGAAAAGCCGCCAGCTCCAGCACACCGTAAACTTGTTCATCAGTAATAAGAGGCATCAAGAGTATGCTCTCCGGCCTTTGATCACCCAACAGACCTGAAGTGATATATGGGTAGTCCTCAGGAATTTCCGTACGGAAAATCAGCTCCTGCTCAATTGCCGTCTGCCCCACAAGCCCTTCGGCCATCCGGAAGCTCGTCTGAATATATTTCTTTTTCTGATAAGCATAACAAGACCGCATATTTATGATACTCTCCACATCAGACTCATCAACCACGTAAAATGCTCCTTGAACTGCCGAAACGCGATTCACCACATATTCCAGCAAATTGTCGCCAATAATCTCCAAGTTTTCGTTTTGTCTGAGGATGTCCCCGACTTTGGCCACCCCAGAGACAATCCAGTTTCGTTCATCGTCGCGCTCTTCGCTGGAACGGATATTATCCCGCATGCCCAGCAGCGAGTTGCCCAAAATGTCCTGCTCGCCTACTGGCTTGTATTTGGTGTTATAATTTCCTTCCCCTATCTGGTAAGCAAACTCGGCTGTGCGCCTGAGCGACTGCACCACACCGTCGACTGTTTCGGCCATTTCTCCGAACTCGTCGCCGCCCCGCTTCTCGATGGAATTGGGCAGGACTCCCCTAGACATATGCTGCAAAATCTTCTTCAGATACTGAAGACGGCTCATCAAAGGTTTTGACAGACTCAGAGACACAAAAAAAGTGAGCACAACCAAGAGCAGCCCAACCGATGCAATTTTCAGTATATAATTTCTTAAAACACCACTGACTTCAGCGGTGTCCACTTTAGTGGCAATGCCCCACTTCAAATCCGGCAACTGACTCCAAGCCGCAAGTACTTTTTTACCTCTGTAATCGATTACTTCGTTTGTTCCAGATATTCCCTGCGTTGCCATTTGCAGACCGCCACTTCTCTCTTTTCCGTAGTAAATGCCGGAGGATTCGGTATAAATCTCTTTGAAAGCAGGCTTTGCAACAAAAACAAGTTTGTCTCCCTCATTTCTTGCCAACACGGTTTCGGCTGTCTCGCCAATGCCCGGAATACTTCCTGCCAGCCGAAGAACAGGAGAAGCGTCCAAATGAAGAATTAAATAAAACAACTCGCCTCCCACAAACAAACGGGAATAAGCATTAATCCGATGTTGCTTTTCTGAAAGGTAAACGCTGCCCAAACTGCTGCCATCGGCTTTTTTACCGTAATCGAAACCCGAAGGGTCCAGATAAACAGTTGGCTGCTCCAAACTAACTTGCGTTTCGGAACCGAAGATCAGTTCCCTGCGGGAATTCACGAAGCTGATTCCCCGAACTCCCTCCAGTTTAAGATAAGGAGTAATCTTTTTCAGCAGTTCTTCCGACCATTCACCAGCTGCTGTTCCGGCCTGCCCATAAGGCACAGTCTTGATGGCATCTATTACGCCCCGCATCTCGGAAACAGAGCGAGAAACCGAACGCTGTCGCTGATGAAAATCCGCAAGCTCCTCCGCCCGGGTTCGATTTGCATTTACCAAATCATCCAAATACTTCCGGCGCAGCATCTGTTCTGAAAAATTATAGGACAAAAGCCCCATAGTCACCACGGAAAGCAACACTATAAAAGAAACAAATATGGCTATTTTGTTCCCTACTTTCATGCGATTAAACATTTTATACCCCCGTTATTAATAATAAAAAAATCGTATTATTCTTTTTCAGCACTCTGGAGACAAAACTCTCTAAACTTGCCAGCCCGTTTTTCAATCTCTCTGACCACTTGCGGGCTAAAGGCCTTGAATGCTCCAACCTCCAGCACTCCAATCACTTCACTGTTCTCGTCCAATACCGGAAAAATTGCAATAGCCCTCGGCAAGGCTTCTCCCAGACCTGAGCGGATCGCTTCATGATTTTCAGGCACGTGGTTCAGCACCATTGCCTTTTTATTTTCTGCCGCCTGACCTGCCAGTGTCTCCCCAAGCTCAAATCCGACTTCTTTCCCTTCGACAGAAGTGTAAGCATAGCTGGCAATCATTCGAAATGAAGAAAGCGATGCCTCATCGCGGCGAGCATAAAGCATTCCCTGCCCGGCTTCCAAAGCGCTGCACACGGCCTTCAGACAATCCGACGCAGGTGCTCCGTCTGCAGCTATTTCTTCCCAGGAATCCACCAGTTTTGCCAGCGCACTCTCTTCGTCATCTTCAACCTGGCGCACGTCATCTTCCTTATCACTTACCAAACGGTCGACGTACACTACCTTGTCTGCTGTCTGAGCAGACTTCCAAAAGGCAAAATACAGAACTGCGAAAACCGACAGAAAAAGAGCCAAAAACTGCACGGCATACAGCGGAGTCAGTACCTGGTACACTTCTCCGACCCGATGAATATCCCCCAACAACTTAGCGGCAATATCATCGGGCAAAAAAATGAGAACGCCAATGTCCGCTGAAACAACCAAAAAAAATAAAACCAATATTAAAGGTTTAAAAAAGCGGTAAAAAAACTGACTCATCATGCTTTTTTTAGTAATGTTTATGAATATGACCCAAAAAATCCACAATCTCCTGAATTTTCATCACATGGTCAACTTGCGTAACACGCATAGCCGCTTCAGGCATCGTCGATATCAGACACTCTTCCGGAGCCTGAACAATGGCCGTCCCTCCGCGGTTTTTTATCTTTTTCATTCCGTAGGCCCCGTCCCGGTTGGCTCCCGAAAGCAAAATGCCTATCAGCTTTTTCCGGAACACATAAGCCATCGAATCAAACGTAATATCAATAGACGGACGCGAATTATTGACCATAACTTCCGTCGACAACGAGAAGGTATTGCCAAGCTCAACTGCTAAATGATAGTTGGAGGGCGCGAGATACACCTGCCCTTTCTTCAAGGGTTCTTTATCGTATGGCTCAATTACTTTTTTGGTACTTTTTATGGAAAGCGCTTCCACAAACCCGTGTCTGACATGTTTGAGCCGATGCAAACACAGGATAATAGGCAAAGGAAAATCAGCAGGAAGCTGGGACAGAATCTTAGTGACACCCTGAAAACTGCCTGCTGAACCACCAATCACCACCGCTTTGTAACGATTTTGTTGAATCTTCATAATAAAGCCGACGGCCTGCTAGTCTCTGTATTTTTTATAAATTCGCTCTTCGTTGTTTACAACGATAAATTTATTGGCAATCTCACACCATATCAACGACTCTTTCGCCCCTATCACCAAATATCCGTACCGAAAAAGACTTTCGTGAAGCTTAATCAGTACACTGTTTTGCAGAACTTGGTTAAAGTAAATCATCACATTGCGACACAAAACCAAATCAAACTTATTAAACACTGGCCCATTCACCAAATCATGGACCCTGTACTGCACATTCTCCACCAGCTCCGGATTCATATAAACCTTGTCATCCCTTACCGTGTAGTAATCCTCAAAATTATTTTTCCCCTGGTACCGAATATAGTTCTTCTTATTCAGCTCCATATTGCGCAAGGCATATTCCCCTTTCCGTGCTTTTTCCAAAATCCCTTTGTCCAAGTCGGTCGCAATAATTGTCACACGGTCCAAAAGACCCATTTCGCTCAGCATAATAGCCATCGAATAAACCTCCTCACCCGACGAGCATCCGGCATGCCAGATTTTTATATGCTCATGATTGAGCAAGAGGTTGGGTATTACCTGATCTCTAAGCTCACGCCAAAAAGACGGATCACGGAACATCTCCGTTACATTGACAGTAATTTCGGAAACAAATTCCTCAAAAAAAGCTTCGTCTCCAGAAAATCGATTGATCAGCCAATCCACGCTTTTGAACCTATACAACTCTATAACCCGCTGCACACGCCTTCGGAAAGAAGACATGGCATAATTAGTAAAGTCGTAATTATATTGCGTCTTGATGAACTCTGCTAAACGTTTTAATTCTGCCAGCTCCACTTCGTACATAAAAAATCACACTAAAAAATAACAAAAACACCGAACAATCAGCAAGCCTTCTCTGTGGAAGGCGTCCTGCGGTAAAAAATATTCAGCAAAAGAGCCTTGCCTGGGAATAAAAAAACAAATATACTAATTTTTAAAATAAATCAAATACATACTTGTATTTCTACCTTTCAGGCTCTTTTTAAAAAAAATACTTACAAACTGTCTTTTGTAAACACAAACGGCAGCAAGTCTGAAACCGACTGCAAAATAGTCACTTTATCTTCAGGATACTGCATAATTAAGCGAATGGATTGCTCCTGTTTGTGCTCATATTCGGCAAGCACCTGTCGGCAGCTGCCACAGGGAGTCACCGGCAAAAACGCAACCTCATCTTTACGGCGCGCGGCAATGGCTATAGTCCGAAACTGTTTGTCAGGATACTTAGCCGAAGCATGAAAAATCGCCACCCGCTCAGCGCATAAACCGGAAGGATAAGCCGAATTTTCCTGATTTGACCCCGTCTCTATCGTGCCGTCTTCCATGCGCAATGCCGCTCCCACATGAAATCCCGAATATGGAGCATAAGCGGCCGAACAACATTCCTGAGCTCTGCGCAACAGTTCCTGATCCTCCTGAGCCAACTCAGCCACAGAATCGAACTCTTCCCTCACAATCTTCAACTCTCTATTTCTTTTCATAATCCTATTTTAAAGCTTATCCTTTTATCCCGTTCTTTATTAAACCGAACACCCCCGTAAACTGATTTGTACAAAAGAGTAAAAGGAATCTAATTTAAAGATATCTTCCCCCTTTCCACATTTCGAGAGCCAAAAAATGCATCCCCCAAATATTTGTCCTTGATTTTTATAATAACTTAATCGGATTAAACAATATCAATTTGCTTAAAATTTGTTATTTTACTTTTTTCAGCACACTCGATTACTCCAGAAACGGCCATCAACAACTCAAGCATGAGCAAAATTTTAATAATCGGAGCCGGTAGATCCTCCTCTTCTCTGATCGAATATCTGGGAAAAAACGCCGGCGAATTTCAATGGACAGTTACAGTGGCCGACCACAACCTGGCTTTGGCCAAAAGAAAAGCGCTTTTGGCAAATTCACCCCATTGCCAAGCCGCCCACACCGACATTAACCGCAAAGAACAATTCGGCAACCTAATAAAAAAACACGACATCGTCATTTCCATGGCCCCGGCATATATGCACGCCGCCATTGCCCGCCACTGCCTTGAGCTCAAAAAGCACCTTATCACCGCTTCGTATGTGGGCCCGAAGATGCAGGCACTGGACGATCAGGCCCGAAAAAATGGACTGCTGTTCCTTAACGAATGCGGCCTTGATCCGGGCATTGACCATATGTCGGCCATGCGGGTCATCGACCGGCTGAAAAGCCAGGAATTCAAACTCCTCGGCTTCGAAACCTTCACCGGCGGCCTGCTCGCGCCCGTCCATGAGGACAATCCCTGGAACTACAAATTCACCTGGAACCCGCGGAATATTGTCTTGGCCGGAAGAGGCTGCGTAAAATTCATCCAGAAAGGACGCTACAAGTTCATTCCTTACCACAAGCTGTTCCGAAGAACTGAAATTCTGAACATTCCCCAGTACGGATACTTCGAAGGCTACGCCAATCGGGATTCGCTGAAATACCTGGACGTTTACCGTCTCAAGGGAATCCAGACCCTCTACCGGGGCACGCTACGCCGCCCGGGTTTCTGCAAAGCCTGGGACACATTCGTGCAGCTCGGGGCTACTGACGATTCCTACGAAATGGAAGATGTGCACAACATGACCCACCGCCAGTTCATCAATTCTTTTTTATCTTACAACCCTTCAGATTCCGTAGAACTGAAACTCGCCCACTACCTGAAGCTCGAACTAAACTCCGAAATCATGTTTAAACTCAAGTGGCTGGGCATGTTCGACGAAGAGCCAATAGGACTTAAAAAAGGAACTCCCGCACAGATTCTTGAACATATTCTGAAAAAAAAATGGACGCTCGGTCCGGATGAAAAAGACATCATCGTGATGCTGCACAAGTTCGACTATGAAGAAAACGGAAAACACAAACGAATTCAGTCTCATATGGTAATCGAAGGCCGCGATTCCACACACACAGGCATGGCACTGACTGTCGGGCTGCCCATTGCCATCGCGACAAAACTGCTTGCGCTGGGAAAACTTACCGCCACGGGTGTGCACCGCCCAATTACCCCCGAGCTTTACAACCCCATTTTAAATGAACTGGAAAAAGTCGGCATTCAATTTCATGAGCATAATGAAAATATAGAGCCGCTGAAGCTGAATATGATCTAGCTGCGCACACAGAGTATATCTTTTTTCAAACCACTTTATCTGCATCTCTTGAACGGTCAGTTTCAATCAGTTTTCTGTTTCTGCTCCAAGCTGCTAATCCCCAAAAAGCGACAGGGTTTTCGTATTACTCTGACAATGCCACAAGCGGGAACCCTCCAATTATAGAAATTTATTACACACATTAATTAAACACAAAACACACACTTGGAAATATATCCTTGATTCATATATTATCCCAGCTGAAAGCCATAGCTCTGAACACTACACCAAGGCGATATGCGTTAATTCTAACAAGAGCGCGAAAAAGACATAAGCTTATCTGCCTAGTTTTTTACAGCAGATTCAATAAACCGAAAGCAAAAATTTCAAAGCCAAAAAGAAATCAAACGGATGTTGTTTCCCTGGAGAAATAAACAAAAAATGGAGCTAATCAAAGCACGAACAATCAAACGCATCTATTACCTCCCTCTTATTTTTCTCACTATAGCTTTTGGCTTGGCTTCCCGCCTGTTCGGCGTCTTTTTACCGCAATTTATTGCTTCCTACGCCGGCGATGCTTTGTGGGCGATGCTAATCTACTGGGGAATTCGGTTTTGCTTTCCGGATCTGAAAATGAGCTTCAGCCTCGTTTTCACACTGGCAATCACTTTCGCGGTAGAGCTTATCCAGTTGATACCTTTTGAATCGCTCCACCTTCTTTTAAGATACCAAATGCATGCGCTTACCTTCGGATTTGGTTTCGTCTGGACAGATCTTGTGTGCTACTGGTCAGGCGCAGCATTGGCGGTAATTCTAGACTTTTTCTTCAACAGCAAAGCCATGCTTTCCGCGCCAAGCTCTACATAGTCATCATTCATCAAAAACGAAAGCATTTACCGCTTCTCTAAACCTCACTGGAATAGGCTCTGTAAACCGTATGACCGTTTTCACGCAACGCCCGGGTAAGCTTTCCGCGGTTTTGTCCCTCTCTTTTATAGGAAACGTGAACCCAATTGGGATTTTCATCCGTCCCGAACTCCCAGATTATCTGATCGAACTCCAGATTTTCCACGATGTAATCAAAAATCATTTTGTTGCTCAGCCCGCCGGTCCCCACAATGTCGACAGCCTCCCCCTTGCAATGCTGCGATACGCTTGAACCGCCGATCAGCTCGTTCAGCTTCTGCGATCGGAACATCGAATTCACACGGATCGGTTTGCCGAAATGAAGACGAAGGGGCTCCAAAACGTTTTTGCAAAGCGCCACCATATTGGACAATTGCATCTCGTCAGGCTCATTGGGAATGCCCTGACGGACGGCGGTATCAGAATGAGTTCCTTCGTGATAGGAAAAATGCGGACTCAGCCGGTCAATGCTCATAACT
>JAKSBZ010000188.1 GCA_022360875.1 Cytophagales bacterium | reverse complement strand
GAAGTTTGATAACGTTCGGGCTAACTCATCTTTTGATGTCGACATTCCGTGTACCTGATTCATTGTTATTATTTTTTCAGGAATCTCTTTCCCGTATTTATCTTGTCACAACTTGAACTGTGTTTAAACGCAGGCAGTCAACTGTTCTGTGTGTACCTGCTGACGTAAAGCAGACAGGCTGCTGATATCAGAAATTCCAACACCGACCTGGGCAACAGCCTTGGCTGCAATAGCTGTCGCCAGCTTCAGGGTGGCTTCCACAGTCCAGCCGCAGGACAGACCATAGACAATACCCGCAACAAGGCTGTCTCCTGAACCAACTGTGCTGACCTGTTCTACGGCTGGAGGAAAGGCTTGCCAAACCTGGTTCCGGGTGTACCAGCGGCAACCTTTTCGTCCTTCAGAAATCACAACATTATCAATATTCAATGCCAGAAGACGGGAAGCCGCAGCGGCCTCTTCCTGAAGGTTGTTAATGGTATGTCCATACCATTGTTCCAGCTCATAAATATTGGGTTTGATCATAAAGGGGGCGGCCTTGATCGCTTCGCGAAAGGCCTGACCGCTGGTATCAACCACGACCCTGTTCCCTTGCTGTTTCAGGATTTTTATCAGGTGGTAGTAGAGGTTCTGCGGAGCGCCTTTGGGCAGGCTGCCACTGAGGATAACCCAGTTGCTTTTCCGGCTGATACTGGTAAGGCGTTGTTTAAACTTCTCGATATGACCTGGGTTCAGCTGTAGCCCGGGCAGGTTGATCTCAGTGACCTGGTTATTCTTCTCTGTCACCTTGACGTTGATCCGGGTTTCTCCCTCAACATGGAGGCACTTATCTGCTATCAGCTGGGCCTTGAAAAAATCATCAAATTTTTCCCGGTTGTTTTGCCCCAGTATCCCGGTAACTGAAACCTGCTGGCCAAGATCAGTCAGTACCTTGGCCACATTGATGGCTTTACCGGCTGCACGAATATTCCCGCTTCTGGCTATATTGACCGCATCCAGAACAACCCGGTCACAGGTGATAGTAAGGTCAAGTGCAGGGTTGAGGGCGACAGCCAGAATCGGCTTGCTGGTTTCACTCATACAATATCTCCCCGGCCTCCTGTACCGCATAGCGACAGCCTGCTATACGACCAGTACTTCGGAGGACTGCGTAATATTTGGCTTGCCCGGCATACTGATATTGTTGGGCAGAGATTGCAATAGAGAAAAGAGGAATTCTATTCAGGGCTTTTCTCGTACAGCATCTTCTCAACCTGGGCCTCAGCTGAGGGGGTTATGACGATACGATATTTTTTGAATTCTCTGGATAATATGGTCTTCATTGACCAGATTCCGCAGGCTCCGCCAATAATCAGATTGCCAATAGCATCAACAAACTCGAATACTGGTGATCCATCACTGGCTATTGCAAACAG
>JAKSBZ010000067.1 GCA_022360875.1 Cytophagales bacterium | reverse complement strand
TTTTCAGCAGCTGGCGGGTGAAAACAGTCCGCTTCTGAGGCAGATCGGGTCGAAAAAAGAACTTGCGCATCAGAAAGCTGTCAAGGAGCGGGCGGAATTTTTGCCGACGGTCTTTGCGACTGGCAACAAGGAAATCTACCAGCAGCACGTGCTGAACGGAATGACGCCGAGTTGGTTTGTTGGACTTGGAGTAAAATGGACACTTTTTGACGGCGGACGACGGTGGAACCACCTGCGGGCGGCAAGAAAGCTTGAGCAGCGCGTGGAGGCATTGGAAGACAAATATCAGGATGATATAAAGGCAGGCGTGCAGAAATATTACAACGAGCTCAATCAGGCCCGCGATCAGCTGCAGTCCATCGGAACTTCGATCAAATTTGCCAAAGAGTACCTGAGAGTGAAGGAGAAGGCTTTCCGCGAAGGAATGGCGGAGTCTACCAGCGTGGTGGATGCGCGGCTGAATTTATCCAAAGTGGAAGTGGAGCAGATGAAGGCTCTTTACGATTTTGATGTGGCGCTGGCGAAGCTTCTGGTGCTTTCGGGCAGAAGTGAATGGTTTGTTGAATACGCGCAGAGGCAGTAAACCGCCGGTGCGGAAATTTTTATTGAGTAGGTTTAAAATTATTGAAAATATTGAAGCAATGCGTAAGAATAAAAATACATTAATAGGAATGGTCTTTCTGGCGATAGCGGGCGCGCTGGTGGCTTTGGTCAATGTCTCGATGTCTTCTGATCCTGTTTTTTTGCAGGGAGAAGTGGAGGCTACGCACGTGAAAGTTGCCTCTAAGCTGGTGGGACGCATGCAGGAGCTGTATGTGAAGGAAGGTGCTCGAGTGAAAAAAGGGCAGGTAATGGCTTATATCGAAAGCCCGGAAGTGGAAGCTAAGCTGCTTCAGGCCAAGGCTGCAAAAAAGGCTGCGGAGGCTCAGATGGACAAGGCAGAGAACGGAGCCAGAATAGAGCAGATCCGTGCGGCCAAGAACCTGTGGCAGAAGGCGAAGGCGGGGCTGGAACTGGCCGAAAAAACCTATCAGCGAGTAAAAAACCTTTATAAGGAAGGCGTGCTGCCTGCTCAGAAAATGGACGAGGCAGAGGCGAAGCTGCAGGCTGTGAAGCACACCGTGGAAATGGCTAAGTCGCAGTACGATCTGGCTCGCACAGGCGCGCGCAAGGAGGATAAGAAAGCCGCGAATGCGCTGGTTGAGCGGGCATCGGGCGCCATCACCGAGGTGGAATCGTACCTGAGCGAAACGAAAGTGACTGCGCCGATCGACGGCGAAGTGGCTACCGTGGTTCCGGAAAGAGGAGAGCTGGTGGCGGCGGGCTTCCCGATCGTCAGTTTGGTGGATTTGAACGACGTTTGGCTTACTTTCAATATGCGCGAGGATCTGCTGCCTAATTTTAAGATGGGAGACAAATTCAGCGTGTTGATTCCGGCTCTGGGAAACAAGGAAGTGAAAGTTGAGGTGAACTACATCAAAGCGCTGGGAAGTTTTGCCACTTGGAAAGCCACTAAAAACTCCGGCGAGTTTGACATGAAGACCTTTGAGGTGAGAGCGGTTCCTGTGGCCAAAGTTGACGGACTGCGTCCGGGGATGACCTCGCTTATTGACATGGCGCAGTTCCCGGCTCAGAAATAAGCGTATGGAGGAACATGTTGAAAAAGGTATGCGGACAGTGATCAGGAGAGAGTGGAAAAAGAATCTCCGCCGTCCGCTGTTTATGTGCTTCGTGCTGGCGTTTCCGCTGGGCGTGCTGGGCTATTATTATCAGCTTTTCGGGCAGGGCGTTGTTCAGGAGCTTCCTGTGGCCGTGCACAATGCCGACCAGTCGCCGATGTCCCGGAAAATAGTCCGCCTTATCGATTCAAGCCCTTCGATACATATTTCGCACCGGCTAACGAGTTCGGAAGAAGGCCGCCAGGCGCTTGAAAACGGCGAGGTATACGGTTTTATTCATTTCCCGAAGGGGTTTGAAAAACGGCTGTTGAAGGGAGAAGGAACAGAAATCGAATACTACAACAGCTATATATCCATGGCCGCAGGAGGAAAAATTTCCTCGGAGCTGCAAAAAATTGCGGCGATGGTTTCGGCGGGAATAGAAATTCAGTTTCGCACAAAAAAAGGCGCCAGCCAGGCAAAGGCGATGAACGACATACAGCCGGTGCGCTTGGATATGCATGCTTTGTCGAACCCTTATCTCAATTATTATTATTTTCTGGGGACCGGACTGAGCTTTGTCGCTTTTATGCTTTTTGTGCTGATGAGTTCGATCTATTCGCTGGGCACCGAGCTGCGTTTCAGAACAGGAAGGGAATGGCTGAACAGCGCGGGAGGAAACATGTGGAAAGCCGTTGGCGGCAAGCTGCTTCCTTATACCGTATTGTTCATGTTGGTGGCGGCGGCTTATCACGGGGTTATTTTCGGCTTGGCTCATTTTCCGCTCAACGGCAGTTTATGGGGACTGTTTTTCGGATACTTTTTGTTGATTGCGGCTTCTCAGGGACTGGCGGTTCTTTTTGTTTCCGTGCAGCCCATGCTTCGCAAATCCTTGACAATGGGGCTGTTGGTGTCGAGTCTGGCTTTTACCTGTGCGGGTATTACATTTCCTTACGAATCGCTGCCAAGAGCAATTCAGGCGATCGCCGACATGTTGCCTTTCACCCATTTTGTGAAGCTGTTTCTTGGCCAGAGCTTAAGGGGCATTCCCGTGGAGTTTCAGTATTCGTTAATGGCAAAGCTTGCCCTGTTTACAGTCCTGTTCGGTTTTGTGCCGCTGCTGAAGAAAAGAATTTTGAAACCTAAAAGAAAACGATTGCTATGAGGGATTCTTTCAGAAGACTGATAAGAGGAATAAGCCGGAGTTTCTGCAATGAGATGCATGTGGTTTTCTCAGATCTCGGCGCGATCATTACGCTTTTTGCTCCGGCTATTGTGTATCCGATATTGTTTTCGTTTGCATTTTCAAACGAAATAGTGAAAGATGTGGAGATGGCAGTGGTTGACCAGAGCCATACGGGACTGAGCCGGCAGCTTGTCCGCATGCTGGATGCCACGGATGAAGTGAAGGTGACCGGAAAATTCACTGATTTGGAAGAGGCAAGACATGCTTACTACGATAACCAGGTGAAGGGGATTGTTATTATTCCGAAGGGTTTTGAGAAGGAAGTTCTCAGTGGGCAGCAGACGCATGTGTCGCTTTTCGCCGATGCGGCATATCTGATGAATTACAAGCAAATGGTAAGCGGCTGTCTTTATGCCTCCCAGACACTTGGAGCAGGTGTGAAGATCAGGAAGCTTATGGCTAAAGGCTTGCCTCAATCTGCAGCTATGAATTTGGTCCGGCCTCTTCGCCTTAACAGTTTTCAGCTTTACAACCCGACGGGAGGCTACGGCGTTTACATCGTTGCTCTGCTTGTGGTGGCTGTGCTGCAGCAGATTCTGCTTATGGTCATCAGTTTGGTGAACGGCACCAGCAATGAGTACAAGCGTTATCAAGCGGTTCGGATGGACGGCTTGCACGGAGCCAGCGAGTGGATAATTCTGCTGGGGCGCGCGGCGTTTTATCTTTTGTCGTGCTTGATATTAACGGTTTTCTGCGTGGGGATTTTACCTAAATGGTTTTCTTTTCCTATGCTTGCCAGCTTGTCTGATCTGACGTTGTTTTTCCTGCCTTTTATTCTGGCCAGTACATTTTTGTCAATGGCCGTAAGCGAGTTTTTCAAAACACGCGAGCTGGGCATACTGATTTTCTCATTTATGGCTTTGCCTTTTCTGTTTCTTTCGGCTATACCGTGGCCGCCGGAAGCCATGCCGGGCTTTTTGAAATATATTTCCCTGCTGGTTCCGAGCACGGAGGCATTTAAAGGATATATGAAGCTGGCATTGGCCGATGCGTCTTTCGGTCAGGTGCTGGGACACTGGAACCACTTGTGGGGACTGTCTTTGGTTTTCTTTGCGGGAGCTGTTTTTTCTATGAAGCGAAGGAGATCGGCGGTTCGGTAGAAAGTAATGGTTTGTAAGTTGTTAAATCGTAATAAATTAAAAAAGCAGGGCTCAAAGGCTCTGCTTTTTTTGATTTTTACACGGCAGGCTGCTCCACCCTCCGAGACACAATGTTTGAGAAATGCATGCGCATTTTGTGCGGTTATTTTACATGGCGGCATCTATTTCGGAGAACAGCTGTTTTAGGTACATAGCCGTCTGTATGCTTCGATCCGATTTTTTTTCAAGAAAAAAAGCCGCTTTCCGGTCTCATGCCAAGCCTGCGTTGTCAAGGCAGCCTCCTGTTCAGTGTTATTTTAAGGAAAAAATCAAGGACAGGGATTTTCTTGTTTCAGAAAACAGGGATTTGGCTGTCCTGGAGGAGGAGCGCCCTCAGTTTTTTTGGGGGACTGCGGAGAAGATCCGTGAGATGAGGGACTGGTTTGAAAGTATTCGATATGGCTTTGGGGTGGAAGAGACTGGTCAAGAGCTTGTTCAGGGAGGCAAGACGCTCAGGGAAGCGCATATTGTTGCTGATTATTCGAAAGGCATTCTTCCGCCGATGGCCGACTGCTCGTCGGTGGGTGCCGCAATGGGCGGAGACGACCGGATTGACAATTTCGATCTGGTTTTCCGTGATTCGGAAGGAGAAACGGAAGAGATGCTGAGTTTTTTTCCGCGCATCAACACGGAGTTCCCGAGGAAAGCTCTTGAAGCAGGCTTCCACGATTTGGCCGCAGAGCTGACTTACCTGATGAACAGGGAGACTATAAAAAGGGCGGAGACTGCGATGAATTGTGTAGTGTTTTGCGCGGACACTCATAAGATCGACGATCATCTTATGGAAAGGAAACGCTTTGAATATCTGCTGAGCGAAACGGATTCCATTGACAGGCAGTCTTCGTTTCTTGGGCTGAATCAGCATGCCTGTCCCAAAGTAGGAGAAGGTTATTTGCAGTATGGCTCACGGGAGTTCGCTTTTTTTCTGCTCAGGTGCGCGGATCAAAGCAAGAATTATGTTGAGTTTCTCAAGCGCGAACAGTACAACCGGGGAGTTCCGGTCAATCCCCGGGAACCCATGAAGGTGAACTGGAATCTTCATTGGGCGAATGTGGTGGCCGTTTCCGGGAATGACCGGCTTACATACGAGTATGCTGAGCCCAACTTACAGGTTTTCTACAAGAAAATGGAAGCGTTTAGGCAGCTGTACTTCGAGCACGAGGATTTCCGCGGAGCAGTCGATAAGCTGATTAAAGATGATCCTTCGGGGTTGCACAATCTTATGCCTGCGACACTTCAGGAAAAGTATTTTCTGAGAATAGCAAAGGCCGCGAAAAATGAATTTTCGCTGGGAGCTCGGACCGTAGAAGGTATTGATCATTTTCTGTCTTTAGACTTTTCATATCTTAAAGACAAGAAAGAAGTTCCGGGTTTTTTCAGAATGTACGGGAAAGGAGAGCAGTCATTTTACCAGCAGTTTACAAAAAAAGTGTCTGCGCCGAATTTTACCTTTGTGGTAAGGCAGAAGGCAAGGCTTTATTGGGTTCGCGATGTTCAGTCGTATATGTTGAAGGCAGAAAACATTGCCAATATCATCAGACAGTCGGGATTTGAGCGGCACAGGCGCTTTGCTGCGGTTTTCGGAAGGGCAACGGAACTGGCAAAGGAAATTGAAAGCGTGAAAGACCGTGTCGAAAGCTTGGGAGGCCGGGAGAATGTGATTAGGAAAAAGGCGCATTGGAGCCGCATGCTCAAGGAGCTGCTGGAGGAGCTGGGAAAGCAGACATGCGGGTTGCTTTCGTCGGAATACAGCATGGATATTCAGTGGCCGGTAGAACGGATTGAAGTGAAAAAGCGGAAGAGTGTTTTGGAGAAAAGCAGAAAGCCTCAGGCTGACATTATTGCTTTGCTAACTCTTTTGGAAAGAATCCGGCTTTATTACAGAGATAGCAGAGAAGAGGAAAAGGAGGCTGTCAAGCCTTCTGCAAAAGAAGACGGCCCCGAATTCCTCAAGCTGTTAAAACGAAAGCGATGAATCCGGAGCTGCCAGACGCAGCGTGAAGGCTACGAGTTCAGTATTTGCTCCGCGTGTTCTTTTGTGTTTACTTTATTAATAACGCGTTCGATTTTTCCTTCTTCGTCAATAAGAAAAGTGGTGCGAACGGTGCCCATGTATGTTTTGCCGAAGTTTTTCTTTTCCTGCCACACTCCGAATGCGTTGTTGACTGATTTGTCTTCATCGGCAATAAGTCGGAAAGGCAGGCACTGCTTCTCGATGAAACGCTGGTGTGATTTTTCTGAATCTGTGCTCACGCCTAGCACTTCGTAGCCGGCCTGCTGCAGGGCCTTGTAGTTGTCCCGCAGATTCTTTGCTTCCATGGTGCAGCCCGGAGTGTTGTCTTTGGGATAAAAATACAGCACGAGTTTTTTTCCTCGGAATTCGCTAAGTGTGACGGGTTTTCCGTTTTCGTCTTTGGACTGAAAGTCCGGAGCGGGTTGTCCTTCTGTGATCATAGTTTACAAGGTTGATTTGTATTGTTGTTGATTTCCCTGTCGGTCTTCTACTGTCAGGACGATATTCCCTTTAAAAGGCCGGTCTTCGTCCAGTTTTTCAGACCAAAGCAGTCTTCGTTTGTAGTCGTAGTTCATAAGCACCCATCGGCCGTTCACTTCCATTCGGTAGCTTTTTATTCCCGAGAGGTTGTCTTTAATCCGGAACTTGAGCCGCGCCGGACTTACGAGCAGGGGCTTGACCGTTGGGGGAGCGGTATCCTGCACAAGTGTGAAATCTCCCAGAGTCTTTGTCTGAAAACTAATTTTGCGGCCATTCCAGCTTCCGCCGATATAATTCAGCCTTCCCTTGGAAGAAAGTGAATATACGGAAGTTTTGTCATTGGTTATATAACCGGGGCGAAAAGTTAGTTCTATGCTTTTTCTCAATGGAACAGTCGGTTTGTTTATTCGGAGCACCTGCAGGGAATCGTAGCGGAGCAGCCGGGAAGTCTGAAGGTAAAGCGTGTCGAAAAGCGAATGCTTTGGAAAATGAATCTGAACGTCGGGCGTGTAAACGGTCATCGTGTGGCCGGACGGTATCATTGTTTCAAAACCCGTAGAGAAAACTTGTCTGCCTGTTTTGAGCGATTCGGGCAGGCCTTTGCGCAGATCCCAGAGATATATATGCTTGTCTCGGATTCGGTATGCCGGGCTTAGTTTGGTTGAATTCTGAGCGAAAATCATTTCGGAAGTGCGCTGGTTTCGGGCTGAGTCCGAACAGATTACCAGGATGTTTTCGTCGATTTTTATCTTTTTTTTCGGCGCTCTTTTCGGCGCTCTTTTAATTTTTGAATCTCCGATTATGGAAAAGAGAAGCTGGCTTTCGTTTCCGTAAGCGTCGCGGAGCAGCACCCGGGCCAGGTATTTTTTTCCGTCTTCTATCAGAATTTTTCCTTTGATCGCATTGGTTTTCTGAATGGCCAGCCGGTTGCCGTCGTCTACGTACAGTTTGTTGAAGCGTTTTCGGGTGTTGATTTCCGTTTCGTAGTCGCAGTGGGTCAGAATATTCCGGTTTTCATGAAATCCCATCTTTTCCAGATGCTGTCTGTAAATGAGTTCGCCATTCAGACGGAATTCGATGAAGGGCACGCCCGTCTTGTTGTAGGTCCCGTTCATTTTGTCGTGGATGCGCATCTGAAGGCCGAGCAGTCCGGAGGCATGGATGTCCTGGCTGATGCGGTAGACTTTTTTTCCCTTAATGGCAGTGTATTCAAAGCGGCCGAACTGTCCGTTTATTCTGGCGTTTTTGTCAAGGGTTTTCAGGGCTATGGCCCGGAAATGCGGCGGAATATTGTCAGTGATTTCCTTGAAGCCGAGGCGGAGAGGATTGAGCGGCACTTGGTTTTTGTCCCGGATTTCGAAATGAAGATGTGGGCCCTGCGATGAACCCGAGTTGCCTGAAAAGGCGATCAGTTCGCCTTTGCTGACTTTGAAGTCTGCAGGGGAGGGAAAAAGCTCAATAGCAAAGCTTTCTTTTTCATACTGTTTTTTCCGCACCCAGTCCGCTATTTTTTTCTGATATTTTTTTAAGTGTCCATAGACGGTTGTCGTGCCGTTGTTGTGCTGAATATACAGCGCGTTGCCGTAGCCGCCTTCAGAGATTTTGATTCGGCTGATGTAGCCTTCGGCGGCGGCGTATACCGGAAGCCCGCTGATGCCGCTGGTTTTGATGTCTATTCCTCCGTGGAAGTGGTTGGGGCGCAGTTCGCCCATAGTACCGGCCAGAAAGTTCTGGAGATTGGGTCTGACGGGAAATTGGTAATAGCCTTTTGGAATGCCGTAAGGCAAGCTGCTTTGCTGGGCAAAACTTGCGGAATAAATACTTGAGGTGAATAAAAAAATGGGCGCGAAGACACGGAGCCAAAATGTGTTGCTGAGCATAGGTGTAGGATGGAGAAAAGAAAAAACGCAGTGAATGGAAAACAAAAAGAAATCCAAAACGGGAGAGATCCTCCCGCTTAAGTGCTTCGTCCTTTTTTATTTTCAGTTCTATTTCACTGCCAATGATTTATCTATATAATCAGATAAGTTAAATTACAGGCAGTAATTATTTAATTTCGAAGTCGAACATTTCCTGACCTTCGAGCTTACCGGTCAGCCGGTCGCCGATCTGCACCGGGCCGGTGCCTTTCGGTGTTCCTGTAAACAAAAGGTCGCCTTTTTTCAGCGTGAAGAACTGGGAGACGTGGGCAATCAGTTCATCAATGGGAAAAAGCATGAGCGAAGTGTTTCCCTGTTGGACGCTTTTTCCGTTTTTTTCCAGGCTGAAGCTGATATTCTGAAGGTTGCTGAATAATTTCTTGTCTACAAAGCCTGATACTGGTGCCGAATGGTTGAATGCTTTTGCTTTCTCCCATGGCAGGCCTTTTTCTTTGGCTTTTTGCTGAAGATCCCTGGCTGTAAAGTCGATTCCCAGTCCGACTTCTTCATAGTATTTGTGTGCGAATTTGGGCTGGATGTTTTTGCCTTCCCTGCTGATTTTGATCACCAGTTCCACTTCGTGGTGAAGCTCGTTTGTGAAAGCGGGAAAATAAAACGGATCATTGTTTTTCAGCAGAGCCGAGTCGGGTTTCAGAAATACGACGGGTTCTTCCGGACGCTCGTTGTTCAGTTCTTCTATGTGTTCAGTGTAATTTCTTCCGATGCAGATAATTTTCATAAAAAATCAATGGGTTTGAAAAGTGATTTTTTTTGTTTTCCAAAATTAAAAAAAACTGAAGTCAATTATTAGCCTTGTGTTGAAAATAGAAGGAAAAAGGAGTGGAAAAAGGCACAGAAAAAGGGCGGGTTTGCGTTTCCGTTGGCTTGGTTTTCGTTTTCAAGGCATTGGATGCTTTGAATGGAGCAAGTTTGTAAATGGCGAAGCTTGAGGCTAATCTGTTTGTGTATTGAGGACAATGAATACCTGCTCAAAAAAAGCAAGTGTACTTTTAAGCTAAATTGTTAGCGAATAACTGCCATGGAAAATAATAATTAGCACGAAGTGCTTAAATTCCGATAAATATGTCAAGTGAATATACTGAAACCGAAAAAATTGAACTGGAAAAACTGAAGCAAGAGTTGGCGCTGAGAGGAGTGGATTATGTATTGGTGCCTTTAAAGGGCGAAGAGGCCAGCGATGAATTCAAACACATGAAGTTTACAGGGGAGCACAAAGGAGAGGAGGTGCTGTTCGATGCGCTGATCTACACGCTTCGCTTGCAGCATGCCAGTGAGCTATATGAAATTGCCGAGCACAGGGCCGCGCAGCGTTTTCCGGATTTCAGGAGAATTCGGTTTGAAGAGGACGAAAACGGAAACCTTGCTTGTCTGGATGAGCTTGAGGAGGAGATAGGGCTTTTTATTGCTGAGCAGATTATGGAGCTGGAAAGCCGCGGAGATGTGTTGGTGCGTGAGCACGTGTATGTGGATGAATGTTTCGAGTGCGGTGTTGGTTTGGAAGTGGGGCTGAACAGGGAAAGAATTACTGAGGCAGTCATTCAGGATTTCGTTGATGACTTCAAATCCGGCAAACTCATGCTGGATTCTTCCTCGTATAGTTTCGGGACGGAAGATATTTGATCCGTCCCTGTATTTTTTTTCTTTAGCCTTCGAGTTTTATCGCAGCCATTTCATGATCCATTCCAGCACAAGCGGCGTAAGTCCGGCGGTAATGATTCCGCAAAGGCTCAGCGCCAGTCCGCTGTAAGCTGTGTACTGTTCACCTTCGGCGGCCAGACTTGCGGTTCCTAGACCGTGAGAGGCCGTTCCGACTGCCAGCCCGATCGATTCGGGTTTTTTTATGCCGATAAGTCGAAGAAACGGAAGCCCGGCAATGGAGCCCAAGATGCCAGCGATCATCACAAAAACCGCCGTCAACGACGGCAGCCCGCCGGTTTGCTCCGAAATGCTCATGGCAATGGGTGTAGTTACGGACTTGGGGGCAAGGGAGATAATCGTCAGTTCGGATCCTCCAAGCAGGTAAGCGATCAGCATAACGCTGAGTATTCCCGCAAGGCTTCCTGAAAACATACTGAACAGAATCGCCTTGCTGTTTTTGCGGATAAGTTTGAACTGTCTGTTCAAAGGGATGGCCAGAGCCACTACAGCAGGACTCAGAAACAGTGAAATAAGCTTTCCGCCTTTGTTGTAGACGGCGTAATCGATGTCCAGACTGATCAGTATCAGGATTATCGTACCGATGGTTATGAGGATCGGATTGAGAAAGAAATAGCTAAAACGCTTGTACAGTTTTTGGGCTAGAAAGTATACTCCCAGCGTCAGGAAAATGCCGAAAACCTCTGATTGAAAAAAATCATTCATGACTTTTGTCCATTTTTTGGTGAATAAAACCCACAGTGGCCATGATGCAGAAGCTGCTTAGAACAATGGCTCCCAATATTGCCTGCCATTCCGATTTTATCAGGTCGAAGTAAAGCATTAGTCCGACTCCGGGCGGAATGAAGAAGAAAGCCATTTCCTTGAGAAGAACTTTTCCTGAAGGCTTGACGTCCTTTTCTTTGAGAATGCCAAGCTGCAGGCAAAGAGTGAGCAGCAGCAGCCCGATGATGCTTCCTGGTATCGGAAGCTGCAGCCCCAGCCGGATGATTTCCCCCAACCCGACAAAGCCGAATAATATTGATAAAGACTTAATCATGCGCGTAGTAATACGCTCCCAGAACGCTTTCCGGAGGCGTTTATTATTTTTAAAAAAATGTTTTTCCATGCCGGTGGCTGGATAGAGTGCAGCGCACCGGATGAGAATGATTGTGTCCAGGAAATTTCGCCTTTTAAGAGAATTTCACTTCGTTAATCAGCTCGTTGCCCGAGCGGAAATCCTCGATGTTGTTCATCGTTGTTTTGGCAATTTCTGTCAGCGCCTCGTCTGTAAAGAAAGCCTGATGCGATGTGATCAGCACGTTTGGAAAAGATAGCAGGCGGGCGATAACGTCATCGTTCACAATCTTCTCGGACAGGTCGCGGAAAAAGAGCTTTTCTTCCATTTCGTACACGTCGATTCCCAAAGATCCGAGCTGGCGGCTTTTCAGCGCTTTGATGGCATGCTTGGCGTTGACAAGGGCGCCCCGGCTGGTGTTGATGAGCATCGCGCCTTTTTTCATCAGTTTCAGCGTGTTTTTGTTGATTAAGTGGTGTGTGCTGGGCAGCAGCGGACAGTGAAGCGAGATGATGTCGGATGTTGAAAGCAGTTCTTCAAGCGGGAGGTATTCCACGCCCTCTTTGAGCAGTTCTTCGTTTTTATGCACGTCAAAAGCAACTATTTTGCAACCGAAGCCTTTCATGATTTTGGCGAAAATAGCTCCGATTTTACCTGTTCCGACAACACCTACGGTTTTTCCGTAAATGTCGAATCCTGTCAGCCTTTCTAGCGAAAAGTTTAGTTCGCGAACGCGGTTGTAAGCCTTGTGAATTTTTCGGTTCAGTGCCATGATGAGCGCTACGGCATGTTCGGCCACGGCGTGGGGAGAATATGCCGGAACTCGTAGCACTTTGATGTCCAGTTCTTTGGCCTTTTCTAAATCTACGTTGTTGAATCCGGCGCAACGGAGCACAACCAGCTTGATGTCATACGAATGGAGTTTTTCCAGTACTTCAGCATTCACCTGGTCGTTTACAAAGGTGCAAATGGCATCGTATCCTTTGGCAAAATCAACGGTTTCTTCGGTGAGCCGAACTTTGTAAAAACTAAGGTCGAACTGGTATTGATTGTGTTTTTCAAAATATTCTTTGTCGTAAGCTTTAGTGCTGAATACCGCAATTTTCATCTGTAAATATTGTTTTTAAATGGTCGGAAAAAAAGAAAATGAAAAGGCATGTGTCAGCAAATGTGGCACACTAATGGTCCTTGGAATTCTCTTCTGATATCAATTGTTGTTATTACAGAACAAGTGCATTTAAGTTAGGCAGGGCGCACCGCCCGGACCTGATTCTGTTGTTTGTCCTGTACAATGCAATGCAAAGGTAGAGTTATCGGCATAATGAGTTATATGATGAAGCTCATCTATAATTTTTTTTGATTTTTTAAAGAGTTGTCAAGAAAAAAGGCTATGGAATAATAGCTCATAGATGATGTTCGGCAGTAATCTCAGATATGTCTGAGGGAAATGGCTATAAAAAACACAATGAGGCAAATGGCGTGTTGTTTTAATTGTTTTCTGTAATATTGTAAAATTTTAAACAAACAAAATACAATGGGGGCTTTTTTCGGAAGGTACATTGGCTCTTTTAAAGGGCTGTCGCGTCAGGTCTGGTGGCTGTCTTTGATGATGCTGATTAATCGGGCGGGAGCGATGGTTATTCCCTTTTTGTCATTGTATCTGACAGAAAGCCTTTCTTTTGGTCTGACTCAGGTGGCTTGGATTATGACTGCTTTCGGGGCCGGGGCGGTGGCTGGGTCTTGGCTGGGCGGCAAGCTCACAGACCGCTTCGGGTTCTATCCTGTAATTTTCTGCAGCCTGGCGTTGACGGGTGCATTGCTTGTCGTGCTGCAATATCTTACCACTTTGTGGGGTTTCGGCCTGGGCATTTTCCTGGTGTCTGCGGCGGCGGATGCCTGCCGGCCGGCGGTTTTTGTGTCGCTGAACAGTTACAGCAAGCCTGAGAATCTTACACGGTCCATCACGCTTATTCGCCTGGCTATCAATATGGGTTTTTCGGCCGGTCCAGCATTGGGCGGGCTGATAATTATGGCTGTGGGCTATACGGGGCTGTTTTGGGTTGACGGATTAACCTGCTTGGGAGCGGGTTTACTGTTTGCCGCAACGCTAGACAGGAAAGATTCTAAAAAAGTGAAGGAGGTTTCAAGAGGGGAGACAGGGCCGTCGGTTTTTAGCGATGTGCCATATATGTTTTTTCTGCTTTCTATAGCCATTTTCTGCTTTCTGTTTATGCAGTATTTTTCAACGGTTCCGCTTTTTTATAAAGATATTTTTTTACTGACCGAAGGGCAGATAGGGATTCTTTTGTCTATGAACGGCGGATTGATATTTCTTTTAGAAATGCCATTGGTCGCATATTTCGAAAAGCAGAAGCGTTTGTCTAGACTGGGTATACTCATTTTGGGTTCGCTGTTGCTGGCGCTGAGTTTCGGTGTCCTTGTGTTTTCCAGCTGGGCAGGCGTGCTGATTGTTGGGATGCTATTTATGGCAGTGGCTGAAATGCTGTTTTTTCCTTTTTCGAACGCCATGGCGATAAACAGGGCATGCAAAGGAAATCAGGGGGAATACATGGCCTGGTATTCGATAGCTATATCCGTCTCGCACGTAGCGGCGCACAACATTGGCATGCATTCGGTCGAATGGTGGGGCTTCGGCACAACCTGGACATGGATGGCTTTGCTTTCGGTTGCTTCAGGGCTTTTGCTGCTGAGTTTGAAAAAAGCGTTGAGCAGAAAAGCGGAGGTTGTGCCTTCGCTGCCGGTTACAGAGAAGTAAATCAGCCCGGCTGGAATTGCCGGGCTGGATTATGTTTTTTTTGAACATCATTTTTCTGAATACCTATTCTACTCTGTGAAAAGCATTCGTAATCAGCTTTTTTTGGCTGCCGCTGTGTCGTTTTATCGGATCAGCAGCGAGGAGTCGCCGTAGCTCAGGAACCGGTATCCGTTGTTCATGGCTTCGCTGTAGACTTTTTTCCAGTCTTCGCCGATAAAGGCGGCTACAAGCAGGATCAAAGTTGATCCCGGCTGGTGGAAATTGGTGATCAGACCCTCGACCATCGGGAACGGATAGCCCGGGAAAATGAAGATTTCCGTGCTTCCCTGGATCTCGTCTGTTCCTTTTCGGTCCATGTAGTCAAGAACGGCTTGCATGGATTCGGTGCGGGAGGGCAGCTGGTTGGCTTTGTACTGATACGGACGCAGCTTTTCGATGAAGAATGGCGCATCAGGGTTTTCCAGAAGTTTAAATCCGAACCAAAAAAGGCTTTCCAGTGTGCGCATGGAGGTTGTGCCGACACAGAAGATTTTTTTGTTTGTGCGCAGCAGGTTTTCCACGTTCCTTCTCGTTACGATGATCTGCTCGGAGTGCATCGGATGGTTGACCGCGTTTTCTTCTTTAATAGGTTGAAACGTTCCAGCACTAACATGCAGGGTCAGCTGACTGGTCTCTACACCTTTGTCTTTTAAACGGCCCAATACATCTTCTGTAAAATGCAGTCCGGAAGTAGGCGCGGCCACAGCTCCTTCGTTTTTGGAGTAAACCGTTTGGTAGCGGGGTTTGTCCTCCTCGGTTGCTTGTCTGTTCATATACGGCGGCAGCGGCACAGTGCCTGCGGCTTCTACAATGTCAACAAAACGCACATCGGGATTGTCCCAGGTAAATCGAATCAATGCGGGGTCCCTTGTTTCTATATGGGCGCACAGTTCGATTTTTTTCCCGTTTATTTCCAGGCTTCGGTTCAGGGCTTGCCCTTCCTTCCATTTTTTGAAATTGCCAACCATACACGACCAGCTGCAGCCGTCTTTTACATCCATGGCCTGGCTGATAACCGGGCTTGGCTTTTCGGGCTTCAGAAGGAAAATTTCAATTTTTGCGCCTGTGTCTTTGAAAAAAAAGAGGCGGGCGGGAATAACCTTTGTGTCGTTGTAGAAAAGCAGGGTGTCGGCGGGCACGAAGTCCGGCAGCTGTTTGAATGTATGGTGCCCGATGCTTCCATGGCTGTAAAACAGCAGCTGGGAAGCGTCTCGTTGCTCCAGCGGGTGTTTGGCGATTCGTTCGTCAGGCAGTTCGTAGGTGTAGTCCTTCAGGTTGATTTCCGGAATCTGGTTCATAGCTCTCCTTTATTACAGACGGCGGGCGAAGAACACAGTCTCCGCCCGCCAGTTTTTATTCTTAATTTTTACCCTTTGTAGCGTTCGATTGAGGCCTGAAGAGCGTCTTGAGCGTCTTTTTTGCTGCCCCAGCCCTGTACATCCACTTTCTTTTTCTCCAGGTCTTTGTATACTTGGAAGAAGTGTTCGATTTCAAGCTTCAGGTGAGGGTTGATTTCCTCCAGATCGTTTATTTTGTTCCAGACCGGATCACTAACCGGCACGCAGATCAGTTTGTTGTCTTCTCCTGCCTCGTCGGTCATTTTGAATAGACCGATCGTACGGCATTCAATAAGACAGCCTGGAAAGGTTGGCGACGAAAGCAGCACAAGGGCGTCAATAGGGTCGCCGTCCAGAGCTAGTGTGTTAGGCACGTATCCGTAGTCGCTGGGGTAGTGCATGGATGAGAAAATCATGCGGTCGTACCGAATCATGTTGGCCTCTTTGTCAAACTCGTATTTGTTGCGGCTTCCTTTCGGGATTTCGACGAGTACGTCGAATGTCAGATCTTCTTTTTTATTTGTCATAATGTATTTCTTAATGAAAGTTAGTTTGATTATCTATCGGTGTTCAAATCTCACTGTTGATGTCCTTCCTTATTGATTTTGCGCAGGGCAGAATGCCTGACAGCCTGCAAATATAGGAAATTTCGAAAATATTCGGGGCGGGCTTTGGTTTAAACCCCCTTATTAGTTTTTCTTTTTCTATTTTGCCTGAGAATTTTCTTTCATTTTATTAAACACAACAGCTTTATGAAAATATATTCCCGAATAGTCCCCTATGTACTGCATTTTAAATTTGACGCTGGAACTTCCAGGGGAGTTCTGAGGGAGAAAAATACTTGGTTTTGGGTGCTGGAAGATGAAAGCGGCAGGCGGGGAATAGGTGAGTGCGGTCCTTTGAAAGGGCTGAGTGTGGATGATCGCCCTGATTTTGAGAAGCGGCTGGAGGCGCTTAGCAGCCAGCTTGCCGGGGCTGAGCTGCCTGACAGAATTGAAGAAGTTTTCGGGTTTGCTGAGCGGTATTGTCCTGAGGAGCTACCGAGTGCCCGCTTCGGGCTTGAGACGGCTTTGCTGGATTTGCTGCAGGGCGGCAGGCGGCTTATTTTTGACACGCCGTTTTATGCTGGCAGGGAGGAGTTGCCTATCAACGGACTGATTTGGATGGGCAGCCGGGAATTTATGCTGGAGCAAATAAAGGCTAAGCTGGAGGCTGGTTTTGACACGATAAAAATGAAGATTGGTGCCATCGGTTTTGAGGAAGAGTGTGAACTGTTGGGGTATATCCGCAGGCATTTTTCCGAAGAAGTGATAACGCTGAGGGTGGATGCCAATGGAGCGTTTTCTGCGAATGAGGCAATGGACAAGCTTGAAAAACTGGCCAGTTTCGGGCTGCATTCTATCGAACAACCGATCCGCGCAGGGCAGCCGGAGGAAATGTACCGGCTTTGCAGAAAAACACCTGTTCCTATCGCTCTGGATGAGGAGCTTATTGGCTTGGCGGGTGAAGAAAAGGCTGAATTGCTCGATGCTATTGCTCCTCAGTTTATTATTCTGAAGCCCACGTTGGTTGGCGGCATGGCTTCGTCCAGAGAGTGGATAAGACTTGCCGAAGATCGGAACATCGGTTGGTGGCTCACGTCGGCTTTGGAGTCCAATATCGGATTGAACGCAATCTGTCAGTTTTGCTCGTCTTTGCATACGCGGATGCCGCAGGGGTTGGGTACTGGCCAGCTTTATACCAATAATGTGGATTCTCCTTTGGCCGTGGAATGCGGAAAAGTGAAGTATTGCCCTGAGTTGCTGTGGGGAGATTTCGGGGTTTATTGAGAGTTTCTTTGCCGCAGAGTCATTTTGTGAGTGGATTTAGATTAGTTTCTATATGATTTCTTAAATGAATTAGTGGTTTTGATTGCCGAATATGCAAAAGTCCGATTTTTGACACATCAATGTTGTATTATTTGAATTTAATTTTTATATTTTATAATATCTGTATCGTGGAAAAAATGTGGATTTTGAATTACGCTTACTCTGTGAGTTTCCTTTTGTTGCAGTTTTTGTTTGCCGGGAAGCTGTGTAGTTTCCTAATGGTGGGTGATTCAGGAAAAGACAATCAAACTATTATACATGAAGAAGATTATTTTATTTCTATTGATGGCCGGAGGAGCATTTTCTCATTCGTTTGCTTCGGGTTATCAAGTGTTGTTGCAGAGCAACAGGCAGCTGGCAATGGGTAATTTGGGTGTGGCACTGAGGCCTTCGGCCTCTAGTGTTTTTTGGAACCCCGCGGCACTGGGTTTTATGGACCGATCGGCCATAGAAGCAGGATTCAATCTCATCGATGCCGAACACAATTATTGGGCATCGGACACAAGGGATGTGAATGGGAATCCAGTACTGGATCCTTATACATCCAAAACTTCAAGTCCTTTTGGCGCGCCGGTTCATTTATATGGCGTTTGGGCTCCCGAAGGGAGTCAATTTCGTTTTGGGATAGGATTTTATACGCCTTTCGGTTCCAAGGTGGAATGGGGCGACAGCTGGCGTCATTCGGATTTGTTGAAGGAGTTGACGCTTAAGGCTTATTATTTTCAGCCTACGGCAGCATACCGCATTAATGATCGTCTAAGCGTTGGCGCCGGATTGGTGGTTGCTTTTGGATCAATGAATTTGCAGCGCACAATTTCCCGTTTTGGCGGCAAGCCGGACGGCGGTTATTACGGATACGAGCTTGACGGCAAAAGCGATTTGGCGTACGGATACAATGTGGGTGTTTTTTTCAAGGCAACTGAAAAGCTCGATGTAGCATTGAACTATAGGTCGAAAGTAGAATTGGATGTTAAGAATGGAGATGTATCGTTTGATGTCCCGGCTTCATTAAGTTCGCTGTTTGCCGCTTCTGAGTTTGACGGCGGCTTGCCTATGCCTTCTTCGTTGAGCATTGGAATTGCTTTTCATCCTAATAATCGTCTGACTTTAAGTGCGGAAGGTGTTGTCGTGGGCTGGTCGGCCTACGAAGCGCTCACCCTGACTTTCGACAAGCCTGTCGGAAGTGTGAACGATGAGGAAAAGAAAATCAGTTCATCACCGAGGAATTATGAGAATACCGTTGTGCTGAAAGCCGGCGGCGAGTATGTGCTGAATGACTGGCTGCAGCTGAGGGCGGGTATGTATTACGACCAAACTCCTGTTCAGGATGGATACATGACTGCCGAGACTCCCGGGCAGGACCGTTTGAACTATACATGTGGTATAGGATTTTCTCCTTTCGAAAACTGGCAGGTAGACCTTTCTTTTTTGTACGTAAGCGGGATGGAGAAGAAGCAAAGTCTGGAGCAGCTTCCTAAGTCGCCTGAAAGCGAGGGAGGCCAGCCGCTTGTGGACACTTATCCTACAGGGACTTTCCGGTCAACGGGTTATGTCGGTGGCTTGACAGTTTCATACAAATTCTAATTTTTGGCATGCAGCAAAAAATGAGGCTTTTATAAAAATCAGTTTTAGCGGAATATGTGTGCAGAAGTTCGAATTCAATGAAAGCTGTTTTTTGCCAACAAAAACAACACAAAGATGAACATAAAGAACAAAATATATGCTTTGCTGGCGGCGGTAGTTTTTCTGGCTTGTGACCGCGCTGCGGATGTTGATTTTGCAAAAGACGAAGCCACGGGAAGCCTGGATGTAAGCAATTTCATAGCCGTGGGCAATTCTCTGACTTCCGGCTTTTCAAACGGCGGTTTGAATGCATACTCGCAGTCAGCCTCTTTTCCGAAATTGATTGCGGATCAGTTTGCTCAATACGGCGGGACCGGATTTTCGCAGCAGGAAGTAAGCGCTGCCGGTTCGGGGGATATCATGTATATCGAAGAATTTGCAGAAGGATCTCCGGTGATTAAAAATACGGCCCTCAATGCTTCGTTTTTTGCCGAAAAAGTAGCCTCTGATGTATCTAATTTCGGAATTCCGGGTATGCGCAGCATTGATGTTACGTCACCTCATTCGGTTTACGGAAAGGCGAATCCGTATTTCGGCCGGCTGAATCTGGACGCTTCGAAGTCTTATATGGATTGGGTGGCAGAAAAAGAGGCCACTGTTTTTTCGCTTTGGCTAGGATCGGGCGATGTGCTTGGTTTTGCGGCAACCGGCGGCATGTTCGGTGAGGCGGGTAATCAGCGAATTCCCGGAGCCTATGAGGATGGATTGAGCCCGCTGAATGCGTTTGCATTGTCCTACAATGCTGTTTTCGATATGCTGGCGGCCAAAAACAACGGGCAGGCCAAAGGCGTAGTCGGGACGGTTCCTTCGATAACTTCAGCTCCGTATTTTACCTTTGTTAATACGCAGCTGGCGGCGATGGCTGGACAAATACCGGCTTTCAACGCGCAGACAGCGGCATTTGTTAATTTTGTCTATCAGTTGGCGGGTTATATACTGCCGGAAGGCGGCTTGTTTAAGGAGGGTGTGAATTTTCCTGCTATAGTTAAGGGACACGAATACAACACAATTGATGCTGAGAACGGAGTGTTCGACAGGAAGCCGGCAGGTGAGTTGTCGGTAGAGCTCTTCAATGCTGCCGAAGGCGATTTGGCGCTGCTTACTTTCGCTGGTATACAGTCCCGGATTCTGACCGAAGGCCTCGGATACATAAAGCAGACTGCAGAAACTGCGGAGCTTCAGGCTCTGGCAGTGGAGGCGCTTCCGAAAATAGCACAGGCAGAAGCCTTGGGCGCTCAGGCGCAGGCGCTGAAAGATGAAGCTCTGCGTTTGGGTGAAGAAGCGGCCTTGCTGAAGGCGGAAGCCGTGGAACTGGCTCAGCAGGCCGCTGCTCTGCTGGCTGAAGGGAAAACGGAGGAAGCGGCGGCTAAACAGGCTCAGGCAGAGCTTAAGGGGGCTCAGGCATTGCAGAAAGCAACTTCGGCGGCAGAAAAAGGAGCTCAGGCTTTGGAAAAAAAGATACAGCTCGACGCCCTCGTTAGCCAGATTGCGGCTCTTCTTTATACGCCTGAAAATATTGCCAAAGCGCTGAATGTCGCCCATCCGGTCAGTTCGCAGTATGTGCTGGACTCTGAGGAGGTTGCTCTGGTGAGTGAGCGGATTGGACAGATGAATGCCGTGATCACCGCAAAAGTAGACCAAAACCCGAATACTGTCCTGTTCAATTCCTCCGAATTGCTCAGCAAGCTGAATACTGACGGAATACAGATGAACGGCATTGGCCTTACCGGAGCTTATGTGAGCGGCGGAGTTTTTTCGCTGGACGGCATTCACCTTACTCCGCGAGGCTACGGACTGGTGGCCAACAAGCTTATCACTTTGCTGAACGGCAAGTTTAACGCAAGCATTGCAACAGCGGATCTGTCAAAGCTGGATCCGGTACTGTTCCCTTAACCGAGTACTGAATCAAACAATCGGAATATACTTGTGCTTGGTTGTCCCGCATTGCATTTATTTGCATTGCGGGATTTTTTTACTGCTTTTATTTCCCTCTTGAATGCAATTTTTTACTTTTTTAGTTGTCAAATTTTTAAAAAAAATAAAGATTTCATTTTTAAACTAAAAAGCAAGTTTTATTTGTGTGTGATTTTTTAACTCAGTATATTAAAACAATAAAAACATATTTTTATGTTTTTGAGGGGTGAGAAATTTTTGTGTAAGAATTTAAAAGTGTCGGTTTTCGTTGAGCGGACACGTTTTTTTATATAACCCTTCATATTATGAGTTCTAAACACATATTGACGATTATTCTTGCTATTGGAGCATCCAGTCTTTTCGGACAAAAGAAAAATGCGGCCAGCCGTTATGTCATGGCAAACGGACATAAGGTTATGGTTTGTGATTTGGCAAAAGTGAAGGATACGGTGGAAGTGAAGCTGAGCGAGCTTGTGGAGACCTGCGAGCATGTTGCCCTGGAAACAAAAAGAGAAGCCTTCGTAAAACCCGGGCGCACGTCGGTAAGCGAAAATTATATCGGAGTGCACAGCTGGGGAGACATTCCTTATAAGTTGTTTGATAAAAAAAGCGGAAAGTATCTGAATGATATTGGAAGCGTGGGGCGTGGTCCAAATGAATACAAGACTTTGGGCGACGGACAGATTGACGAAAAGACACAGACGGTATATTTGATGCCTTGGCAAAAAGCAGAAGTTTATGCTTATGATTTGAAAGGGAACCCCAAAAGCAGTGTGGCATTGTTGCAGGGACAGCCTAAAAGCAAAATTTATGTGAATTCGGGAAAGGATATTACTGTTTTGGCGCTTCCGTTTCCCAATACGCCGTGCGTGGCTTATAAGCAGACATTGGACAAGAAAGAAATCCATTCAGTAAAGGCGAAGCCGTATTCGATTCCGTTTGATTTCAGTAATGAGATTTTTTCTTCTGGAAATACGGAAGCTAAAGATGTGTATGTTATGAATTTTTTTCGAACGGGAGAAGATAGCTTGTATCATTTTGTAGAAGGAGTGGATCATCTTGTTCCCGTTTTTTCCATTGACTTCCCTACCGATAAAGTGCCGATTCATACATATATCGAGCTGCCGAAACATTATATAGCTTCTCTGTCGCAGCCAAGAAGAAAAAGCAAAAATACATGGACTTCAACGCCTCCGAAGTATATCATAGTGGATAAAGAAACGGGGGAATCGCATTATCTGAAATTGGTCAATGACTTTTACGGCAATTGCCCTGCGCCTATTAGTTTTACCCGTGGCATGTTCCTGTGGAATGCGCCTGCGTTTCAAGTAAAAGAGGATATTGAAAAAGCGCTGAAGAAAAATCGAATGCCGCAAAAAATGAAGAAAAAGCTAGAGAAAATGGCTAGTTCGATTGATGAAGAGGACAACAATCTGGTTTTCTACGGAAAGTTGAAGCAGTAAGTTTATTTGGAAAAGGCGGGAGCGCTTCGATTTTGCATTCATTAATATTTTCTTCAAACCTTTTATTAAATCAACAGAAGCTGCCCGTTTGGGCAGCTTCTGTTGTAATTGCTAATGCCGGTTGTTCCGAATTATTTTTTGATTACCCGGAAAGTCTTTTGGCTGTTTTCGGTTATGATTTTTAAAATATAAACACCTGATTGCTGGTCGCAAAAGCTGATGGTGAATGAACCGTTCTCAAACTGTCCTTCAGCAGTTTTTCTGCCGCCGATGCCGTAAAGCTTAAAGCTTCCCGACAATTCTGTTTGAGTTTTAACAGTCAGAATTTCCGCTACCGGGTTAGGGCACAGTGTAACATCCGGGTTTGTTTCTCCCACATTCAGCACTCGCTTGGCGTTAACTTCAAATGTTTGCGAAATGGTCTGCCCGTAAGGGTCGCTTGCCGTTACAGTGACTTCTGAGCGGTTGACTTCTCTGAAATTCAGCGCAAGAATGTGGTCTTCCTCTATAGTCGCCAGCAGATTGTCTTTGTCTGTCCAGTTGATGTTATAGCTTAGCTCC
>JAKSBZ010000069.1 GCA_022360875.1 Cytophagales bacterium | reverse complement strand
TCATCCTTCCTACGGCCCTTCGGGGCTTTCCCGGAGGGTGAACCTATATTATTTTACGCCGGATCGGTAGAACCTATTTGGGTCCTCCACCAGAGGTGGAGGGTTTAGACCCATACTAAGCATAAAGCAGCGCATAAAGCGGGTAATGACTATCTGAAGGAAACTATTGGGTCTGTCCGTGGCCAAGCGAAGAACTTATCTCCCAGACAAATGCAGGAGATGGCTGAACGACAGTTTGATGCTGCAAAAGTACCACATGAAGCAAGACAAAATTATTACCGCGAATTTAACCGATATATTTATGGACAATAATAATGCGATCATTAATAAATGAAATTAGAAAATCAAAAGATTGTGTAGTTTTGCAACCATCTGGTTTACCTACAGTTAAGCTGCCTCATATTTTGCCTCAAGATTTACAAGAATTCTATACTGAGTGTGGTGGTATTCGTTTTTTTCAAAACAGTGACTATGTAATGGAAATTGTTACACCAGATAATTTCTTATTATCCAATCCAGTGATACTAAGTGAGGATTGGGAGACTGATATTCCAAAGGATGATATATCAAATGATTGGTATATTATTGCTCAAGCAGGTCCTGAACAAAAAATTTCAATAGACTTGAACGAAGTAAGATTGAGTCGGTGCTATGATAGTTTCTGGGATATTCATGCATCGCCAGGAGAATGTCCAATTATAACTTTATCATTTTTCGAACTTGTGGAGAACATTTTTAAATGCAAAGGGGGTTATTGGTTTTGGTTGGTTGAAAATTTTAAAAGTTTAGGAGATGCTTACGACTAACTACTGATCATAAAATTTTAACCATTTGGTCTTTTGGACAAAATTATAGTGACAAAACGCTATATCCCTTGTCCCGATCACAATATATAGATTTTTTCTTATGACCGGATAGGCAATTTATCGAAAATTCGAAGTGTAAAATTTAACGCTAAAGAGGGCTGCATTTACATAAGCAAGAAAAGTCAAAAGCGAGAGAAGCTGGAAAAGCAATAGTTATAGAAAACATTTGATATAACTGATATTTTTAGCTGCCTTACATGCCACTTAACCAATCGCCATGTAGCCGTGCCTGTATAAATTGGCAACCGCAGGTTCACCTCAAACTTTTCTCGCTGATCCAGCTTTTCTCGCTTCTCTCGCTGTGGTTAGGATACCGACCTTGACCGCCCGGCAACAGAAACCCAGGGGACCTATACCCTGGCCAAGCAGCACGACGCCAATGGTAACACCACCAAGGTCACCTACCCGTCCGGCAAAATCGTAGACAAGACCTATAATGAAAACAACATGCTGCATACGGTCCACAACCAGGGCGTTCTTGCGGCCACGGCCACTTACGATAAAAACAGCAGGCCGGTCTATACTTCCTACGGCAATTCCACAGACCTATCCCTGGCCTATGACACCGACCGGGGACGGGAGAACTACCGGTCCGTCACCACCCCGTCCGTTAATCCCCTTCTCAGCGTTACCAATACAGTTTATGACGGCCAAAGCAACATCACGGACAGGACCGGGACCTTTAACGGGGTATCTAAAGATGAATCCCTTGCTTATGACCCCCTGGACCGGCTGACTTCTTTC
>JAKSBZ010000171.1 GCA_022360875.1 Cytophagales bacterium | reverse complement strand
TACATTCCGTAGGAAAGCAATGGCTCAGTGTTCATGGGATTTTTCTTGAAAGCATGGGATAATGAAAACACATGGCAATGTGGTGTTAGAAAAACCAAGCAGGGATTTTGGCAACAGTAAAACCCGGGAGATTTTTCGGCTGAAAATACAGGAATGGCCTGCGCAATTTGCAGGCCTGTGTTTTAGGTTAAAATGAGAGACTGAGTAAGAAAAATTGCTGCCGTTAAAGAATGAAATACTGCGGGCCATTTTTATTCAGCATAAAGGAAATTCGAATAAATGGCCGTTGGTTTTTGATTAACATATTGAAATCTAGATGAATA
Organism: Cytophagales bacterium; assembly: GCA_022360875.1. Classification (GTDB taxonomy): domain Bacteria; phylum Bacteroidota; class Bacteroidia; order Cytophagales; family Cyclobacteriaceae; genus JAKSBZ01. The sequence continues at coordinate 11,895 of JAKSBZ010000171.1, read as the reverse complement.
GTGTTTCCGGGTGCTCAAAACATAGCCGCAATGCCATCCAGGTTGTTAAATTTTGCGGGTGTTTCAGCTGTGGTGAAGAAGCTTATTAATTGATGTTTAATGTATGGAAAGGGTTACGAGGTGCCCATACTGACCGACCAAGCCAGAAAGTACCGATTCTCTGACTGATTGTATTGCCTGAAAGCAATGGAGGCTCCGTTGGGAAGAGGAAAGCAGGAAAAAGGCGTATTTCTGCTTGCCGAATCGATTACCATTTTGAATTCTATGTCATCACCACCATTCGGGAGTCCGCTTATGTTGATGTGGAATGTGGTTATTTCAGCCGAATCCTCATTTTTCACTCCCTGAACAATAACGAATACGTCGGTTTGTGTTACAAAATTTTGTTCATTTGCATTTGTCGTTGAGTTTCCTTTATAAATGGGATTATAGAAATCCAGAATGGAAACACGGCTTGTATTGCCAGGTTTTAGTCCCATGCTGTAGAACGACAGATTCTGGATGTGGGCAGATTCATTTACGGTTAAATTTGCCGTATTCGTGCTTGTTCCGGCGGATAGATTTTCTGCTGTTACGGTGTTTTTAACATTTATTTTGGAAGCCGATGCCAACCCGTTAAGCTGCGTATTGTTGTTGACAGTAAGCGTATCAAGCACCAACTCCTGATCGCTCACGTTCACGACGGTTTGTAAAGTAAATTTCTGCAGATCGTTGGCGCTTCCAGTACTGGCCTGCAGCTCAAATGCGGTTGATTGCCTGAGCGGCCCGCTTTCCCAGGAAGTTGTTCCTTTTTCAATAGGAATGCTTCTCTGCTCGCCCGATGGCGTGGGAACAATGATCTCAATGTTGCCAACCCCCGACATATTCCAGCTTAGCGTGACGCTCTGTCCCGAGCGGACATTGACTTTGCTGCTGACGAAGTTGCCTACCCAAAATCCTTCAGGAAATTTGGTGAGTGAGAGTTTTTTTTCTTTTGGAGTGTAATACTGGCCCGGCAAAGCGGTGTGTTCGGTAATGGCAAGATCGCAGGAGCCGTTCGCTGTATTGCTGTATATTTGGGAAAACTGGATGTTGATCCCTTCATTGGGGATTAACTGAGAAGTGTTGTGTATTGGAGTCATAGTAACCAGTCCGCCGCTTGATATAGAGCTTACTTCCCAATACTTTGATGAAACGGACACGGCAATGCTTTGGGAATCATTGGTTAAGTCTTGGGCGTTGAGTCCGATGGGAAGAGAGAAGACGATTTTTGAACACCACACTTGATCCTTTGGGTTTTTGGGGCTGATGGCGATGTTCAGGCAGGCGTTACTAAAATTTACCTGCATAGGAGAGGGGAATGAATACATTCCGTAGGAAAGCAATGGCTTAGTGTTCATGGGATTTTTCTTGAAGGTATTGGCAATTATTCGAAAACAAGCGAAATGTGGTGTCAGAAAAACCAAGCAGGGATTTTGGCAATAGTAAAAGCCCGGGAGATTTTTCGGCTGAAAACACAGAGATGGCCTGCGCAATTTGCAGGCCTGTGTTTTAGGTTAAAATGAGAGACTGAGTAAGAAAAATTGCTGCCGTTAAAGAATGAAATACTGCGAGCCATTTTTATTCAGCATAAAGGAAATTCGAATAAATGGCCGTTGATCTATATGCTGAAATCCAGACAAATAGTGTTTTTTCGGCTGCTTAAAATAAAGCCGTAAGATCATTCAGATTATTTATTTTTGCGAAAGTTTCAGCTGTGGAGAAGAAACTCTGATTAGTTGGTGCCTAAGCTGACAGTCCAAGCCAGGAAGTATTGGGTCTCAGTTGGATTAAATTGCTGGAAAGTAAAGCTGGCTTTTCTAGGGACAGGAAAACAGGCAAAGGTTGCATCTCTGCTTTTTGAGGTTAATATCATTTTGAATTTTACGTCATCACCGTTATGCGGGAGTCCGCTTATCTTGATGTGGGCTGTGGTGGTTTCATCAGTGACCTCTGTGGTTAAACCTTGAACAAAAAGGAATAGGTCGGTAGCGGCTTCAAAAGATTGAGTTTGAGTTGATTTTGCATCAACAATAGGATAATACTTATCCAGAATAGATACACTACTTTCTTTTTTTGGCATAAGTTTCATATTGCAGAAATACAAATCCTGGATATAAGCAGATTCAGATGCAAACAAATTAGGCGTTTTCATACTTGTTATGGCAATGAATTTTTCCGCTGTTACTTCATTTTTAACATCTATTTTGGAAGCCGATGTAGTCGCATTGAGTTGTGTATTGCTGTTAACAGTAAGCGTATCAAGCACCAACTCCTGATCGCTCACGTTCACGACGGTTTGTAAAGTGAATTTTTGCAGATCGTTGGCGCTTCCAGTACTGGCCTGCAGCTCAAATGCGGTTGTTTGCCTGAGCGGCCCGCTTTCCCAGGAAGTTTTACCTTCTTCAATAGCAACGCTTTTCTGCTCGCCCGATGGCGTGGGAAAAATGATTTTCAGATTGCCCGCCCCGGACTTTTTCCAGCTCAGCGTGACGCTTTGTCCCGAGCGGACATTGACTTTGCTGCTGACAAAGTCGCCTACCCAAAATCCTTCAGGAAATTTGGTGAGTTTGAGTTTCTTCTCTTTTGGAGAGTAATACTGGCCCGGCAAAGCGGTGTGTTCGGTAATGGCAAGCTCGCAGGTGCCGTTCGCTGTATTGCAGTATATTTGGGAAAACTGGATGCTGATGCCCTCGTTGGGTATTAGCTGAGAAGTGTTGTGTATTGGAGACATAGTAACCTGCCCGCCGCTTGTTATAGAGCTTACTTCCCAATGCCCTGACGAAACGGACACGGCAATGCTTTGGGCATCATTGGTTAAATCCTGAGCATTGAGCCCGATGGGAAGCGTGAAGACGATTTTTGAACACCACACTTGATTCTCTGGATTTTTGGGACTGATAGCTATGTTCAGGCAAGCGTTATTGAAATTTACCTGCATAGGAGAGGGGAATGAATTCATTCCGTAAGAAAGCAATGTATCAGTGTTCATGGGACTTTTTTGTTAGTATGGGATAATACACGTGACTAAATGACGCCAGAACGAAAACAAGGTGAAAATGAAGATGTTTTTCTATCCGGACTTGAGCGAGCGGGAAAAGCATTTTTAATATGCATTTCACCGGCATTGGAATATGCTCTATTGCTCGTGTCTGCGATAGAATTTTTAAGAAGGGAAATGCAGGCTTTCGGAATGGGAATTTGCTGTTCGCCCCGCACCGAACTGTTTATCAAACGAATTTTTATACTGGGCTTACTTGGAAAAGTCTCGCATGCCGGCGACTTCCAGGAGCTTGCTTGCGGCCAGCTGAATCTGATAAAGCTGGTGGTCGTTGGCGTAGTCTTTTATAGCTCCGAGGGCTCCGGTGTAAATAAAAGAGAAATCGCCGAGGGGCAAGTCGTAGGCCGAGAGGTCGTTTGCGTCTTTTTCGGGGTCTTTGCCCAGAAACCAGAGGCTGTAGCTCAAAGCGCCGCTGGTTTTCATAAATTCCTTTTTGCTTTTGTCGTCTGCTCTCAGTTTTTCCCAGTCTATTGCCTCGTGCATTATCTGCTTGGAGCTGATGAGCTCCCGGGCCCAGACAAAAGCTCCTTGGTTTAGAATAAGTCTTGACATGAACGGTGTTTTTCCAAAAAACGCTGTGAGCAAGCAATGGTTTAAAGCTCGCGTTTCAGGATGTCGGATCCGCCGCTGGCATGTATTTTTGTTTGGGGAGGCTTCCCGTAGTAGATAATGTCGCTGCCGCCGCTGGCTTGCAGATCGATTTTTTCGGAAGCGTGCACGCAGGCGTCGCTGCCGCCCGACACTCTTACTGCTGCAGATTTGCAGATGAGTTTTTTGCAGTAAAGATCGCTTCCCCCGCTTACCCGCGCTTCGATTTTTTTGACCGATCCGCTGAGTTTCAAATCCGAACCGCCGCTTACATAGCAGTAAATATTTTCACTTTTCAGCTCCAGTTTTCCGTCGCTTCCGCCTGTAACCTTCAGGTCAAGGTCTTTAATGGCAAGCGGGGACTGCGAAAAAGCGTCGGCGCCTCTGTCGAGTTTCAGCTCTTCCAAATTTTTGAAAAACACGTATACTTTGGCCTTGCGCGCGTTCCAGGAAAACAGAGTGCTTCGGAGATAGATGTTCAGCCGGTCCTGACTGACTTCGGTGATGACGTTTTCGGTCAGGTTTTTATCGGCTTCCACGATTACCTTGTTTTCTTCTGAGGGAACAAGATAAACCGTCAGCGCAGAGACAGAGACTTCGGAAAAAGGCTTGACGGTCCGGCTGTCATTGACGGTTTCTCCCGATTCCGAGTGGTGCCTGATTCGGATGCAGGATGTGAGCAACAGTGAGCTTACTGACAGGAGAATAGTGAAAAATGCGCGCGTTTTCATGATTGCAGGCTGAGGTTTGTGATTTTTTGTTAATTTTAGAAAAATGGATTAAAGAAAATATATGATGTATACTGGAGGCATATTTTGTTTCGGCAAGGTCTGAAGTATGGATGACTGGCAGCGGCGGAATTGTCGGTTGAAAGAGGAACAATGCCTGCATCAGGAAGAAACTGAATTGGGAAGAATAACAAAACACGCATGAGAAGAAAAAAAAGAGACGAGGATTCGTCGAACGAAATTCACAAGTGGGCGATGATTCTTTTTTGCCTGCTGGTGTTCCTTATTTTGTTCGTAAAAATAGTATTTTAAGAGCCTGCAAAAAAATGCGCTTTTCTTTTTCGGAATGAGCAGCGAAAGGAGATCCTTAGCGGAATTTCCTGAATGGCTTGTAGTGAGCTTTGTCGGCTATGGAGAACATCTGAAAATCTCCTTTTGAATCGCCGTAAGCAATAATTTCGTTGAATTCCGAGGTGTCAATTATTGTAAGAATCCGCGCGAGCTTTTCTGATCCGTTGCAGTTTCTTCCGATTAGCTTGCCCGAGAATATTTTTTTATCATCAAAGTCAAGTTCTGAATTGATGACCGCCAGATCCTGTTTGCGGCACCATTCGTTGATCCAGTTTGCCGAAGCGCTGCACACGTAAACCGATGCTCCTTCCTGCTGGTGCTTGGCTATCGCGGCCAGGGCACGGGGGCGGATGAGCGAGTGAAGTTTTTTTCGTGTAAAGGCTTTTGTTTTTTTCTCAAAATCTTGCTGGCTTGTTCCCTTGAAAAAATAGCTCAGCATGTGTTCTTTGGCCTTTTGGGCCGGAATCAGCCGCAGCTTGTAAGCGGCCAGCCACGGGAAAAGATAAAGCATGCCTTGGTAGAAACGCAGCCAGCCCACAGAAAAACGAATAAATGCGAACAGCGTGTCCTTCTTTGTGATTGTTCCGTCAAAATCGAAGAGCACCAGGCGTTTGTTTTTTTTCATAAGCTCTTTGTTTATCCATTGCCTTCATGCGTGTGTCAAGGCTGCTTTTATCAGTATCGGCTTTGCTTTTTAAAGACTCATGCGCTTAAACAGAGGCTCCGGAATGCTGCGGATAACAAACATAATCAGGCGCCAAACGGGCAGTGTGTAAACGGTGTTTTTCTTTTTGCGGAAGGCGTCGTAAATGCTTTGCGCGGCCTGCATGGGCTCTGCCGTAAGCGGAGCAGGCAGCGGAAGGCCTTCCACCATTTTAGTGTTTACGAAGCCCGGTTTGACGGTTGCCACGTGCACATGCGGATGCAGCCGGTTGCGGAGCCCGGAAAGAAAAGCCGTAAGTCCGGCTTTGGCGCTTCCGTAGAAATAGTTGCTTTGGCGTCCTCTTTCTCCGGCCACCGAACTGACGGCCAGGATAGCCCCGGATCCTCTCTTTTCAAAAAGATTGGCGAACTCTGACAGCACCGAGACGGCCGACAGGTAGTTGATCTGCATTATTTTTTTTGCTTCTTCGGAATCGTGCAGAGCTTTTTGGTGGTCGCCCAGATAGCCGAAGAACAGCAGCACAACATCAGCGTCGCTTGCCGAAGAAGCAAATGAGGCATGTGAAGCCGGATCGGCCGCGTCAAATTCGCGGAGGCTTGTCTCCGTTTGGTATTTGATGCGCAGGTCTTGGGCCAAAGGCTGAAGCCGTTCGGCGTTTCGGGCCGCCAGCACGATCTCGAAGCCTTTCTGTGCAAACACATTGGCGCATGCTTCGGCAATATCTGAACTGGCTCCCAGGAGCAGTGCTTTTTTCATGGAATGTTGGTTTCTAAGTACTGCCAGAAATTTAACTCGTGCTATTATTTAGAGAAACCGCTGGCTATGAAAATAACTGAAAGCAACAAAAAGTGCGAAGGACTTAGTGTTGCAGTTCTTTTTTTTCTTCGGAGATTTTAGCGAGAAAGGCCGCGGCTTCTTCTTGGTCCAGTCCCAGCCGTTCAGAGAGCATAGATTTAAATTTTCCCTTCGAATTGGTTTTCTTCAGCGCTTTGAGAAAGCGGGGAAGCGAAGAATAACTGGACTGGAAAAACTCTTTTTTCATACGCGCGTCCTTGGCCAGATAGAGCCGTCCTTCATGTTTTTCCACCAAGGCATCCAGTTCATCCAGCAGCTGGAACAGCCCTTTTTTTATAGGAAAGTCCAGGGCCAGAGTGTAGCCCTCGGTCGGAAACGAAAGGATGCCTTGTTCCTGCTTGCCGAACAGTTTGAGAACAGCCAGAAACGAACCCTGTCCCGACTGGGATATTTTTTCCAGAATTTCGATAATCCCTTCTTTGTTTTTCAGGGGAAGCACAAACTGGTACTGGATGAAGCCCTTTTTCCCGTACATTTTGTTCCATTCCAGGATTTTGTCCAGCGGGTAAAAGAACGGCTCATAATGTTCGAGACCGGTTTTCTTTTTCGGGGTTTTGTGGAAAAACAAAAAGTTGAACAGGCGTATGCTCCACCCGTTCAGCACAAAAGACGGAAAAGTGAACGGAATTCGAAGTTTCGGGGGCCGGTGGAGCCGAAGCAGATTTTTTTTCTTTATTTCCGAAGCCGCGGCGTGCTCGCCCACCATCAGCGCTCCCCGTCCGGCCGATTTCCCCTTTTTGAGACAGTCGATCCATCCTACTGAATAGGTGCTGTGCTGGAATTTTTCGAACAGCTCGAAAAAATGCCGTATGTTGCTCGCCTGAAGGGTTGTTTGCCGTATGTAGGCTGTTTCGATGGGAATGAGCTGCATGGTGGCGGAGTAGATTATGCCGGTGAGTCCCATGCCGCCGCAGGTGGCCTCGAAAAGCTCCCGGTTTTCTTCGGGAGAGCAGGCGTGCATTCGCCTCGCGTCGTCGATGATTTCTATTTGGAGCAGGTGGCTTCCGAAGCTCTGGCTCACATGGTGGTTTTTCCCGTGCACGTTGCTGGCGATGGCTCCGCCCACGGTTATGAATTTGGTGCCGGGCGTGACGGGAAGGAACCACCCTTTGGGCACCGTGAGTTTCAGTATATCGTCCAGTGAAACGCCGGCCTGGCACTGCAGAACGCCTGTGTCCTGATTGAAGCGGAGGATTTTGTTCAGGCGTTCGGTTGCGAGCACTTTGGGCGCCAGCGAGGCGTCTCCGTAGCTTCTGCCCAGGCCTCTGGCGATGAACGTCCGGGGAAGCTTTGTGTTTCGGGTGAGGTCCTGCAGAAAGCGGGGAGTGGCTGTTTGAACGTTAATTTTGGGATAGAGATTCCAGTTCGTAAGCATAGGTAAGTAGGTTGTTGTTAGACTAAAATCAGTCAGTTCCGAAATGCGTATTTATTTAAAAAATATAGAGAATCAGGAAAAAGTAAATACCCCAAATGAGCAGGTTGATTGCGGTGAACCGGTCATGCAGCAGTACATAAGTGGGCGAGCCGCTTTTGTTCTCAACCAGCGTGATTTGAAGGTACCGGAGCACGCCTGTGATTACAAAGAAAGTGGTGTAGAAAATACGCTGGTTGTCAAGCCGCTCCATTACTTCCGGAGACAGACAGTACATAAGGTAGGCGACAATGATGACGCCGCAAAGCATGCCGATGCCCGCATCGATGAAGTACGTGGGATACTGGCGGATGTTTTTCCGGCTGGCAACGGCCTGCTTTTCCAGAATCAGAGCGTCGTCTCTTCTTTTGGCAAGCGCCAGAAGCATGGCCAGAAAAAAGACCATGATAATAAGCCAGTGCGAAATAGCCACCTGGGCGACCTCGCCGCCGGCCAGCACGCGCAGCACAAAACCGGTGGAAACCAACACGATATCGATGATGGAGAAATGCTTGAGGTAAGTGGAGTAAAGCATGTTGATGGCAAAGTAGATGCCCAGGTATATGAAAAACCGGGCGCTGACTACAACACCCAAGCCCATGCCCAAAAGGAGCAGCATAGCGAATATCAGGTAGCCGGTTTTGATGTTGATCAGGCCGGCGGCGATGGGACGGTTTTTCTTGGCAGGATGCATGCGGTCCTTTTCGACATCCATAAGGTCGTTGAAGGTGTAAAGGGCGCTGGCAACCAGGCAGAATGCGAGAAAGGCGAACAGCAAATCTACCAGATATGCGCTGCTGAGCAGCTCTCCCGAGAAAAACAGCGGGATAAAGAGGAAAAGATTTTTTGTGTAATGCTTTACACGCATAAGCTTCAGCACGGAAGCGAAGGAGCTTAGAATGAGCGTACCTGTATTCATGATTACTGACGAGTCAATTTTTTTCATCGGTTCTTAATGGCTTTTTAATAGCCGAATGTGACTGTTGTGACAACCGCTGCTCTTGTGTAAGTCGAGGCTGATTGTCACGGAAGTTTCATGAATTGGTACCGCTGCTGAAAAAGATGTTCCTTTTAACAGTTTAAGTTATTTTCACCCCTATTTATGACGTTTTTTTGCAGCTGTTTTATTTGTGTGTGCTGTTTCTGGATCAGCTGTTCTTTTTTTTGAATTTGCTCCCGCAGTTCTCCGACCAGCCTGGACTGCTTGTTGTATTTTTTCTGCCATCGCCCTTTTATCTCTTCGGCGCGCTGCTCAACTCTTGTTTGGGTGTTCTGACTGCTTTTGTCGAGTCTGTCCTTCCATTTTTTTTCGCTTTTTTGTTTCTGTTCTTCCAGGAGCCTTCTGAGCGACCTGATTTTCAGGCCGAGCAGCCCGATGATCAGAGCGAAGAACATCATGGGAATGTAAGCGTACTGATGGAGTATTAAATTTATAATATCGAATATGTTCATAAGCGTTTGTTAAAAATGTAAATATAATGATTCTTTTCTGTTTTCAGGAGGGCAGAATCGTGGCTGGTAAATAAAATAAATGATCATATAAAGGATATTTTGGCTAAAGCAGCAAACCGGGTCTAGTTTTGCATGTTTATTATTTATCGTATAAACTTCAGGTAAAATACCCAAAAATATTACTATATTTGAGCGAACTGAATTTTAAAAGCTAATAATATTAGTTTTATGGAAGAGCTATTGTCTTTGTTTTCCCTGAATTTCCAATCCGATTTGGCGATTCCTTTGGCGGGGGCGTGTGTGCAGGCGGGTTTTCCCTCGCCGGCGGATGATTATTTGGAGGGCTGCATCGATTTGAACAGAGAACTGGTGAGCAATAAGGAAGCGACGTTTTACGCGCGCGTGAGGGGCAGCTCTATGAAAGATATAGGCATAAGAGAGGGAGACGTGCTGGTGGTTGACCGGTCGGTGCTGCCCCGCAGCGGCGACCTTGCGGTTTGCTGCGTGAACGGAGAGTTTACGCTTAAGCGCTATGTGGAGCAGAACGGGCGGGTGACGCTGCAGGCGGAAAACAGGGCTTTTTCGCCGATAGAAGTGCGGCGGCAGGACGATTTCATGGTTTGGGGCGTGGTTACCTACACGATTCACAAACGCCGGTAAGCCATGTACGCCTTGGTCGACTGCAACAGCTTCTATGCCTCCTGCGAGAAGGTTTTCCGTCCCGAACTGCGCGACGCGCCGGTGGTTGTGCTCTCCAACAACGACGGCTGCGTGGTTGCCCGCTCGCCCGAAGCCAAGGCCTGCGGCATTCCGATGGCCGCGCCGATTTTTAAGATGAAAGATCTTGTCAGGCGCCATAACGTGCGCGTGTTTTCTTCCAATTATGTGCTTTACGGCGACATGTCCAGCCGGTTCATGAATATCCTGCGCCGGTTTTCTCCGGAAGTGGAAGTCTATTCGATCGACGAGGCTTTTATGGATTTGGGCGGTCTGGAGCCTCTGAAGACGCAGGGGCGGCGAATCCGCGCCACGGTGCTCCAGGAGCTGGGGCTGCCTACCTGCGTGGGCGTCGGCCCTACGAAAACGCTTGCCAAGCTGGCGAATCACATAGCCAAAAGATATCCGGAGCTCGGAGGCGTGTGCGTGGTCGATACGGAAAAGAAGCGCGTTCGGGCGCTGGAGCTGACGCCGGCCGCTGAAGTCTGGGGCATTGGCCGCCGCCACGCGTCCAGGCTGAAGAACTATTCGGTGCGCACGGCGCTTGATTTTAGCCGGATGCCTCCGGGCTGGGTGCGCCGGCATATGTCGGTGGTGGGAGAGCGCACCCAGCGCGAGTTGCTGGGCAAGCCGGCGCTTTCGCTGGAGCTGGTGCGCTCGCGGAAGAAGTCAATTTGCGTGTCCCGGTCTTTCGGGAAAGAGCTGACGGATTTTTCGCAGCTTCGGGAAGCCTTGTCGGCATTTGTCCTCAACTGCTCTTCCAAACTGCGCAGCGAAAAAGCCTGCGCAACGGTTCTGCAGGTGTTTGTGATGACAAACCGCTTCAAGGAAGCGCGCCCTCAGTACAGCAACAGCCTTTCGATGAGTCTTCAGACGCCGTCCAGCAGCGGTCTGGAGCTCAACCGGCTGGCCAGCCAGATGCTTGAGGGACTGTACCGGGAAGGCTTTGGCTACAAGAAGATCGGCGTTGTGATGCACGGGCTGATTCCCGAAAACGAAGTGATGGGCAACCTGTTTGACCCCGTGGACCGTTCCCGGCACGCGGCCTTGATGAAAAAGCTTGACGAGCTGAACCGGCGCTACGGATCGGGGACGGTCCGTTTTGCCTCGCAGGGATTTGGAAAAGGATGGCACCACCGGCAGGAGCGTTTGTCGCCTTGCTGCTCGACCCGGTGGGAGGAGCTGATGGAAGTGGCCTCGTCGTGAGCGGGGGTTGTTTTTTTCAGTCCCGGATCTTCCAGCTTCAACAAACCGTCAGGATCGTCCCTTGTTGCATTCCTCATTTTGTTCAAATGCTTTTTTACCGTGTTTTTGCTTAGCTTCAGCTCGCGCAATTGGTTTCCATCCTTTGTTTGCCGTGCATCCGAAGCAGCTGTTTAACTTTATCCATATCAGTGATTTTTCCTGCCATTCTTCTTGCGGTATGGGTTCATTTTACAAAAAAACAAAGGCTGTTCATTTTTCCGTTTTCTAGGAATATTACAAACAATGATTGGGAGATAAAGGGTCAGTTTAATCCGGATTTTTTTAAAAATCACCGGAATTTTAATAGCGGATAAGGGGCTGCTTAGGCCGGTATGCCAACAAAGGGTTTTCGCATGGGATGACTTCTGGACAATATTTACATAAAATGCTTTTGGAGAACAATTAGATAAAACTATATTTATTTAAATCATTACAATGATGGCTTGTGATTATATAAAGGTATTTAGAAATGATTGGATTCATGTCGCTATTTGAGGTTATCAAGGGATTGCCTACCAAGAACTAAAAGAGATTTTTAACCTACAGGCGGCTTAAGGATATGAAATATGGATGATTTTTTTGACGACGCAAGCTTCTAAAAAGGTTTCCCATATTCCAATAGAACGGCAGCGACAATTGATTTTTAGAATATTTGTTGGAAGGCTGATTTCAACTTAAGAATAACAGTTTCTGGTTCAGAATGTCGAGGGTGCTATAGTTCTATGTTTAAAGAAAAGTAACTCACTAACCTCCGTTTGTGGGAATAGAAGAGCAGACTTTTGAATTTGAAGGTCTGCTTTAATTT
>JAKSBZ010000070.1 GCA_022360875.1 Cytophagales bacterium | reverse complement strand
GCATCAAATCAAAAAAAAGCAATTCGCCTATTGCCCGCAAAAACCACTCGGCAGCATAATCCTCCCTCCTGCATATTGGAACCCCTTCAGCAACAGTCATCAGCACAGCGTGTTTGTACGCTGTGCTGCACGGATCATTCAAAAAATCATTCCGGCCCGTCGCGCATCCTTTTAGAAAAAAAGCAATATCCGGATGATTTATTTTAACCACCTGCGCAACAGGAGCAGAAACTCTTTTTGCAAAAGTCCTGATAAACCGGGAAGCAAACGCCTCCCGCCCTGCTTGATTCTCAGAGCCTCCCATCTTGATTACCAGCTTCTGCTTCGACAAATCCTCCAAATAGTAAACTGATCGGTTAACTCCTTCGGCCGCCTGTTTAATTTTTTTAGGGTGACGCCAATCCAACTTAAAATCGGAATCTATTGTCTTCGAATACTCTGCTGAACGGAATGTAAGATACCTTTCTTGAGCAGCCTCTATATCCGAAATCCTTCTAGCGGCAGCTTCCCTGCTGTATTCTTCTGCAATTTCACCCTGCTCAAGCATCTTCTGCAGCATGTGCTTCTGTACAGCTTCATCAAAAAATTGCCCGCCGGGATACCTGTACTGCATTGCTGCGTCTCCTTCTTTCCGGCCCTCCAGCAGCGGATATTCCCAGGCTCTGCGCAAGCTTTCATCCACATGCTGCTCGAAAGCCAAATCGGGATCCGTTAGCTTGCCAATAGCATTGTATCGCGCCATTCCCCGGGAGACAGGAAGGGCTTGAGCCAACAATGCTTTAGCCACTTCAATAAAAACCGGCCTATAAAAATATTTCGTTTCATCGCCTTCATTTATGGGCTCCAAACATCCCATCCTGTTTACTGTCGGAGAAAAAACAAGCGCGGAAGCGGCCGGTCTCGAAAAGCAAACATCCTCTCTTCCCATTTCTCTGTCCAGAGGAACCAATGCCCTGACTGCAGGGCCGGAAGAAACAACAACCAAAGGAAAACAATACACAGGATTCGGCGCACCAATCAGCTCCTCCATCCAGTCCAAACTTTCCGGCTTGGACAGCAATCGGACAACATATGACAGAAATTGTTTCCTAAAGCCCCTGTATCCTCTGTTTTCATGTGCTTTTGGATAAACCACATCATTACAAATCCTCAAGGCCCCTTTTTGCCAAAAAACTTCCCTCCAAAGCCTTGAAGCCCTGGCAAACTGTTCCTCCGTCAGACTTCGTGCGTCATAGAAAAATTCTTCCCCTTCATACATCATTCTCTTGATTACAGAAGCTCTTTCTTCCTCCAGATTATCCGCAAAACTCATTAAAGCCGACTGGAAATTCCATTGACTAGACTTGAGATTTTCACATCCCCATTGGTTCATCTGAAATATTATCCGCTCCATAGCATCATGGCAGGCAAAAATATCCGGATAAACCTTCCCTTTGTCATCTTCCTTAGGCAATTTTTCCATTAGCACTCCGTAATTATTAAACAGACCTTTCAACTTTTTGTACAGGAGCGAAAAAACAGGATCGGAATATATTTTTTCGAGCTTGCAATTCTTTATCAGCTGTAAAAAACTCGAGAAGCTAAGCGCACATTGTATTACCGGGGCTTTACTATCCTCTGCCCAAAACCCGGCAGGAGGCATTTTTTGCTTTAGTACAGAAAAATCAGGCAAGCAAAGAGGGCTTCTCTTGTGAAGAGAAAAAGGGGGGCTTCTTCTGTCGTTGTACCGGAGCAAGGGTCGATTCTTTTCCCCAAGCTTTCAAAACCCATGCCCCGGTCAGCTTCCAGAAAGAACCGCCTGCCGGAAGGTTAAAGACTGGCGGGGGTTACAAGCATTCCGGATAATGAATACTTTCAGCAATATTACTTATGT
>JAKSBZ010000071.1 GCA_022360875.1 Cytophagales bacterium | reverse complement strand
GTCTAGGGGTTAGGACGCCAGGTTTTCATCCTGGTAGCAGGGGTTCGAATCCCCTACGGAGTACACATCGCGGGATGGAGCAGTTGGTAGCTCGTCGGGCTCATAACCCGAAGGTCGCAGGTTCGAGTCCTGCTCCCGCTACAGGGTCTTCCGGACAACGGTCCGGAGGAAAAGAATGTTGGTGTGGTAGTTCAGCTGGTTAGAATACCTGCCTGTCACGCAGGGGGTCGCGGGTTCGAGTCCCGTCCATACCGCCAAACGGTGATTGTAGCTCAGTTGGTTAGAGCGCTGGTTTGTGGCACCAGAGGCCGCCGGTTCGAATCCGGTCTTTCACCCATTCAGGATCTGTCGTTTTTCGGCAGATTTTTTTTTGCCCAAAATTCAGCGGCTTACTGGCCTTTCCACCTTTCGAAAAAGTAAAAGATAAATCCCATCAGCGGGGCGGCGATGAAGGTTGCCAGTGCGACCTCTTCAACGGTTTGGTTGTCTTGCAGGTAGTATTGCAATGGAAAGAAGAGCATAGCGAACAGCAAGCAGAGCAGTAGTATTTTTCTTTTGGATGTCATTTTATTCTGCTAATAGTCTTGTTTAAACTTCGCGGAATTTATTTTAATAATCAAAAAAAGCCTGTAAATAGTTCCTGTTGATGAGCGCGTTCTTGCATAAACAGGAAAAAAGTTTAGCTTTGCATTTTGAATGTGGAATCCGAAAAAACATATTGTCATAGGCAAAACCCTCCTGACGGGGCTGTTTGCTTTCTGGCTGTTGCTGCTGCCTGCGGGTTTGTATGCGCTGCAAACGTCTGTATGCGCGGAAATACAGCAGAATGAGGCGAAAGCAACCGGCGAAGAGGAAGGCGGAGAGACTTCTGACAAACAGCTTATCGTTGATGTTTACCAGGCTAATTTTCATCAAGCACATTCTTTTCATTTTCAGCCGCTTCTCTTTTCAGAAGAATTGCCTGTTTTTGATTTTGAAAACTCGGCGGCCAAAGCTGTGCTGCGGCACGAGAAGTTCGGCGGCAATTATTTTGAGGCGCTCTTTAGACATATCATTTCCGCCAACGCGCCTTGAGTTTTCCATTCTTTTATTTTTTGCCGGCCAGCAAGCCGTGCCTTCAATTTTCTTGAATAACAATTAATCATTTCATAAATCAATTACAACTATGCGTAATAAAGGACTTATTGTCAGTTTGACAGTTGTCATTACGCTCCTGTGTGTGTATTACCTGTCGTTTACATGGGTGGCAAAAACCGTGAACGACAGAGCGGCGCAGTATGCGATCGAAAACAAGGGGAGCAAGCAACAATACCTGGACTCGGTATGGAGAGAGCCGGTATTTAACTTTTTTGGTGCGAAGTACACTTTGCAGGAAGTAAAAGAGACTGAGCTGAATCTTGGTCTTGACCTGCAGGGCGGGATGCACGTAACATTGGAGGTTTCTCCGGTGGCGATTATCGAGGCGATGGCCGGCAACACCGACGACGCCGATTTTAAAGCTGCGATTCAGCAGGCAGTTGAAGAGCAGAAGTCTTCGCAGAAGCCGTTCACAACGCTTTTCTTCCAAGCTTTCAAGCGTACTGCCCCGAAAAAGAAACTGGCTACTATTTTTGCGATTTCTCAGAACCAGGGCAAAATCAGCAGCGGTTCTACCGACACTGAGGTGAAGCGCGTTATCCGCGGAGAAGTTGGCGATGCAGTGGACAGAGCATTTGAGATTCTGAGAACGCGTATTGACCGTTTCGGAACTTCACAGCCGAACATTCAGAAGCTGGAGAACACCGGACGTATTCAGATTGAGCTTCCGGGTGTTGACAATCCAGAGCGTGTGCGCAAGCTGCTGCAGGGCGTGGCGAAATTGGAATTCTATGAGGTGGCAACTCCGGACCAGTATGTTGAGGCCCTTTATGCGGTAAACAAGAAACTAGTAGATGAGCAGGAACTGGCAGAAAAAGAGGAACTGGTTACAAAAGAAGGTAAAGAGGTAGAAGAGGAAGAAGGCTTGAGTACACTGACGGAAGGCGCGTCGGATACTGCGGCTGCTGAGGCTGCGGATTCAGCGGCGGTGGCACCGAAAATTTCGCCTTTGTTCGAGCTGCTTGTCGGACGCAATCCGTCTCGTCTGGTTTATCTGGTTCAGGACACCGGTAAAATCAACCGCATCCTGAAACGTCCTGAAGTTCAGCATTTGTTGCCTCGCGGCATTAAATTCCTTTGGCAGGTGAAACCTGACAAACTGGACGACGGCGCTGAGATTGTGCAGCTTTATGCAATCAAAGAAGGACGAAGAAGCAAGGCTTTGCTTTCGGGAGAAGTAGTAAGCAACGCGCGTCAGGATTTGGATGAGTACGGCAAAGTAGTGGTGAACATGCAGATGAATGCCGTGGGTGCGAAGAAATGGAAGAAAATCACCCGCAACAGCATCGGCAAACAGATTGCCATCGTGCTTGACAATTATGTGTACACAGCGCCAGTGGTTAACGGCGAGATTCCTAACGGATCTTCTCAGATTTCAGGAAACTTTACTATTGACGAAGCAAAAGATTTGGCGAACATTCTGAAGTCCGGTTCACTTCCGGCTCCTACGCGTATTGTGGAAGAAGCTGTAATTGGACCTACGCTGGGTAAAGAAGCGCAGCAGCAGGGACTGAACTCGATTTTTGTCGGTTTGGCCGTTGTAGTGATCTTCATGGTGCTTTATTACAGCAGAGGCGGTTTTGTTGCCAACCTTGCTTTGGTATTCAACATATTCTTTATTCTGGGAATTTTGGCTAACCTTCAGGCAGCGCTGACTTTGCCGGGTATTGCCGGTATCGTGCTGACCATTGGTATGTCCATTGATGCCAACGTACTGATCTTTGAGCGTATCCGCGAGGAGCGCCGTATCGGGGCAAGCTTGATGCACGCTATTTCCAAAGGTTACGACAAAGCCTTCAGCTCGATTTTCGACGCCAACGTAACATCATTCTTGGTGGCGGCTATTCTTTATGTTTTGGGACAGGGACCTGTTAAAGGTTTCGCGATTACTTTGATGATCGGTATCGCTTCTTCATTCTTTACTGCGGTATTCATTACGAGAGTAATTATGACATGGATGACGAAGAAAGGCGACGAAAGCAAAATGTCTTTCGAAATGGGATGGTCGAAGTCGGTTTTGTCCAGCATGAAAGCGAATTTCATGAGCAAGCGCAAAGTGGCTTACGGATTCTCAGCAGTGTTTATTGCTGTAGGTTTGGCCTTGACGATTGCCAATGGCCTGAACTTCGGTGTGGACTTCAAAGGCGGTCGCTCGTACGTGGTTCGCTTCTCTGAAGCGGTTCCAGCTTCGGATCTGAAAGTGGGCTTGTTGCCGTCTTTCGGCAACAAAGGTACAGAAGTTAAAACTTTCGGGTCTGACAAGGTGCTGAAGGTCACTACCAGCTATTTGGTGGAAGACGAGTCTGACAAAGCGGACGCGAAGGTGAAGAATGCTTTGGTAACCGGTCTGGAAAAACTGACTGGCGAGAAATACGAACCGAACGACAACAAGAATACACCGAACTCGTTCTCGATCGTGAGCTCGTCGAAAGTGGGAGCAACTATTGCCGATGATATTAAAAACTCTTCAGTGGAAGCAGGATTGCTGGCATTGCTGGTACTGTTTTTCTATATCTTGGTGCGTTTCCGTAAGTGGCAGTTCTCTTTGGGTGCTATTGCGGCCTTGTTCCACGATGTTATGTTCGTGATTTCCGCATTCGCAATTGCCCGCTTGTTCGGTTTCGATTTTGAAGTGGATCAGGTATTCGTAGCAGCGATTCTGACCATCGTGGGTTACTCGATCAACGATACCGTGGTTGTGTTCGACCGTATTCGTGAAGAAATCGGTTTGCATCCGAAAATGGAAACAGCCGAGCTGTTCAATCAGGCGATTAACAGCACGATCAGCCGTACGCTGATTACCTCGTTCACTACATTTGTCGTAGTATTGATCTTGTTGCTGTTTGGCGGCGAGGTGCTGCGCGGATTCTCATTCGCCATGATTGTCGGTATCGTGATTGGTACCTACTCGTCGATCTTCATTGCAACGCCGATTGTGCTTGATTTGGCAAAAAACAAAGAGAAAGCGCAGAAGTAAGGGCCAGGTTGTTCTTTAGACGAATAAAAAAAATTAACTGAAAGGGCTGGCCGTTTGGCTGGCCTTTTTTTATAAAAAAATCAGATATACGATGCCGGAGCCAGCAGGCCGTAACGGTATTCGTCCCAAAGCCGGTTGTTTTTCAATACGGCTTTTTTTCCGATTCCTTCCAGCGTAAAGCCCGATTTCTTTAATACATGGCATGAAGCGGTGTTGTACTCGATAACGTGAGCAAACAGCCTTGTGTATCTGAGTTTGAAAAAGGCGTACTCCATCATGATGCGCAGCGCTTTGGAGGCGATGCCCATGTTCCAGTAAGGCTCGCCGACCCAGTAGCCGATTTCCGCTGAGTGCTCGTAAATGTCCTCCTGCGGTATGATGCCGATGCACCCTACCAGTTCATAATTCCACTCTATGGCAAAGGTTACCGGTGTTTCTTCTTCCAGGCAGTTGCCAATGAAGAACTCGGCGTCATTTGCATCGTACGGATGCGGAAAGTTGTTTTTCAGATTGTCGGCAATTTTTTTGTTGTTGGCCAGCAAGGCCAGCCGGTATGTGTCGTCAATAGACAGTTTGCGCAGCCGGAGTTGTAAAAGGGCTTCTTTTTCCATAGAAAGCGGGTGTGATTTTTATGCGGTCAAAAGCGCGGCCAAAACAGCTTTTTTAAAGAATCTTGCTGCGGCTTGTTCTGTTCGGAACCGGCATAAGAGGTTGTTTATGAAAAAGATATTCAAATATTTCTTAATTTAGTAAATTAAAATATTTTCTTTAAAGGCTTTATCTTTTATTAAAGTTGTGTTTTGAAGCGGCTAACTGATTGAGTATGGACCTTAAGCATTTTTTTTCTCCGGTTTACACAAGTCTTCGGCAAGGCGCCGATGTTTCCAACGACATGTATACAGGCATTTCTTTTTTCCATGACCAAGAGTGTAGTTTGGAGGAATTTGATATCGCACTTATAGGTTTGCGGAAATATTTTGCTGACAGTTCGCCGGATCATATCCGGGCAGAGTTTTACCGGCTGAAGAAAGGCCGGGCATCTTGCCGGATTGTAGACATGGGAAACTTTTTGTGGCAGGAAGATTTGGAAAAAAGCTGTCGCGAGCTGCGGCAGGTTTACCGGTTTCTTATGCAGCGGCAAGTGGTTCCGGTTATACTGGGAGGCGATGCGGTTGCAGGCTGTGCACAGTTCAGCTGCTGCAGTGATTTTGTTGACCGGCTGAGCTTTTTGTGTGTCGGTGCGCGCTTGCAAGCAGAACAGCCTGTTATTAGAATGATGCTGGAGACGAAAGCCTCGGAGAAACCGTTTTTCCATTTCAGCCACCTGGCTTATCAGACTTATTTGACGGATTACAAAGTGCTGGATCTATTGCACAGCAAGGGCTTTGAGGCGCACCGCCTGGGGAAAGTGAGGCAAAGTTTGCCGGAGATAGAGCCGGTGGTGCGGGAGGCCGACGCCATGCTTTTTGATTTGGGAGCTATACGAAGTCTTGATTTTCCGGCAACTGCCGATCCGCAGCCTTTTGGGCTTTCGGCCGAAGAGGCCTGTCAGCTTTGTTGGTATGCCGGGCACAGCGAGAAAATGAGTTCTTTCGGACTTGTCGGTTTTGAAGCGGCAAGAGACGATGAGCTCCACCGTTCGGCGAAGGTTTCGGCAACCATGCTTTGGTATTTTGTAGAGGGTTACTACAACAGAAAAGAAGAGCTTGAATCCAGCCTGAGGGATTATATCAAGTATTTGGTGCCGCTGTCCGGTGTGCGGGGAAACGAGATGATCACTTTTTATAAAAGCCAGCTCAGCGAAAAGTGGTGGATGGAAATCCCCGTTTTCAATGAGAAAGGTGAAGAGAGCTCAGTGCGCATTCCGTGCAGTAAGCGCGATTATGAGCTGGCGATGAACGGAGAAGTGCCCAGCAGATATATTCTGGGCATGGGAAGATACGGCTAAAAACGGGTTATGAAATCTTGCTGTTTAGTTCTTCTCTCGCCTTTTTGGGAAGGCTTTTAACCACCAGATTGTAAGAGTCGCGGATCCATTCTTTGAGCAGGGCGTCGGAGACGGAGCCGTCGAGTTTGACGCTGTTCCAGTGCTTTTTGTTCATGTGCCAGCCAGGCGAAACGCCGGCATACTGCTCGCGAAGTTCTATTGCCTTTTCGGGATCGCATTTGAGATTAGTGAATTCGAAGCTTTCAATGTCAATTAGGCAGAACAATTTGCTGCGCACTTTGAAGACAAGGGTGGTTTCGTCGAAAGGAAAATCTTCTGCGGCTTCAGGCAGGCTCAGACAATATTCACGGAAAGATTCTGCGTCCATGGTTTCAGTTTTTTTCTTTTTCCAAAAGATAAACTCTTTTTTCTAATTCTTCAAACCGCTGATCCCAGGAAGGCAAGGTTTGGGAAAGGCCCTGAGCGGGGATGTGCGCTGAGTAGTGACCGGTGATTTTCCACACTTCTTTTATTTCTTCTTTTCCGATGCGGTAGTCTCCCCGGAAAACGAAGAGCTGGGATTCCTTTTTTTTTTTTTTTTAAAACTGTACGCTTTGCCCGACGATTATGTATAGCTCTCCGGATCTCATTTTTTCAAGGGTTGCGGTTTTCCCCGCCAGCAAATCGCCTTTTTCTATGTTTAGCAATGAGGTTTCCGGCACTTCAAAAATGCGGTGCGTGCTTTTTCCTTTCGGAAACTGCAGGCTGGGCAGTTTGTCCCGGTAGGCCTTGTCGTGCCCCTGCTGGCAGTAAGCGGTCTGGTCTTTCAGCGATACATATGGTGTTTGAAGCTGCGAAGAAGCAGGATGCAGCTGAACGGTCTGTTCTTCGGTATTGAAAATATCGAAGTGGTAAAGTTCATTGACCGTTATTTCTTTGGTGAGCAGGGCGTCAATGGACAGCTGGAAGTGCTCTGAGATTTGGATGACCGTGTCGATTTTGGGTTCGGACCGGCCTTCTTCGTAAGCGCCGACGCTTGGGCGGGCAAGGTTGAACAGTTCGGCGAATTTGGCTTGGCTGAGTTTTTTTACTGTTCTGATTTTCTTGATGTTCTTTCCGATATACGACATGCTGGGTAAGTTTCTTGAGCACTTTTACGAAGATAAGAAAATTTTTTTTCAAAAAACCTGCTCAAAATTTGAGCAATTCTGCAACTTTTGACATATTTAGGCGTTGAAACCAATATGTTGCTTCACTGAGGAAAGATTTGAAGCTGATGAAAGGAAATTTTTTTAATTATTGTTACTTTTAAACAAGTAATTAAATTAAATAAGGAAAACATTTTTGTGCTATGGATAATCACTTTCAAAAGGTTAAAAATTATTTGATTGAATTGAATTATATGATCCGCTACGACAATGAAAACGACGGCATTTTTGTGGTGGAGCATGAGTCCAACGGGATAAAAAATATGGTGATTGGGTGTGCCGACCCGATTCTGATTATGGAGCAATTTATTTTCGAGACTGACGGCCAGGATCCGGAAGTGTATAAAAAACTGCTGCAGAAAAACAGAGACATTATCCATGGCGCATTCGTGCTGGACGATACGGGAACCCGGGTGGTTTTCAGGGATACCCTGCAAATCGAAAATCTCGATCTTAACGAGATAGAGGCAACGCTGAATTCGCTTGGGCTTTTGCTCAGCGAGTATTCGGAGGAAATTATTAAGTTTTCGAAAAAGTCGCACAGCACGGCTGTATAATAAGGAATGTTCAGTAGTTAAAATAGATTAAAGTTAGTTTATTAGTTTAATTGATCAGTGTTATCCATTTGAGCCGGGTCCCGGCGAGGTCCGGGCCGGTTTCAAATGAATTGAGGGAAAAGAAATCAGTGTTAATTTTAAACAAATAGAGCGATGAATATATTAAAGAGACTTTTTAAGATTGGGCAGTCGGAAGCCCATTCGGCTATTGACAAGCTGGAAGATCCGATCAAACTGACCGAACAGGGAATCCGCGATATGAAGCAGGATTTGGACAAAAGCCTGCACTCGCTGGCGGAAGTGAAGGCCATGGCAATCCGCTCGCGCAACGACTTCAATACCTACAATGAAAAGGCGAAGGATTACGAGCGCAAGGCCATGTCGCTGCTGCAGCGTGCCGAGCAGGGCGCAATAGCTTCGGATGAGGCCGACCGACTGGCGAGCCAGGCGCTGATAAAGAAGCAGGAAAGCGAAGACCACGCAAAGCGTGCTAAAGGCGAGCAGCAGCATTTTGAGAAGTCCGTGGCGCAGCTGGAAGGAAACGTTAAGCAGCTGAAGCAAAATATCAGCAAATGGGAAAATGAGCTTAAGACGCTGAGGGCGCGCGTGAAAGTGAGCAATGCGACCAAAAAGCTCAACAAACAGCTGGCGCAGATTGACTCTTCAAGCACCGTGTCGATGCTTGAGCGCATGAAAGAGAAGGCTACCGAAGAGGAAGCTCTGGCGGAGTCTTATGGCGAGATTGCCAACGAAAACCGTTCTCTGGACGAGGAAATTGACAGTGCGCTGGACACGCCGGTTCAGAGCGAAGCATCGGACGCGCTGGCTGCCCTGAAAGCAAAAATGAATAAAAACAAGCCTGCGGAATAAGGCTTGGACGATGGCTTTCAATATCCTGCCACCTGGCACGGAAGCACATTGAAAGCCATTTTGATCCGCCCAGCCCAATTTAGTTTGTGCGGACGGATCATCTTGAAGATCTTTGATCTATACCTGTTGTTAAGTAAGTTCCTGTCTTTTTAAGCCCCTTGCTCTGAGTGTTACCTTTGGGCTTAAAGGATACCGGTGGTTTCGGGCATTGTTCCGAAACCGCCTTTTTCCATTCTAATCAGAAATCAATGTTACGTTATATTAAAATTGCTGTTTTGCTGCTGGTCTTTCTGGTAGTGTTCAGCTTTATGTTGAAGCTCGTTTACTGGGCGGGTGTGGTGTTTATGGCTTTGCTCTTGACTTTAATAGTGATGCGTGCTATCCGCAAGCGCTGGCTGTGGGAATAGCCATTTTTTTCAAATCTTTAAAAATTTTTTAAATGTGAAAAAAGTAAAGCTTGCCGAGTTTAGTGAATCGCAGCGGTTTACGCAGTGGTGGTTGTGGCTTTTGATGATTGTAATTGCAGGATCTGCCTTTGTTGTGCTTTTTGTATCTTATCTTCGGGCAGGTTCGCAGTTTTGGAGCGTAAGTTTTATTATTTCTGTTTTGATAATCGCTGCATCGGTTGGAATTCTGGCGCTGATGCGCCTGGAAACCATAATTAACGATCGGGAGATCCGTTTGCGCTTTTTTCCTTTCGTAAGAAAAAAAGTGAAGCTGGGAGAAGTAAAGAAAATGGAAGTCCTGGACTACGGTTTTGTCGGAGGATGGGGCATTCGGTTATGGACAAAATACGGAACCGCATACAACGTCAGAGGAAGCAGGGGGCTGGCCGTGGAACTGAAAAACGGCAAAAAGTTTCTGATTGGGACGCAGAAGGAAGATGAATTGAAAGCTTTTATTGAACGGCTTACTATTAAATAAAAGGTTTCTTTCAATTGCCTTTCAATATTTATACTTTGTAATGAACAAGAATTTACGATAGAAAATGGGCTTATTTGACTTTTTTAAAAAGAAAGAAGAACCGGCTTACGATCCGACGAATCTGAAACTGACGGATTTGCGGGTGGGTTTCATGCTGGACTACGATATGCAGACCTGGGAAGTTCAGAAGGCGTTTGAGTACGACTGGGGGAACCACTATTTCACTTACGAATTTCAGCTTTTCAACGGTGAGGAAGTCATTTATCTTTCGGTGGACGACAATGAAGAGCTGGCCCTTTCGGTCAGCCGGTCGGTGAAAATCAGGCAGATACAGGAGGACTTGCCCGATTATATCGTTGAGCGGGAAACTGCGCCGAACAAGCTGGTTTACAAAGGGGTAATGTACTATTTGGATGAGGATTCGGCAGGCTACAGCAAGCCGATCGGTGCTTCGGACGACGACTGGGCAGAGCTGATTAATTATGATTATTATGACGAGACTGAAAAGAAAATACTTTCAGTAAGCCAGTACGGGGAGCGGGAATTTGAGGCGTCCGCAGGGCGTGTTGCCAAAGGCTATGAGTTCTCGAATATTATTCCAGGAAAATCTTAAATAATCCTTGCAGAGTTCATTGGCTTGGGAGTATTTTTAGGGAGCAATGAATGAAGCGGGCTTTTGCCTCCTCATTTGTGTTTTTAGTCTTTTTTCAAAAATTGAAATTGAGGTTTCTATAAAATTTATGAAAAGAATTATTATCTATTGTTACAGTTTCGTAATGCTGTTTTTCGGATCGTCTTGCGGTGGTCAGTCATTAAAGAAAACGCCTCTGGATAATCTGATCAAGGAAATGATCAATGTGCCAACCTATTCTATTATTCTTTATGATATGGATGTGGAGGGTACTTTTTTTAATACCTACAAACAAAAATATCAGATAATCAAGACGGTAAACGGAAAACCCGAGCAGAGCATAACGCCATGGTATGAAGTGTCGGAAAGGGAGTTTGGGAAATACCGCGACGCCATGGGTATGACGATTGTTTCGAAAACTGACGGGAAGCTGCGGCGCGAAATTGCTCCGGCGGGATACTCCAACTACGTGGGCAATCCGCAGTACGGACACTGGGTTAACCGAGGAGGCAGTTCTTTCTGGGAGTTTTACGGAAAGTTTGCCTTTATGTCGACTATGTTCGATCTGGCGACCAACCCGATTCGCCGTTCGTACTACACGGACTACCGCCGAAATTACTACGGCAGAGGACGTGCGTACTACGGTCCGGTTGTCAACGGCCGACGCTATTATGGAACGTACAGCAGATACAATCAGCGTCGCGCAAGCAACTCTACTTGGGCAAGACGTTCGAACGGTTTCAAGAACCGGGTGAATACCCGAACAAGTCGTTCTTCGCGGTCTTCTTCGAGATACAGCGGTTCTTCTTCCCGTTCCCGCGGAGGAGGTTTCGGCAAATAGGCGCCGGTTGTATTCAGGCGGGGCTTTATTCGTTTTGTGACGGATTGGCTTGCCGTTGAAAAGTAGTTTTTATCAGGACGAAGTCCTTAATCATATCTACGACAGACAAAAAATACAAACGACACTCATGATCAGCGAATTTTTACAAGGCATACTGGAAGTTCTGGCCTATTTCGGCGCCAGTTTCGTTCTGGTAGTGGTAGGCAAGGTCGCTTACCAGTTGTTTCATCCGGGCATCAACGTAAAGCATGAATTGGTTGAGAAGGATAATTTTTCGTTTTCTTTGGCGCATACGGGCTATTTGGTCGGCTTGCTGCTTTCTATCGCCAGTGTAATGATGGGCGAGTCCAACGGTTTGCAAAGCGATCTGCTGGACATCGGCTTTTATGGTTTGCTGGGTATACTGCTTCTGAATGTGGCGGTATTGGTCAACGACAAGTTGATTCTGAGCAAGTTCGACATTAAGAAAGAGATCCGCGTAATTCCCAACTTCATCGATCTGGACAAATTCAGAAAGATGAAGAAAGACCACTTCAAGAAGGCCATATGCCCGAACGGTGAGAAGCTAGTCATCCACACTTCCAACTTCCGCAAAGTGAAGCGTG
>JAKSBZ010000337.1 GCA_022360875.1 Cytophagales bacterium | reverse complement strand
TGGCGGCTTTGCAGCGCGCGGTAAAAGAGGCGGAAACTATAAAGGGATAAGCAGATGAAGATATTAGTACTGGACAATTACGATTCGTTTACCTACAATTTGGTGCATCTGATCAAGGAACTGGGTTTCGGCACTTCGCTGGACGTAATCCGCAACGACAAAATTTCGGTTGAAGAAGTCGCGCAATACGATAAGATTCTGCTTTCGCCCGGGCCGGGCGTTCCGGATGATGCGGGAATCACCAAAGCGGTGATTGAAAAGTATGCTTCCGAGAAAAGCATTCTGGGCGTTTGTCTTGGGCATCAGGCGATAGCCGAGGTTTTCGGAGCAACGCTTTACAATATGCCGAAAGTACTGCATGGTATCGAAACGCCGATTCATGTTTTGGATGAAAAGGACAAGCTTTTCTTGAATGTTCCGAAAGAAACTTCAGCTTGCCGCTACCACTCTTGGGCGGTGCGTCCTGAAGCGTTGGGTGAAGCGCTGGAGATAACGGCAGAAGATGAAAACGGAGAAGTTATGGCGCTTCGCCACAAAAATTTCGATGTGCGCGGCCTGCAGTTTCATCCTGAGTCTATTCTGACTCCCGAAGGAAAACAGATGATTAAAAATTGGTTGGAAAATTAATTTTTTGAAATGAAGAAGATACTAAACGAACTGTTTGAATATAAAACGCTTTCGAAGGCTTCGGCCAGGGAAGTGCTGACGCAAATCGCTCGGGGTGAGTTCAAAACCAGCCAAATCGCGGCTTTTCTGACAATCTACCAAATGCGAAGTATCACAGTGGAGGAGCTTTCGGGTTTTCGCGAAGCGATGCTGGAGCTTTGCCTTCCGGTGGATCTGGGTGGCAGAGAAGTAATTGATCTCTGCGGAACCGGAGGAGACGGTAAAGATACATTCAACATTTCCACGCTTGCTTCTTTTGTGACGGCGGGAGCCGGACAGCCGGTTGCGAAGCACGGCAACAAAAGCGTGTCGTCGGTTTGCGGTTCTTCGAACGTAATGGAGTATTTCGGCTACCGGTTTACTAACGAGGAAAGCAAGCTGCAGGAAAGTTTGGAGAAAGCAAACATCTGCTTTTTGCACGCGCCCCTTTTTCACCCTGCTATGAAAAATGTGGCGCCGATTCGCCAGGAGCTGGGCGTGAAGACTTTTTTCAACATGCTCGGACCGATGGTCAATCCGTCCTTTCCGAAAAAGCAGCTTGTCGGCGTTTTCAGTTTGGAGCTGGCTCGCTTGTACGGTTACCTGTATCAGCAAACTGACAAGGATTACATGATTCTGCATGCGCTGGACGGCTATGACGAAATTTCTCTGACTTCGGATTTTAAAATGATCACGCGTCAGGAGGAAAAAATTGTGAGCTCGAAGGAGCTGGGGCTGGGATCTTATCAGCAGTCCGAAATTCACGGAGGAAATACGGTAAAACAAGCCGCGGCGATTTTCGAGAATATTCTGAAAGGCGAAGGAACGAAAGCGCAAAGTGATGTGGTGATTGCCAATGCAGGAATGGCGATTTATTGTTCGAATCCGAGCCAGTCGCTTGAAAGGGCTGTGGCAAGCGCTCGCGAGTCGTTGGAATCGGGCAGGGCTTATGCTTCATTTAAAAATCTGTTAGCGGTTGGATCATGAATGTTTTGGAGAAAATTGTTGCGCACAAAGCGAAGGAGATTGAGCAGGCAAAGGCCTTGGTTTCGGTAAAAGAGCTGGAGCAGTCGCCGTTGTTTGCTGCGGATTGTTTCTCGGCGGTGGATTTTATCCGTCAGCCCGAGAGGTCGGGCGTGATTGCTGAATTCAAGCGCCAGTCGCCATCGAAGGGAATTATCAATGATTACAGCTCTGTTGAGCAAGTAACGCAAGGCTATAATCAAGCTGGCGCATCGGTGCTTTCGGTGCTTACGGACCGCAGTTTTTTCGGAGGCAGCGACGAGAATCTGCGCATCGCCCGGGCAAGCAATGAAATGCCGATTCTTCGTAAAGATTTTATTATTGAAGAATATCAGATTCTGGAAGCCAAGGCAATGGGCGCGGACGTGGTATTGCTTATTGCGGCCTGTTTGGATCCGAAAAAACTGAGAAGTTTGGCGCAGTTTGCTCAGTCGCTGGGCTTGCAGGTGCTTTTGGAAGTCCATAACGAACAGGAGTTGGAAGAAAGCTTGAACGACGATGTAGACTTGGCAGGCGTAAATAACCGCGACCTGACGACTTTTACGACGACAGTCGAAACTTCTTACCGATTGGGAGAATTGATTCCGGACCATTTCGTTAAGGTTTCGGAAAGCGGGATTCACGCACCGAAAACCGTTGTGGAACTGAAGCAGGCGGGTTATGAGGCTTTCTTGATCGGGGAGAATTTTATGAAAGAAAAAAATCCGGCACAGGCTTGCCGGCAGTTTGTTGAAGAAATAAGACAGATTGAAAAAGGAGGGAATTGATGGGACTGGCATTGAAAGTTTGCGGGATGCGCGAAGCGAAGAACATGGAAGCCGTAGCGGCGCTGAATCCGAACTACATGGGATTTATAATTTATCCGAAGTCACCGCGCTTCATCGGGCTGGACTTTGATCGCGGGCGTTTGAAGAATCTGCCGGAGTCAATCCAGAAAGTGGGCGTTTTTGTGAATGCGTCGGCTTTTGAAGTGATGGATTTTGCTATGACTTTCGGTTTTGACTTGGTGCAGCTTCACGGAGACGAAACGCCCGAGACCTGCCAAATGATTAAGCGCGCGGGAATAAAGGTGATCAAAGCTTTTGGAGTGGGTGAGTCCTTTGACTTTTTGCAGCTTGAAGCGTATGAGGATGCCGTGGACTATTTCCTTTTCGATACGAAAACAAAAGCCTACGGCGGCAGCGGCGAGCGCTTCGACTGGAGTATTTTAAAACAGTACAACAACGCCAAACCGATTTTCCTGAGTGGCGGTTTGGATGAAAATTCAGCTCAGGAACTTAAGAAATTGTCGCATCTGAACATCCATGCAGTGGACGTGAACAGCCGTTTCGAAACTGAGCCGGCGGTAAAAGATGTTGAAAAACTGAATGTATTTTTTAAAGCCCTGAAAGCATAAGTTATGTCAAATTATCAGATAAACGAAAAAGGTTACTACGGAAAATTCGGCGGAGCATTTATCCCTGAAATGCTTTTTCCGAATGTAGAGGAGTTGAGAGAAAATTACCTGAAAATCATGGCCGACGAAGAGTTTCAGGCAGAGTTTCAGGAATTGCTGCGCAACTATGTTGGACGCCCTACGCCTTTGTACTTGGCAAAGAGGCTGTCGGAGCATTACGGAACAAACATCTACTTGAAGCGCGAGGATTTGAACCACACGGGCGCGCACAAGATCAACAATACTATCGGGCAGATTCTTCTTGCAAGGCGTTTGGGCAAGAAGAAAATTATTGCCGAGACGGGGGCAGGACAGCACGGCGTAGCCACGGCAACGGTTTGTGCGCTGATGGGAATGGACTGTGTAGTATACATGGGCGAAATCGACATAGCGCGTCAGAAACCAAACGTGGAGCGAATGAAGATTCTGGGAGCGGAAGTGATTGCGGCGACAAGCGGAAGCAAAACGCTTAAAGATGCCTGCAACGAAGCGATGAGGCACTGGCTCAACGACCCGACAGACACGCATTACATTATCGGTTCGGTGGTTGGACCGCATCCTTATCCGGACATGGTGGCGAAATTCCAGTCTGTGATTTCCGAGGAAATGCGCAAGCAGCTGAAGGAGCAAACCGGGAAAGAAACGCCTGATTATGTGATTGCCTGCGTAGGCGGCGGAAGCAACGCGGCGGGTGCTTTTTATCATTTCTTGGATGATGAAGAGGTGAATTTGGTGGCTGTCGAAGCGGCGGGACGTGGCATTGACTCGGGTGAAACAGCAGCGACTACGGCTGTGGGCACTATTGGCGTGTTGCATGCGAGCAAAACGATTGTGATGCAGACCGAAGACGGACAGGTGGTGGAGCCTTACTCAATTTCGGCTGGGCTCGATTATCCGGGCATGGGGCCGATGCACGCGCATTTGTTCGATTCGAATCGCGCGCAGTTCCGTTACGTAACCGACAAACAGGCGATGACAGCCGGCATTCGTTTGTGCAAGCTGGAAGGAATCATTCCGGCTGTCGAGTCTTCGCACGCGCTGGCGGCGTTGGATCAGATGAAATTCGGCAAGGATGATATTGTCGTGCTCAATTTGTCAGGACGCGGCGACAAGGACTTGGAGACTTATATTAAATGGGGTGAGTATTAATTGTCAGCTTGCTAAGGTTGTCAAAAATTTTCCAAAAGTATTATCATTCAGATTGTAGAAGCTTTTGGAAAGTTCTAGATACAGCTTGTTAAAACTTATAAAAAAGTTTTAATCAATTTTTTAAAAAGATAATTCGATGCAAAACAGAATAAATACTTTATTTCAAAATAAAAAAAAGGACATCCTGAATGTGTATTTTACCGCGGGATATCCAAAGCTGGACGATACGAAAACGATTATCCAGGCATTGGACAAAGCCGGTGCGGATTTGATCGAGATCGGAATTCCGTATTCTGATCCGGTGGCGGACGGTCCGACGATTCAGGCGAGCAACCAAGTCGCTTTGAGCAACGGAATCACGCTGGAGAAAATCTTTGAACAGCTGCAGGATGTGCGCGAGTACACGCAAATTCCGATTGTGCTTATGGGGTACTTCAATCCGGTGTTTCAGTACGGGGTAGAGCGATTTTGCGGAAAATGCAAGGAAATCGGATTGGACGGGCTGATTGTTCCCGATTTGCCTTTGGCGGAATACGTCGATGAATACCAAGAGGCTTTCGAGGCGAACAGCTTGCACAATATCTTCCTGATTTCGCCGCAAACCAGCGAGAAGCGCATCCGCTTGATTGACGAGCATTCCAGCGGATTTCTGTATATGGTGTCTTCGGCGAGCGTAACCGGGGCAAAAACCGGAATCGAAGATGCGCAAGTGGCGTATTTCGAGCGTGTGAATGCGATGGATTTGCAAACGCCGCGTCTGATCGGTTTCGGTATTTCAAACAGGGAGACTTTCAAGGAAGCGTGTCAGCATGCAAATGGCGCAATTATCGGAAGCGCATTTGTGAATGTATTAGCGAATAACGAGGAAAATTTGGAAGAGGCGATCGGCGATTTTGTAAGAAAAATTAAAGGAAAATGACCGTCGCTGTTGTCAAATACAATGCAGGAAATGTAACATCTGTGATCAACGCCCTGAACCGACTGGGCGTTGATTCGGTTCTGACCGACGATCCCGATGTGCTGCGAAAAGCGGACAAAGTGATTTTTCCGGGACAGGGAGAAGCGAGTTCAGCGATGAAGTACCTAAAATCGCGCGGACTCGACGAAGTGATTAAGAGCCTTAAGCAGCCCTTTCTGGGTATTTGTCTTGGGTTGCAGCTGCTCTGCAAACATACCGAAGAAGGCAACACCGATTGTTTGGGCATTTTCGATGTGGATGTGAAGAGGTTTCCTCCGATGCATAAAGTGCCGCACATGGGCTGGAACCACTTGACGCAGATGAATTCGCCCTTGTTTGACGGACTTCCCGCTGAGCCTTTTTTTTATTATGTGCACAGCTATTTTGCTGAGCTCGGAAAAGAAACGGTTGCGCGTACCGATTATATTTCAGAATTCAGCGCCGTTTTGCAGAAAGAAAACTTTTATGCCATTCAAGCACATCCAGAAAAAAGCGGCGAGGACGGAAGTCTTCTTCTTAAGAATTTTCTGAATTTTTAACCGCTTGGACTTACAGATCAAATTTTTGAGTGCGTACCGGGTAGAGGAGGTGTTTTAATGTTCGGGGATTTTGGTTTTATAATAATCTTTGTTTTTCAAAAGCAGCTTTATTTTCTGGTTTAAAAATCGGAACATTAAAAGATTATTCTCTTATGGTTATGTATTCAGTTTTTTTTAAATTGAAAAATAAATACCATGCAAATTATTCCTGCCATTGACCTGATAGACGGAAAATGTGTTCGTTTGACTCAGGGCGATTATTCCCGAAAAAAAGAATATAGTGCCAGCCCGCTGGACGTTGCCAGGCGCTACGAAGCCCGAGGGCTGAAAAGGCTCCATTTGGTGGATTTGGACGGGGCGAAAGCAAAGCGGATTGTCAATTATAAGGTATTGGAAGGCATAGCTTCGAAAACCGATTTGAAAATCGATTTCGGCGGTGGTCTGCGGTCGGATGAGGACTTGCGTATTGCGTTTGAGTCGGGTGCGGGGCAGGTGACTGGAGGCAGCATTGCAGTAAAGAATCCATGGCTTTTTCGTGAATGGATTGAGCGGTTTGGTGCCGGAAAGATTATTCTCGGTGCAGACGTGATTGGCGAGAATATAGCGGTGAGCGGCTGGCAGGAAGAGTCGGGCTTGAATCTGTTCGACTTTGTCAGGAAGTACCATGCTTTGGGGCTGACGGATGTTATTTGCACCGACGTAGCGAAGGACGGTTTGCTTCAGGGACCTTCTTTGGAACTGTACAGAAAAATTCTGAATGCTTTTCCGAAAATTAATCTGATAGCGAGCGGAGGCGTGGCGAGCGTGGAGGATTTGAAGAAATTGAAAGCGCTCAAGTTAAGCGGGACGATAGTGGGCAAGGCGATTTACGAAAACCGGATTGGTTTGGAAGAATTGGAAAAAATCAATCGGGATGCTGACTAAACGGATTATACCCTGTTTGGACATCAAGGACGGAAGAACGGTGAAAGGCGTAAATTTTGTTGAACTGCGTGATGCGGGCGATCCGGTGGCGCTGGCAAGAGCTTACGCCGGGCAAGGCGCTGACGAACTGGTGTTTTTGGATATTACGGCTACGGTTGAAAAGCGCAAGACTTTTGCTGAGCTTGTAAAGCGCATTGCTCGGGCGATCAATATTCCGTTTACAGTGGGCGGAGGAATATCAACCGTTGCGGACGTTTCACGGATGCTGGAAGCCGGCGCTGATAAAGTGTCTGTCAATTCATCGGCGGTGCGCAGGCCGGAGCTGATCAGCGAAATAGCTTCGGAATTCGGGAGCCAGTGCCTTGTGGTGGCAATAGACACGCGCTTTGCTGAGGGCGCGCACGTGGTTCACACGCATGGCGGACGAAAGCCAACTGAACGGGAGACTATCGCCTGGGCAAAGGAAGTCGCCGAGCGCGGAGCGGGCGAAATTTTGCTTACCTCAATGAATCACGATGGCACGAAGGCGGGTTTTGCCGACGAGCTGACCGCGTTGGTTTCCGATGCGGTGAATATTCCGGTTATTGCTTCGGGCGGCGCAGGCGCGAAAGACCATTTTCAGTCGGTGTTTACGAAAGGGAAGGCCGATGCGGCGCTGGCGGCGAGCATATTTCATTTCGGAGAGATACCCATACCGGAACTGAAAAAGTACTTGAGTGAAAGAGGAATAACGATAAGACTATAATCAATTTCATCATGAAACCAAATTTTGACAAAGCTCCCGACAAATTGCTTCCGGCGGTTGTACAGGATTTTGCCACGGCAAAAGTACTGATGCTGGGTTATATGAATGAAGAGGCTTTTTTGAAAACGCAGGAAGAAATGCGCGTGACGTTTTTCAGCCGAAGCAAGCAACGCCTTTGGACCAAAGGCGAGACTTCGGGCAATTTCCTGAACGTGAAGGAAATCCGGCTGGACTGCGATCAGGACACTTTATTGATAAAGGTAATGCCGGAAGGTCCGGTTTGTCATACAGGCGCGGATACTTGTTTCAATGAGGAAAACAAGAGCCGGACCCATTTTATAGATCGGTTGCGGGCAG
>JAKSBZ010000074.1 GCA_022360875.1 Cytophagales bacterium | reverse complement strand
GTGAGATATATTGCCATTGGAAATCAGATAACTCTTGAAATTGGGTGTGCATAATTTTGAAAAGTTTGGTCACTTACAAAAATGCAGTCTGATTTCCATCTTTTCAATAAAAATCAATTCACCCTTCCAAACACGCTCTTAATTAAAAAAAGCTTTATGACAACTGAAATGCTGCTGTAATCGAGCTCATCTCAAAAACAGGAAATTTATGACAATTCTCTTTCCGGTTTGATTGGTAAAAAATTATCATATGCCATCACCAAGGTCTGAACAAAAAAACCACCGCTTGCTGCATCCAGCTTACTGAATTCAATCATTTTTGGATAAGCATTCATCACCTTCCAAGCCCTCATCACTCCTCCTTTAGGACTCAATATCTGAATTTTCATCTCTTTCGGTGTAATTGGCTTTGAAAACCCTGAAGATAAAGTATTCACAAACCAATCCGTAACAGGTGACTCATCCGGCATAACTCCCTTTCTCAATACCAAGTCAGGGTAACTGACACTAGTAGGCAATTTGTATGAATTCGTATTCAAACCTCCCTCAAAAATTTCCAACGACTCATTCATCCCCATCTTCAAACCCTCCACTTCCTGAAAAGCGACATCATCCGACCCAGAAAAGCCGTCTATCTCTACTAAAAACAAAAAAGGAACAATTGGAGTATCTTCTGCTGCTGCCATCTTTGAAACAATATAAAAGAAGCTTCCCAAAAACGGGAAGCTTTATAAAAATGTAATTTTCAATCTCAACTATTAAACAAACGATTATGAAACCATGACATCATCTACAGCGAATGAATATGACTTTGTAAGGAATCCTCCGCTTCCGGCCTCGCCATTTACACTTGGATTGTTTTTCGGTATCATGCCGACCAAGGTATAAGTCATCGCTGGATTCCCGTCAGATTTGAGAAGAACAATAGTCCCTTCAAGCTTTGTATTTTCTGTTTTAGCCTTCTCAAAAATCGATGCCAATTTATCCTCTTCATCGGGATACACACCAACAGTCACACTAACATCACCTCCCGGATTCAATTTGTTGCCTCCTGTAACAGGAATTGGACTCGATCCAACTTGAAAGGTCTGGCTCTCCAGAGACTGTTCAGGCAAATTAAAACTCGTAATTTCAATATCTGACCCATCAATCGAAAAGGTAAACTGATTACCGGTCAACGGAATTTTGACTTCTTCTGCCATTTCTTTTTATTTTTAAAACATACTTTTTTTAACCAACCTCTTTCGTCCCATCTCTCCAATTATTCATTTCATTGCAACAGCTAGACATCCCTTCACATTAGTAAAAAAGTCTAGCTGTTAATCATCTCTTAAAGGGTTATTCGCCTCCTTCCTCGCCTTCTCCTCCTTCGTCTTCTCCTCCGCCTTCACCGCCAGCCATTTGCTGCTGGAAGGTAATCACAATAAATTCTGCAGGTCGGGATATCGCCACTTTCACTGACACGCGCATTACACCGTCCAGAATATCCTGCTGGGTCATAGTCGATCCCAAACCAACATCCACCTTAAAAGCCTCTTGCGCTGTGTTTCCGGCCAAAACTCCGTCACGCCAGGCATTGTAAAGCGCTCCAGTGATAGTCGAAGACACTTTCACCCAAGTCATCGCTATGTTCGGCTCGAAAACGTATCGTTCTGCTGCATACTTGATCGTCTGCTCAATAAATATAAGCGTACGCCTCACATTCACATAACGCCAATCCTGACTGTTGCCATCCAGTGTTCGAGCTCCCCACACCAAAACTCCTTTGCCCGGGAAGGAACGAATCGCATTCACAGCCTTTCCATTGAGAGGAAGGTTCAGGTCTTCTTGAATTCTGCTCGTGATATTCACCGTAGGCGACACAACGGAGCCTAAACTTACATTAGCGGGAGCTTTCTGAATGCCAACTGAATTGTCAACCATCGAAAACACACCGGCCATTGCTCCGGAAGGAGGCATCACGTTTCTTGCTTTTCTTACATCTGCAATGATCTGCTTATAGAGCGGTGATATTGCCAACAACGTATTGTCTACATTCTTTATGTTCTCACTGTCTGCCGTAGCTTTGGCTATTTCCTCCTTAATTGCATTCCCCCTGCTTTCATCAATTTTCCCTGAAGACACCTGAGCATCCACGTCCTTGGTTAGCATTGCTATCAATCCATCCAAGTTCGCAATCGAACGGTAATCCAGTTCGCTGGCCTTGGTAATCGTCGTATTCAACCAAGGATAATAAGCAGTACCATAATCCAAAAAGTTCGTTCCAATAGCTTCCCGAAATTTCGTGATTATATCTTCATCGTCCATCGTCCTAGTCTGATCTCCGTTATAGACATCCAAAATGGCCATACGGTTTTTCATCTCGTTGCCACAATGCATAAGCATAAGCTGCTGAAAAGAATTGAAGTCTTCTTCAGACAACAAAACCGCATCAGGCGAAAGCAACAACGTTGGCTCCGGCTCTTTGAGAAGGCTCTGCAAACCGCCTCCTGATTCCTCGCCTGTAAAAGCCGCCAAACCCACTTCCGAACTGTAGGATCCAATGGATACAATATAACAAGTACTTCCTCCATTGTTGAAGAAAAGCTTCAAACTGTTATACAAACTAAAGGCCGTAGCCTTATCAATCTCCAAGGTATAGCCTGACTCCTCATTTTCAGCAATGTTAAACTTAGCCTGAGCTCCTTTACCAAAGAAATTGTGATACTCTCCCAACGAAGTGATTCTCGTCGGTACATTAAGTAAAGACTTGCTTCCTCGCTTTGCTTTTTCTGTAAACCCTATAAAAGCAGGGATCGCAGTCGCAACAGGAACCGCTGAAGAGGCAAAGGCACTCTTCTCTTCCACGTACACTCCTGGTGTTGATAATACTTGCGCCATAATCTACATATTGTTTAAAATAGTTTTCCCATACAAGGGGTTAATTTGGGTCCTGTCAGGTTCGCAAAGGATAATACTATAACCATACCACTTTCAAAGCTTTCCTCCGCACTTCTGTAAATTGTAAGATTCTCATTTACATTTCATACAATTTTAAAATCCTCATTCCATGAAACAAATACACACTGGTCTGAAAAAGGCATTGCAAGCTAAACATGCACAACCATGTCTGCATACACGCACAATTCTCCTTTTGAATTAGTATCCTGCTTCAACTGCTTTATCTCAGGCTGAGGCAATAAAACCACCATTTTTTTCTTGGTGTGCTCATTTATCTTGTACAATTCGAGCTGGAACAGGCTCTTTTCTTTCTGAAAAAGCTTTTTCAAAGCCGAAGATTTGAACTCCAAGGCTTTTTGCCCGCCTATCAGCTCCTTTTCCCGGCCAGTAAAAAAGCTGGGATCCGGCTTTTTTGTCTCCGATATAAGAATCTGATCATACTTTCCCCTGCGGTCAACTATAGAATATCTCCATTCAATTT
This sequence comes from Cytophagales bacterium, assembly GCA_022360875.1. GTDB lineage: Bacteria > Bacteroidota > Bacteroidia > Cytophagales > Cyclobacteriaceae > JAKSBZ01. The sequence continues at coordinate 33,231 of JAKSBZ010000074.1, read as the reverse complement.
CACGGCTTTCTAGAGTCAAACAATAGCTGACGGGAAGCAAAGTCTGTCTTTTCTTAAAAGCGGCAAACCACTTAGAAGGTATTCGAAGTTTCAATACCCCCCACACCTGTTTGTCTCTCTTTCTCAGTTCCTGTTCAAAAGGCATGTCCAAAGTTGAATTTCCTTTCTTCCGCGCACTGCCTTTTTTTCTTCCAGGTATTGACAAATGAAAATCTATTTCATCTCCCAGTTCTTTTCCTTTTTCCAGACTCTCAAAATAAAAATATTCATTATGCTTTTTTAATTCAATATTCGAAATCAGATCCAAAAACCAATCAGCTCCCTCAAGGAAAAAATAAAAATCTACTTTTCTGTTCTCCAACAAGTTAGCAAACAACACCTGCTGCTTTGTTCCGATAAGCAGACGAACTCCTGCTTCATCATTCTTCATGCGGACTCCGTAATAACGGAAAAATTCCCTTGTACATAAAGCCGGCGTAATCTGCAACATGTCATTGATAGCTCGCCCATAGTACTCATGAAACACTGAAATCCGCAACCATTCTGTATATCGATCTGCCAATCCCATATTATCTCATACTTGTTTCCAACTCGATAGTAGTAAATTCCGGAACTTCCTCCTTCACCAAACTGTCATCGAAGCTCAGCATTTGAACCTTGTACAATACAGAAGGCATGTACTTTGCGCCCATCATGCCCCACAAATGACTGATCTCATTCATTTCCAGTGTCATCAGCTCAAAAGTCAACTGATCCACGTTCTCTGACAAACGAGGCGTGTTGTTCCTGGTAAACACTGACTTTCTTTGAAAGAAACGGACAACGTAAGATATAATCTTCAGTGCTTCCACATAGTTTTTCCCTGTAAAATGAGCCGAAAAAAGCAATTTCAAACTTATTCTTACCGGCGGATTCACCATGCCTATCTTTGAGCCTATCCGCTTGTAATTCATCCCTCCGGCTTGCAATTTTTCCTCCTCAATGTTCACCAAAGTACAAAGCAATTTGTTAGTTCCCTCAAAAGCAACTGCCCCATCCTGATTAACAATATTTGAAACAAGAACTTTCGCCTCGTCAAAATCGAATTCAGATGCCAGATAGTTGTTCAATTCATTTGCAATCACTGGAATCACGTTATGTATCATGGGCTTTCAGAAATTTTCTTGGAAGATATTATTGACTGAACTACTGCAAACTTGATAATGCGCATAATATAAACAGCTACAATTCCCATTACGTATCCGATTAAATAGAGCTGTGTCATAAAAACCTGCTCCGGCTCGGAAGGAACAGGACTAACAGTTGTCATATCCATCAACCAAACGAAAAAAAATCCAATCGGTACGGCTATAAAAAGGGCTGCCATAAACCACAGGACTTCTCTTGCAACTGCGCTTTTAAAGCTCATAATCCCGACTCCTCCCAAAGCTTTGTTACTTGATATTCTATCTCAAAAGGATCCCCTTCCTCATTGAGCCCGTAATGTGAGCGCGTTCGCAATTCAAGGCTATAATCCTTCACTTTACCGACCCACCGAGCACTAATTTTATTGATAAACCAACCATAATAAGCCTGTGTGCATTTCACAACATTTCTAGAATTCCCATAAGTGCTTAATGCCAAAATATGCGCTAAAGCATACTTTCCTCTGCCCTTTTTTCCAGCTACAAACGCCATAATCTCATAAGCTACAACGCCTTCCAGATTCTGTAAAACAGGATGCCAGCTTCCGTCAGCAGGCACGCGGCCGCATGCAAACGAACCTTTCCGTCCTTCCATTGCCAACATCCCCGCTACTTCAAGCTTTGCTGATGGCTGGTATGTGCCAATGCCAACATTTCCTCCTTCCCTCAAGAAAAGAGAAGACACGCCCGACGACACCTCATTGAAACTCAATCCGTTAGCCCCTTTTTCAGGATTAATTGACAAATCCCACACCGGCTTGTTGTCCCTAAGGTTTCCAAAAAAACTCATTAGCCGAACAGAGGTTCCTTGCGGAGAAAGCTGCAAACCGTTGGAAGCATCTTTTGCAAAACCATCATCAATCTTGTTGATGGATGAATCTATTAAATCAGAGAAATGAATTTCAGAAGGCCGGCTTCCGTGCCTGAAGAAATTCTTTAAGGTTTTTCGATTCAGTACAGCCATAGACTATTCTCTAAAGACGAAACTCAATACTGGTCAATTCCTCGCCTTGATCCAAAGACCCTGAGTCTTTGGTCGATTTGACGCTCAATTCACCTTCAACAATAAAATCTGTATCAAAATCCATGTTTTCCAGCCCTGAGGGCGAAGGACTCTCATGTATCCCTTTTTCAATTAATTGCAAATCATGATCGTTTACACTTACCAACACCGACACAGGAGAAGAAGCAGCCAAATCCATTCTGGAACCCATAAAAACAGTGTCCTTCTTCATATACTTTCCTTCACGTCGAAAAATCTGAACCACAGAAAAGGCCGTCAGGAACTTCACATAAGGATTTGATTTTAAAAAACGATAAAGGTGTTCCACATCGAGCTTTCCACCAACCGGCACCTTTTTGCCCGGATCGGATTGCCAGGGTGCTATCCATTTCCTTAATTCGGCCCCAATTTGCCGAATGTAATAGTTATTGGTGTTTTGATTCAATCCATCCGCCAATTGCAGCTTAGCCCTCACCTTAATCTTTTCATACGACGGATTAACTACCTTGTAACGGGCAAACGCCGAAGAAAAGCCCTTTAAATAATTTTCAATTTTATCAAGATTGAAACGGCTCAATTTGGGCTCTGGTTCATCATCTCCCGGCTCCCTTTTTGGCATAACCACTACCAATGACGTCCCTTTAGACGCTAAATCTTTGCTTTCAAAAGCATCCAAACACTTCGCCTGCCCCACAAAAGGAAAATGCTCCAAAATCAGTCTTTCCACATCCCAGCTAGTTACCGCCCGATGCTTGTGCCTAAGCTTTTCGCTTACCCTCGCATAAAACGAAGTGTCGGCTTCCGACAATACTCCCCCAAAAGAAGAAGACGGCTGACGTATTTCCTGTATTTCAGGGATTTTTTCTTCAAAGCTGGCAATTGAACCAGCCTTTATATTGCTTCCCCATTTTGCCGAGCCGTCGGAGATACCCTTCCACCTTGCTTTAACTGCCTGGGTGCCTATTCTAACAACCGGCGGCAAACTATCGATATTGCCCGACGCCTGTACAGAAAGCCAGTACAACCCAGTCGGCAATTGTGTACTGCTTCGCCCCTTCACTGCAGGCAACCGTAGGCGGACTATTCCTGATTTAGACAAACCCATTGTCGTGTCAGAAAGAATGTTTTTCGCAGGAACCGGCAACCAACTTTCCTCGTCCAAGAAATACCAGCTGACTTTAGGCTTTTTAGCCTCCACATCTTTCCCGGCGCCGACATAAAAACAAAGAGATACCACGCTTTCTTTTTCTACTCCGGAAAGACCAATAAACAAGTTTCCTTCATTTTTGAAATCAGGCATAAGCTCACGCTTTATTGCTTGCCCATTTTTGAAGATGTTCTGATACCCAAAGGGCATTATGTGCGCAATTTGCCCAAAAGATTCGCTTAGTTTCGGACCTTTTATCTGATCAAAATTCATCACTGTCTCAGCCACATAATCCGCTCTAATCTCCTTCAGACTAGGCACATACGGCTTATATGGATAAACATCCTCAATATTATCTCCTTCTTCCTTTTTTTTCTTCTTTCCGAACAAACTAAAATTGCTCTGGGCAAATTCCGAAGATTTTCTAGCAAAAACACCAGGGTAAATATCATTGCCAAACCCCCATGACGGCCCTGTCAATTCCAATTTAAAGTATCCTGTTCTGGTATTTGAATGATAAAGTTCCAGCTCCTTCAGCTCTGGTTCAACAGAAATTCTCAGTTTATCCAGGGGCACCCTTTTCAGGCTCATCCAATTCTTCAATTGATCTGTATTTTCTTTGGACTCAAAAAGTGAAAACTCCGGAGGATCCTCTCCAGGAAAAAAAGTTCTATGAGAAAGAGCGCTCAAAGAGCCTTTAAACAACTCATTGCTTACTGGTTTCCCATAATCTTTAAAATAATGGCGAAACCCCTTCTCAGGCAAACCTGCCCAAGAAAAATTAAAAGACAACTCACTCAAAGGTTTACAGAAAAGTTCTGCATTTCCAAAAAAGAACTGCGCCCCCTTTTTTACCAACGCTCCAAAAGGAGCAAATGGCTGTCCCATATCAACCCGGCCAAGTTCATTAAATGCCTCAAAACGGTTCAGACCTTTTACCATCACCTTGAGCCTAATTTCTTCCAATACGAGTCCCTTGAAAAATGAATAGGGGTATATTGCCTCCTGCGTGTTCAGTAATATTTTAAAGGCTGGATCAGAAAAACCAAATTCGGCATCTGGAGAAACCACAAATGATGGATAAGACGCCGGAAAATCCACAACTAAGGTGAACTCGCCTTTCAACCAATCATTCGGAGGCAACAGAAAATACCTCCAGACCTCTTTCCAGCCCGATTCGGTGCTATAAAATATTTTTAAACTGTTACGGTACAAATGGTGAAAAGCCTGCTCAACCCTCACCTTTTCTTTCCGAGAAATATCTTCCAGCACATCCACAAGCCCGGACATTGAGTGAAGGTCAAATTTGAACACAATCTCTGCCCGCCGCTTGCCGCCGCTCATCATAAAAACAGGAGAAGAGACCGCAAAACCAATCTCAGCCTCTTCCATCGTTCTATCAGAATGCAGCAGCCCCGCCTGATCTGATCCAAACAAAGCCCAAGGCTCTTTCTCCAACAGCTCCTTTTCTGCCTCTTCATCAATTCCGCCGTTCGCAACGTTTTCCGATTTGTACACCTGAGAAATCACCTGGAACGCACCATTCGTGCTGTAGCTGAACTTTATGTTTTTGCTAACAAAGAGCCTCTTGATCTCTTCAATCTTCACTTTGTTGATCTCAATTGACTCCTCCGTTTCATAAACAATAGGTTCACCTTCTTCCGTAGCCCCTGCAACCAGGCGAGAGCTTTCTGGAAGAAAATAATCGGAAACAAAATCTGCCAGTTCAAACTCTACAAAAGCATAATCGCCCTCAGGCTCGCGTTTTGCTTGCTGTAGCACATTTTTAAAATAATATTCCAAATGCCTTTTCGTATAGGCATTCAGGTCCCTCTTAACATGCTCACAATTCAATAGAAAAGCAATAAGCAGAGCAATATCAGGACTGTGAGTTGAATTTTCCCGAATGGTTTTATCAAAATAAAACCGGCTTCTTTCCAAAATGTAGCTAAGATGCTTCCAAAGCTCATCGTAGAGTAATTTGAGTCTATTCAGCAGAGAGGTTAAATTCTTGCTGGAAAGCCGAAAAGACTCTTTGTCAATTTCACCTGTCAGCTGATATGCCTGATTAACATGCCAAACTTTGTCAAAACGCTCCAACTCAGGCAAGTAATCAACACTCAACATTTCATTTTTCACCAACTGCTCCAGAACACCCAAATACTGGTTAAGCAATACAGAATAATGGGAGTGTATCAGATGATACAGTTCCGCATGAATTTCCTCCATTAGCCTGTCACTGATTCTTCTGGATCGCTTTTCCCAGTCGTTAACTTGATGAAACAAATAATTTAGCAAACGAATCTGAGACTGTACATGAGCTTGATTATACGAATACGGAGATTGGATGTGGATAGACGCTATATGACTTCTCCACATCTGATCCAGCCTTCGGGCATCGGTTCCCAAAATCTCAGATAAAAAAAGCAGAGAATCTGATTCAAATAAAAATTTCCAGGTTCCGCTGGCTTTATTTTCTGAATCAAAAAACTTGACATGTCCAGCTAATTCCCTCAGGTACAGCAAAAAATCCTGCAGATTTCTCTCCTCCACTCTCACATACGACTCCCCCAGAGAATCAGGAAAACGGCTATACTGAGAAACTCCATCCCTATGTTGAGTCTGTGCCTGCATTTATCTGAAACCAGCTCTTTGGTTATTAATTCCTATAAATCCTGCCGCTCTGCGCTTTTTTCACCTCACGATTGTTTCGGAACGTATGTTGGTGCCTTCCTTTAAATAAAATGGATATACCATGTTTGTCCGAATATTGATTTTTCGGATAGTATAATGCAGTGTGATCAGCAAGACTCCTTCATTTATTCTCCCTGCTTCTACCAATATTTCTTCCAAAGAAATCCTGGGCTCAAATTTCAATATTGACCGGCGAATTAAATCCTTTATTGTATTAATTGTCAAACTGTTCAGCCCAGAAAACGAAAGCGCTTTTAAGTCGCAACCGTACTCAGGATTCATTGGCCTCTCTCCTGGCAAAGTAGACAACAGTATGTGAAGGCTTTGCTCAATATCCTTTTCTTCTTCGACCATGTACAAACTTTTCCCTTCCTTCGTGAAAGTAGGGGGAAAAGCCCAGCCACGCCCTAAGAATGTATTTTCATCCTCCATTAACAATATATTTATTTATCCTGCAACCGCACTCCGGAAATTATCCGATCATTACATTGGGGCAACCCATTACAATGTTTCCATTACTCCCCCCATGCCCTGTGGGGTCCCCCTGCCTCGCCGCTGGCCGTCCCTCAATCATCACAGTCAAAGACCCCTGCAATATAGTGCCAGGCGGTCCAACGCAAACGGTTGTATCGCCCACTACTGCAGCGGGCAAAAAACCGATCGTAACTGTAATTGCACCTGGTCCTGAAATGATTCCTCCTGTGTGAGGAACTGGGATCGGCTTATTAACTTTCTGACATACATGCGTGTCTGTTACACGTGCAGCTAAAGGCATATCTATTTGTTTTACTGATTTTTCAACAATTTCCCAATGGCTTCAGGATCGCTACGCCCCTCATAAGTGCTTTAGTTTCTTAACATGAGTACTTCGACCATAAAAGCCTATTCAAAAATTTTACAATTACTTTGCCATGGTTAACTGTTAATTCCTACTGTGATTCCCTGGATAGACACAGGTCCTGACGCTTTCAAATCAGCCGTTACACCGCCTTCTACCTTTGCATCCATCTGCCCTTTCAGTTCAGCAGACAGCCCTTGCACCGAAGCAGAAGACTCTGCCTTCAAGCTTGCATTAAGCCCTCCCGATATATTTGCATTCTGCTGTGCCGATACAGAAATATCTGAATTGCTGCTTAGAGTTATACCGCTTGAACTCATTTTCAACTCATTACCGTTTGAATCCTTAAGTACAATTCCATTTTGGTCGTCTAATGTAAAACTGTTTCCCCCGGGAGTTTCCAAAACCACCACTTTTTTATCATCATCAAAGGTGAACTTCATTCCTGCAGGTGTGACAAAAGCCCGATTAGTATTCTTGGCATTAACTTCCAATGGAGTTTTTTTCTTCTTTCCGTAAACTGACCCGACAATTATCGGAAAACGCGGATCGCCATGCAGATACGCAATGACTACCTCGTCTCCTTTATTGGGAAAACAAAGCAAACCCGATTTATCTGACGCATAGGAAGAGCAAACACGGGCCCAAAGTCCTTCTCCTCCGGCTTCCACTGCCGGAACATCTACCAAAACCCGATTTTCGCCCTTCGGATCACCATCAAGCTTCTTTACCGTCCCCAGCTGAAGCCCAAGTGCATAAGGCATAGGACTGTAAGGATTCTCCAATACAGCACTCCGCCCCTCTAGCATAGGCAAACGCAATCCGACTTTGAGCTCCGTCAGCCAGGTGCCATTCTGCACATGATGACTTACTCCGGCCACAAAGACATCGCCCGAAAACCGGTCTCCAAAGCCGGATAATTTTACCGTTGCATTCGTCTTTACCTGCGAATTACCGCCTACTTTCAGCCGTCCCACCACTGCACCCAACCGAGAGTAGAGCATTAAGCTCTCTCCCCATGCTTTCATCTCGCTTTTTTCCAAAGGCATAGAAGAGCTGAAAGTCCCTCCTTTCGAATCTCCGACATTATACATTCTCTTAAAGTCCAATGCACCCACAGTGCTAATTCGCGGAGCAGCGCCCTGTGCATCAACTACTTCCTGTTTATCGCTGGCCCAAGCGGTAAATTTACTCTGCGACAGCTGAAACTGCGCATCCAGATCCAGATCAAAATCCATCACATTGCTCCCATAGTCAAAGGTGATTTTCTGGCTTTTGAAATCCGGTTCGACAACATACACTTTATCGTCATCATCCGCGACTACACAACCATTCATCATCGCCCGCTTCAAAATAAAATCCCAGTCCGATATTTCGAACTGCACTAAATTTTCATGCGAATATGCTGTGGCGCTTACCTCGGCTTCCAGTCCATGGTCACCTAATATCTTTGATATAGCTTCACTGTCTTTTTTCTTCTTGTAATATGTGTTTTTCCGACCGTTAACCAAACTGACTGTCGGATGATGACACTTCAGAATCAAGTAGGAACCTATTCTGTTTCCAAACCGGCTTGATTTGATCCGGTGGCTGGTTATTACGCCCTCAAAAATTTTCTCGATGTTTTCATGAAAGCCAACGCTGATCGAAATTTTCTTGCCATGCACAAATTTAGCCAGCGAACTGTTGTCAAATGTATTTCGGGCCACGTCGCCGTCTAACAACACTACCTTGGCCTGAGTCAGGCGGTTAAGCTCCCTGTCCACTTCAATTGCACTCACCCGGAAAGACTCATCCAGCGACTGCCCCTCCACGGCTATCGATATGCTTACTAAATCCGATTTTTGGGTTTCCAGCTCCAGTGCCATGATGTTAGTTTAATGGTGGGAATGTCAATTGAGTTCCGGCAGGAATGTCCCTGAAACTCACCAGCTGATTCGCCTCAGCCACTTGGATATAATATTTCTTGTCACCATACACTGTCTTGCAAAGATTAGGCAGCGAGTCCCCGTCTTTAAAGGTGTAGACGTGCGTTAAATCCGGCGAACTGGTGTTTTCTATTGACGATTTGGTTGCAGGATCAATAAAGCGATTAAATGACATAGCTACTCTGGCACGGATAGGAACCCCGCTGGGTGTCCATAGCAAGTACTCGATGTTCATGCTATCCAACGTGCAGGTAAAAGCAAGCTGCTCACCCCAGCGCACCTTCAGATACGGTGGAGTATGCGTTTTTCCGTCCACTTCCACACATATTTTCCTCAGCGCATCAATCATCGACGGGATGTCCGAAGGAAGCCCGTTGGGAACGGGAACAACTCCCGTCGTGTCCAGATAAAAAGAAAAATCGAGCTGCTGATTATAATCGTTGGGTTTGGAATCGGCTATCGCTGCGCCATTGGCAAGTATGCCCACCTGAGCCGGAGCTTTAAAAAAATTGTGATTGAGGCGCTGCGGATTAATTTGCAGACTAAACGAAGCGGTCGGTTTTTTGGAAAAGTCAGGATTTGCGTACGCTTCGATGATCAACTTTTCCAACTTACTGGTTTTCTCTGTCATCCTTGATGCGTATTATCATTGACAAAACAAATCATCGGTTTCTGTCATCCCGGATCATTTCGCGAACAATCTCCAGACATTCGGCAATTATCTCTTCCTTGTCAATGGACTCGCGAATCACCACCTCCTGATCCTGGGACTCAGACTCCACAAATGCATCAATATTCAATTGGTCTATTCTAACAGACATTTCTATGAGGTTTTAAATGTAAATCTCACTAGCCGCATTCATGCATCCCGAATTTTTTGTTTTGCATAAATGTCGGAACATAAGTACCTGACAGAAAAAGACAAGAATTAAGCCACCGTAATTCCGTCTTTAATATATTCCTTTTTTATTCCATCCAATATTGTTTTCAGGGTAACGGTATTTCCCTTCGACTTGGTTGCCAGCAGCGCACAATATCTCAGCACGTTGATTATCGACCCGCCAGCCAAATCATAGGAACTCGAAATCTCCTGAAAATCAACGCCGTCTTCTACCTTCAGCTTCGAAAAGGCATGTATCCAAAGCTTGAACCGCTGCTCGGCCCCCGGCTTTTCAAAATATATCATAGCCTGAAAACGCCTCTGAAAAGCCTGATCAATATTGTCCTTGAGATTTGTCGCCAGAATCACCACTCCGTCGTAATCCTCGATTCGCTGCAACAAATACCCGATTTGCTGGTTCAGATGCTGCTCATTGAAATTGCTTGTAGACTGAGTGCGTTTGCCGAACAGGGCATCGGCTTCATCGAAAAACAAAATCCAGTCTTTGTGCTCCGCCGTATCAAAAATATTTGCCAGATTCTTCTCCGTATCCCCGATGTACTTGGAAATAACCTGGGACAAATCAATTTTATACACTTCCCTCTTGCTGTATTTGCCAATCAGCGAAGCTGTCAATGTCTTACCAGTACCCGGAGGTCCATAAAATAAGGCACGATAGCCCGGCTTAATGAATTTTGACAAGCCCCATTCCTCCATAATCTTAGGCCGGTTTTCCAGCCACAGAATGATATTCTGTATTTCATTGTATACATGATCCTGAAAAACCAAATCCTCCCAGTCCAGCTGTGTGGAAATGCGCTGTGCTGGAAAGTTGCTGGTAAAATTCGGGCGGAAAGGCTTGCCCTGAATAAAATAGCTCATGTATTCATCTGTTACCCGCAAAACGCCGCTTAAAGGCGTTTCGGGCTTTTCCTGCCCATTCTGATCCAGCTTCAAAATATTGTACTTCTTATACGAATGACCGTCGTCAAAAAAGCTCATTACGCGCACGCGCTTTGCCAAATTGCTTCCCGCCACCAGAAAAACCGCCGTTTCGGCAGTCGGTAGAAAACCCTGAAAATACGTGGAAGGCGCTCCGCCAAACTCTGTATATCCGCGGTCATACAGTTTGTTTTTTGTAAAAAAAACATCGAGCATTTGAGGCATAATATGCGGGACCAACGCCAGAATAACCACCAGTCTTTCGGCTCTGCTGAACCGAAAACTGCGGATTATCTGCGCATATATCGAGGGATCATGATCAAGGTTTGGGGCCGGCACTTCCTCCACGTCGTTGTATTCGCATCCTTCACCAAAATAAAGCTTCATGCGCACATCCAGCACCGCGCTGAACCAGCGAAGCTCCGCCTCCATTGATCTGACATTCGGGTTTATTTCCATACAATTTTTATCTGTTTCTTCATCCATGGAAGAAAAATATACTTCAAACTCCAAGGCAGCGAATCCAGCAAAACATCTGCGCTGCGCTCTTCCACCCTTAGAATATATTCTTCCTTTTCTTCATCCAAATAAGCTGTTCTCAAAAGAAATGACTCCCGAAAATCTTCAACCGTCGCACCGCTTTCCAGCCATCCTTCCCATTTCTCCAGCAAACTGTCCAGCAAGCCGGCACATGCTTCAATCTCTTCCTCCTCAAACTCCCTGATTCTTTCAACAGGTGTTTCGGCAGACAAACCGCACAAAACTTTATTCAGCGACAAGTCAAACTCTGGAGTCTCTTCCTCATCCTGCTCCTCCGTACCAGCTGCTACGTACTGCAACAAATACACCGCATGCACAACGCTTTCGCTGTCAACAAACAGTCCGTCCTCGTCCAGCATTTCCATTTCCAAAAAAAATCCTTCCAAAAAAGGCCAAAGGAGCACCAGTCCAGCATTTTCCACCGCTATCCAATCAAGCGGCGATTTCATCCGCATGCTTTCCCCTTCAATTATCTTATATTGCTTTTGTATATATCCAGGCGGCTCTTCAAGCTGATCTTTCGTTTCCAACTCCCTTTCTTCGTAAAGTTCAAGAGCTTTTTCAATCCAGAATTCGCCGGAAGAGGCCGTTTGCCTTAAGCGCTCGACAGCCCTTTTCCCGTCAATTTTCATGAATTCGCAAAAGTCATACAATTCTTTTTCAAAATAAGCGCGGAAATCCACAGGCTCAGACTCATCAGCCCAGGCTGTATACTTATCAAAAGAAAAGAAAACGCTGTCTTTTTCCGGAACGCATTTTCTAAACGCCTTGCGAACAGCTTGAAAAGCCGAAAACGGAAACCGGAAAAGACTCACAAACAACATATTCCTAATCTGTTCTGGAAGTTTGTCAAATCTTCGCATAAGGATCTTTCCGTACCGAGAAGCCTTAATTCCCCGGCGCACTTCCTGTTTCCACAAAGCCTTATTTTCAGACGGCCAACTGCATTCCAAAAGAGACAAAGCACCTGCAGGAATTCTTCCTGTCCTGAATAATCCTTGCACTAAATCTGACTTTTGAAAAACACCCACCGTACCCCGCTGCATTGTTTTGCCTATAAAAGTCGAAGGCGAAACCAAATCCTTTAACACTGCGTATTTCCTTGTTTTTTCCTTAGGTAAAACAGTTAGAAAACTAACCACAGCATTCTCAAATTCAGAAGCATTCGTTTTTTTTACTGAAAAATAAAAAGAGGACAGTTGCTGCAGCAGCTGTTCACTGCTTAATTGGTCTCCATGCAAGGCCGCTTTAAAAACCGCCTGCTCATGAAAATAGGATTCGAAAAACGGAAAGGCCTCCTGCACCAACTCCGAATACAGCCTTAACAACCCTACCTGTCCTGGAAGAACACGCGCGCTCCATTCCCGCCATTCATGCCTGTTTTGAAAAAGAAAAATCACTCGGCCATCATCCATTCGCACACGTCTCCAAAACGCTTGCTGTTCGTGGGCCGCTCCACGGTCATAATAGGAAAATGGATCTCTACCTATGGTTTTTTCTTCCCAAAAAGGGATTTCCTTTTTCTGAATAAGGTAATACAGCGTATCCACAAAACGCAATGAAGACACCTGAGACACAGCAACTTCCCTAAAAACCGGATCTAAACCTCCGAGCTTGGAAATTTTTCTCCGAACAGCCGGTACTGGCATATCATGTTCGCCAAGCCACCACTCGAAAAAAGCTTTTTCCTGAAAATCTTTTTTTAAATTCAATAGTAAAGTAATGCCCCGAGCCAAACCGCGCTTTTTATAATGAGATGAATATTCCTTTTCATAGACTCTCTCATAAAACGACTTTACAGAGTCTGCTGCAAAACGGTCCAACATCCATGATGTCACTTTTTTTCTTTGTTCAAATCCCAGATTTCCAATAAATACTTCCAGCCGTTTAGTCTGATTCTCCGTCAGCGGAAGTTTTCCTTCAAGCCACATAACAAACGAAGAAACTTCCTGCACAACAGCTTTCTGCACATCCAGACCAAGATATGCAGTTGAACTTATCACCTCATAAAATCTGTTGGCAAGGGCACTGTCCGAATACTTGCGCAAACTTTTCTCGCACTCCTCCTTTGAGATTTCCTTTTTTAAATAGGAAAGAACTATTGGACGTTCTTCCTCTGCTGAAAATTCGCTTATAAATTCAGAGGCGGCCAAAGAGAATGGATAAGAAAGCTTCTCCTCCCAGTAAGCTTTAAGAAAACTCACAACCATCATTCTCTTTCTTTGGCGCAGCTCCTCAAAATCGCTGTCAGGAAAAAGAAAATCCAGTTGCATATACCGGTCAATAAGCATCGTCAACTCTGCCGGAAGCCACTGGGAATACAGTCTGTCAAAATCCGGCCGGGAACTATCCGAAATAGCCTGCGCAAGCTGTTTAGCTTCAAAACCCGCCGCGTAAATAATATGGCGCAGCTCTTCTGGACTATGCAAAAGCAGTCTTTTCATCTGGTTCGGTCTGTCTGTTTTCCAATCGACCGAGCTAAATAGTTTGCTTACCTCCGAAAGAGGAATTTCCAGGCTTTCCCGCTTTTTCGTCTCGCTCGTCGTTTGCAGCATTTTCAAAAAATCCTTCTCAAGCCCTGGGCTTTCTGCCGACAAAGCTGCGCGTATCTTATACACAGCCTTTTCAATCTTTTCATCCTCCGGAAATAATAGAATTCCGGCCAGCTCACCGCTAACAAATTCACAAGCTCTTCTTTTTGAGATCTTCCGGAGAAAAGAAAAAATATTTGTCAGCAGCGCCTCATTGCCTGGAGAAAACACTTCCACCCATGCTCCTATCAGCTTGGCAGTCAGCTCCGAAAAACCAGTTTCGATTTCCTCCAAGAAATTCTGAAACAGAATGTTCCTGTCTTGGATGCCAGTCCAATCCCAAAGTACTTTTGCTTTCCTCACTGCCGATTTTTCTGAAAACGGATGCCCAGGATCCAGATGAAAAAAAATCAAACGTTTCCAATGAAAGCTATACACCGGAAAAGTACGCTTCGACAAAGAAATCCGTTCTTTCTTACTGAATTCTGCATTCATTTTTTTCAAAAAGTCTTTTTCAGAAAATTCTGACAGAACAAAAAGCCACTGCCAAACACTAACCGAATCCATGCTTTCCTTCTCAAGCACATACACGTCGCTAAGAAAAGACCGAAGCGGGGCTTCTTCCAACTCCTCAATTCCTCTGATTCCGCACGCTTGTTCAGTAAACTCCTGCAGCTCTTTTTCTGTCAGTATCTCCAGCCATTGATAAAAAAAGCGTCCTCCTTCCAGAGGCAGTATTTCCTTCAGCCAGCGATGCAAGAGTCCCGAATCCGAACGGTGAACCTTCTGAAAAGTCTTCAGCGTGATCTTTTTCTCCCGCACTGCGCCAAAACGGACAAAGTCGTGAAACGCTTCTTTCATCCTGCTTGCCGAAAATTCACCCGCCTCGGTTCTGGCAGGAGTCAAGCTGTGCCGCATCGGAATTCCCGCCTTGACAGCGAAAGTCTCCAGCTCATCCCATGAGGATGAATCCCGTGCTAGAGTATCCAGAACAACAGAATTCCATTCCTCATTATTTTCAAAGACCTGTTCTATCCAGAATCGGTACTTTTGCTTTAATATCCGAGCATCTCCAGACTCCCAAAACACGGTTTCAATCTCCTGAAGAAGCTCTGAAGAAATACCCGAAAAAAGTGCTACCGTCAGTCTCAAAGATTTCAGTGGAATAAGACTGAGTTTTCTGAGAAAAACTGTGCGGAACACTTGATCCAGCATTATGAAATGATGCTTCGTTTCTTGAAAACCTGCTGCGGTCATTTCATGAACCTGTTGCTCAGGAGCTTCTGTCATTATCAGTTTTTTGTAAAAAAATACGCGCTCATCTGATTTCTGCTTTTCACTTTTCTCTTCCAGCTGCCTATTGAACACATTCAGCAGTTTTTCCAACTTAGCGGACTCTCTCTTCAACCGTCGCTCCAGTTTTCCCCAAACCGGCTGGCGCACAGTAAGCTGCGCACCACTTTGCTTTGATTTTATCACGCTAAAGAAACCCTGAAGACTTCTCGGCTTTTCAACAGACTGTTCCAGCAAACGCTCAATGCTCGAAAACAAATCCTCAAAAGGATTTAGGAAAAGGAATCGGTTGCTGAATTTTTGAAAATTGCTGTCGTCCCGCTTTTCTTTTTCAGAGAAAAACACATACAGAAGCGCCAGCTTTTCCTCAGCCTCTTCGCCCAAAAGAGTGACAGCCCACTGCCGGTGTGCTTTCTGACTTTTAAAAGGTTTCCAGCGCCGCTCAATGTTAAAATACAGACTTAAGGCTGCCTTTCTCTTTTCTGCCGGCAAATCTGACCAACGCTCATGCAGCCATTTTTGATGCTCTTCATCGTTCTCAAAAAAATCCCGGATAAAAATCAGCGCTGCCTCCGAAGAAAAACCGTCCGACTTCCCGGCAAGCTTATTAACGATATCCGGACTGCCGGGCCTGCATTCAAGCAACTCGGTGCGATTCAGCCCAAGCCACTCCAATGTCTGTTCTTCCAGTAGATCTGCCCGGTGAGCCGCAGCTTCCCCAGAAAAATCAACACCTAAGCTTTCTGCTGCATGCTCTGCCGATTTCTTCACCAGAAAAAGCAGCAGATTCGACCGCGCAGATTGACTAGTTTCCAGCCAGCCAGAAAAATCGGTTTCTTTTTCAAAAAGCCTTTTAACAGGAAAAACAACCAGCTCCAGCTGCTGACGAACCGAAAGGGATGCCAGCATATCCGGAGCGTAAGCTGTTAATTTTTGAAAGGCAGCTCCTTCTTTATTTACCCAATGCCAAAACACCGGCGGACTCTCAAAAAGAATCTTCAATTCATCAAAGCGATGCAAAATCCTCTGTCCTGAAACGCCTTCCTGCCTGACCAACTGAATAAGCACCTCAACTAAGATCTCCTTGTTTTTCTCTTCCAGTTTTTCAAAAAAATCAGCCGCCTGACTTTCATTCTCAACCTTCAAGTTCAGCGATTCCCAAAAAGCGGGCTTCAAACTGGAAAAAAACTTCTTCAAGACTTTTATAAAAGCATTTTCCAAAGAACTTCCAGCCAACAAACAATCTTCAATAATAAATCTGTTCGCCCTCTCAAATTCCTCCTCACCAATTTTTCTCTGCATGACCTCAAGCAGCAATGGGAAAACGCTCTCTTCCCCATCATGGCTCTCGCGCAGCCAGCGGGCCAGAGAAATCTGTCTTTTATGATTCAACAACTTAATGACCTTCGGTTTCAGCGCTTCCTTATTCTTCAGCAATTCCTTTAAAAGGAAAAAATCGACATCCTCTAAAAACAGCTTCTCCTGTTTTTTTTCCAAGAGCAATTCTAAATACTCATCTTTTGAAACATGCTCTGCTAAAAGGCTCATGTCTTCTGCATCCTGACTGCCCGACTCTTTTTGTAAAAAACGAAACACGGTGCCCGCATCAGAACGCAGACCTTTCAAGCGGAGAAAAATAACCGCTGTCCACAAGAGCTTTCGTTCGCTCAGGCTTCGTGAGGCCGCCGTTTCCGCAAAAGAAAGTACAAGGTCCGCTTCCAGATCTTCAACCAATTCCTGAAGCGCCTTTTCTTTCATCATTTTGCCCCAAACCCACACCTCTGGAAACGATGCCCTTTCCCGAATCCAACCTTTCCACTTTTCTTTAAACAAAACATCTTGCTCCAGGAAATTCCAATGCAATCCTATGCCACATAGCTTCGCAACATCCAGCTTTGCAACACTATCACTTTCCAAAAAATCCCCTTGCTCATTTTTTCCCAAAAGAAATTCAGAAACCTCATCCTTAAACGCGTAATCCATAAAAAGCCGGAGGTTCTCATTTTGCTTTTGCTCAGATTCTTTTTTTAAAAAATGAAAAACTGACTCAGCATCTGACTTCAGACCTTTTAATTGGGAAAAAATAATCGCAGTCCACAACAGCTTGCGCTCGTTCAAATTCCGAAAAGATGCAAGCTCATCGAAAGGTGCAAGAGCAGCACCTTCTTGCTCTTGCACAAGTTCCAATAATGCTTTTTCCTTCAGCAGCCGTCCCCAAATCCATACTGCTGAAAACGAAGCTCTTTCGCGAATCCAATTCTGCAGTTTTTCTTTGAATAAGACATCCCGTTTGAAAGACTCCCAATGCAGCCCAACATCACAAAGCTTCATTTTGTCAAACTCGACAATCTCATCTATTAACGATGTTCCGCTCGTTTCTTTCCAAAAAATCCGTTGCCTCCACTCACTGACATCCAGCGCCTCAAAATCTGCTTCACCCTGGTCTTCCCAATACTCAATAAAGCGGCTGACTAAAACCAACTCTCGACTTGCCGCGTAAGCAGCACCCCACGATCTGGATTCCCAATCCGTTTCGCGGAGCACCAAAGCAGCCCAGCTCTTTGAAACCATTGCTCCGTGAAACTCAACAGCTTCCTCTTTCAGAAATGTCAATTGGCCCGATAAAGCCGCGTTCCGCAATTCGTTTGCCCAACCAGGAAGAAGCCCAAGCACATTCACTAGCTGCTCGGTAAGCCAAACAGGAATCTGCGCTGTCCAGCGCCTTACAATTTCTCTTCTCTCCGGATGGACTTGCAGATGTCCGACAAAATCCAGCAGCTTTCTGCTCCGAAGCATCCCTTCAATAAGCAGCATCAGCACCGGACTGTCTTCGGGCTCAGCACCCAAAAGCAAATCAGTTATCCGCTGCGGATCAGTGCCCTCCGCCAACTCTTCAACTGTTTTTCGGTCTGCTTTTAAAAACGGCAACACCCAATGCACTCTGTGCGGAAGAATCTTCGCTGCTCGAGCTGAAAATTTTTCCCAGAATTGACTCACCGATTTTCCCTGTGGAAAATCCAAAGCCAATTCTACCCAAATCCTTCGTATAGCCTCAGTGCTTTCAGCTGTTTGGACAGCTAAGAGCTTTTCCTGTGCAATTTGAAAAAAAACATGAGGCTTCAGCTCCGGCCGAAGACTAATTACCTGTTCAAAAACTTCAGTCGTCTTGTATCGTTTCCAAAACGCCCAGCGATCCAATGGTTTTGCATGTAAAAAAAACTTTCTAAGATCTTCCGCTTCCAAAGTTTCCGGCCCCAGCTTCCACTTCTCAGAAACCCGAGACAAAGCTTGCTTCTCAGTTTCTGAAAGCCTTGTCTCTTGCGGACCCACGCTTTTCTCTTCCGCAAAAAAAGCATCAGCTTCCAATTCTTCAAAGTGACTGCTTACCAGCAAGCCTGCTGTTTCCGGATCGGGCTGCAGCACAACCCACTCTTCTAGAACTTGCCAAATGGTTTTATTCGATAAATCCAGCGCCAGATAAGGTATAAACAGCGAAGCCGCAGTGCGAAGCTCTTCCTCTTTCCCCCTTTGATCTAGAAAATCTAGAAATCTGTTCAACTCACCATTCGGTCCTTCCTGTTTTTCCACGATTGCCGACAATTGCCGACAATGGAGCTCTTCCGTCAGTCGCCTAAGCGGCCACAAATAACCTCCCTGATTCAAAAGAGCATTTACAACCTCAGTGTCCGCCCCAGCGGCAACAAAAAAATCCCAAAGTTCGCGCGGCGATTTAAATTGGCTCAGCGTCCATTCACCGAGATTCAAATATGCCACAAAGCTGTCTACCTCAGCCTTGGGAAACGCAATAAGAGGCTGCGCGCCGCTTTTCCCTTTCACCTTCCGGATCACGCTTATGTTTCTGTAAACCGCTTTTTCTTTTCCGGATCTAATGTCTCGCTCCAGTTTGCTGTACGCTTTTTCATCAAAAAAAGCCTGCAGAGTTTTCTCGACGACCCAGCGTTCAGCATCCGGCAGCTCGTCCGGCTTAACGCGTATCAAATCATCCAGCAAACGTTTAAAAAACGAAACCGCATCGCTTTGTTTCGTTTCCGAATAAACTCGCAGCAAACGGACAGCTTCGGTTTTTCCCTTCAAAAATTTCCGGTAATTTCGATACAGCCCAGGCCACTCAGAACTTAGAAAAACCGCCAAACTCTGACGAAGCCACCGACTTCCGAAAGCAGATTCTTCCCATCCGTTATGCAACACAAAAAAATTCTGCGGTTTAAATTCCCCCAGATCTAAAGCACCTTTCCACCACTGCTGACTGGAAAATTTCTTAATCTTTGACAGTGAACGCTCCAAATCCGCCACCAGTCTTTCACACCACTCAATATCCAGGCTTTCCGAAAGCCCTGCCTTCTGCCTTTTCAAAAATAAGACAGATACTCGCGCCTGTTCAGTTTCCCGGTTTAGTTCCCTGCGTTCAAAGGGCTTTTTCAGGCTTTCCGCCGACCGGTCGAGCTGCCGGATCACAATTTCCGCATGGTCTTGCCGCAAAACGCACAGCAACTCTTCAAGCAATTTCTCTGGCTTATTCTCCCACAGGATCTTTCTATTCCTCATCCACACTTCCGCCAAATCCCTTTCCTCCGCTTCTATGACATTGACCAACACCCCGCGTACTGATTTATGCAAATCGCTTCGAATCTGAGACAATTCTGTAATTTCCAGGTTTTTCAACACACGCATCAACGCATGAGCCTTCTGTGGTCCCGGCAGCAAAACGCGCAAGCTCGGATCTGCGCTTTTAAGACGCCTGAGCCATAAACTTCGAAGCTTTGCTGACTTCTCGGGCTTCCATTTGCCGGCTATCCTGCTGCTCATCCATTCTTCCGCTTTCTCTATACTTTCTGCCTGAAGCTCTGCCCACTTATTAAAATCTTTTTGCTCGCTTGAAGACAAAAAACTGATAGCAGTCCCCTTGCTCTTCTTGATCAATTGCTTCCAGCTTTGCAGACTGACTTCTTTTTTTAGCCTGCGGAGCTCTCCAAAAAAGGTCTCCTGCCTAATTGATTTTCTTTGGTCATTTAATTTAACAGCGATTCCACCAATCTTTTTCTCTATTCTGTTTTTAAAAATTGAAAGAAAATTATTGTCAGCTCCGCCAAGCATTATGTTAAATAAACTATCTTCAGAATTGACATTCTCCGCCAACATCCTCTCAGCCCAAACAGCGGTCATCGCATTTCCCGTACTGTCAGACAGCTTGTGAATTTCTTCCAACGCCTGTTTTGCATGGGCGTGAAGAAATGCCCTTTCCGAATCACCGGCCGCAGCCCAATATGACTCAAGTCTTTCGATAAAAATTCTCGAATTTTCCGTTCCTTTCCTCCCCGCAACATCCTCAGACTCCTTCGCGGCATATTCAAACCGTTCAATCAGCCACTGAACCGTTCGTTTGTCAAATGTTTTTCGCAGCCCAAAAAGCTTTATCGCCTGCAGCGACTCATCCTGATCCCGCCACGCTTCCACCAAACTATGCAGCAATCGACGTTGTCCGTGTGACCACGACCGCTCATCAGCTTCAGCTGCAAACCACGAACGAACTAGTTCCCCCCCGGCTCCTGAAACAAATGCGCGAGCAGCCGCCTTAGTCCAACTTTTCCACACTGCGGCTTGCAGAAAAGTCTTTTTTTCCTTCAAAAATGCCTCAACTTCTGCCAGCTCAGGAAAACGCCTTATCACATCCGATTCAATGCGCTTCCACTGTTTATCAGAAAAACTGTCTCTAACTTTACAAAACCAATCTAAACCCGAAATTTCACCAGACCAGTCCAAAGTCTCCAATTTCCCCTCAACCTCTTTCTTTTCATTCAAAGGAAGCGAAACGAACACGGATTTTACAAATCGATGGAAAGTACTGTTTCCCCGTTCTGTCCTTTTTTTCTTTTCTTCTCTGAACTCCTTAAGCAGTTTGAAAAATTCGGAATGCGAACACTGGACGGGAATAAGACTTTCCTGCAACTCTTCCTGCGACACCCAGTCAAAAAAACGAACTATTTCTTTCCGAACCCGCTCCGTCTTTCCCTTGTCGACAAACTGCCGTTCCCAAACCTGCATTTTCCGGCCAAGCGCCTCCCTCCGAATATCAGAAATCAAATATTGGCTCGCGCGGCCAATTATTCCACTTAGCATCATCCAGCTTGCTTTGCGCTCTTTTGTTTCTGATTCCTTCCCTGTTGATGCGCCAATTTCCACTTTTTGCCCTTGCTGCCTCTCAATTTCCAAAGCCAGCGCATCCAGGGCTTCTTTCCATTCTGGCAATTCTGAAACTTCAGCAGATTCCTCAATAGTTTTAACAAGCTGCGGAACCCTGCGCCGCTGCCCAAACTGTACACTGTCCAGGACTTCCCAAAGCATCGTTTTACAATGCTGAATATTCTCTGCTGCCTTGCCTTCTGATTTGGAAGACCTGACAAGCAAAGACCCCAGCCGTTTCATTGACCGAGGCACACTGCCGAAACCAGTGACCACCTCTACCAGTTCCTCAGCAGACAACTCGTCGTTCACCAAACGCCTAAGCCTAAGAACCGACTCTGAACTGCCAAGCCATTCCTCCAATGAGTTCGCCAAGCCAGCCTCCTCCGCAATCTTGACGATCCTTTTAGCCCAGTACTTTTTATTTTCAATAATCTT
The DNA here is from genome assembly GCA_022360875.1 of Cytophagales bacterium. Classification (GTDB taxonomy): domain Bacteria; phylum Bacteroidota; class Bacteroidia; order Cytophagales; family Cyclobacteriaceae; genus JAKSBZ01. The sequence continues at coordinate 11,612 of JAKSBZ010000074.1, read as the reverse complement.
CGCACTGCCAATTCCTTCAAGTAAATATTCCCGCAGTTCAACCAGTTCTTCATCATATAACACCGCCTCTGATTTCAAGTCTCCGTCACTTCCCTGCTTTATATCTTCTGCCGGAACAGCCATTTCGTTTTTTTCCCGGAAATAAAAGCGAAACTCTTCCCTAGCTTCGGAAAGCGTTCTGACTTTCGGATCCTTGGCTTGCAAATCATGCAGATAAAAGAAAAAATCGGTTAGCAGTGCTTTCCTGGAATAAAAATCAAAAGAACTGACCGTTCTGTCCAAAAAACGAAAAAACTCTTCCCTGTCTTTCTTCGAAGTGACCAGCGGCATTTTTTTTCTTTCCCAGAGAATAAAAAAATCCCTTCGCTGCAGCAGCTGCCTGAGCCGCCGTTGCTGCACCGGTGAGTAAGACGTCCAGTGCTCCAGAAAGGGCAGAATTTGTTTACGGTCTCTCAGTATCTTTTTGAGGGTTTCCGGATTCCTCACCCAGCCGCGAACCAAATAGTGTTCAATCAGCAATGCCGCAGGCTTTGCAACCCACGGTTTCTTAGAGCTGAATACATTGTCCGAAAAGGCCTTTCTATGTTCTTCTATCTTTTCCTTCAGCTCCTGCACCAGCCTATCCTTCAAATCATCTTCCCAGTTCTCTTCCTTCAAACCGCCCAGGGAAATGTTCATCTCCGAAATACTGATATCTTCCTCCTCGGGAAATCCATCAAACAGAGCCTCCAGCTCACGTTTCAAGCGGTCTTCCAAAAGAGGCTTAACAAAATTTTTCTGCAGGATTTCCCGCTTGCTTTTATCCCCTTTATAAAAAATCCTCAAATTCAGAGTGCGAACATAATGTTTCATTTTGTTGCATACTGAGTGAGTAAGTGCACAAGTTTCAAGGAGTTGGCATCCCGTTCTCTTACCGAGTTTTCTTCCTGCATCCCCTTTCTCCACTTTTCATGGCGCTTCTCAAAGTGTTTAAATTCGTTGAAGGAAAGCGCATGCCGGTTAACTTTCAGGTACGACGGTATCGATTCAGCGGTCAGCTTGTCAAAAAGCTGCAAAAACTCTGTGTTCTGAAAACGCTTCGTCCAGTTGGGATGAACAATGCTCAGTGTATGTTCGAAAAAATCCGAAGGCACCGTTGCCCACTCGCTGTGAAAAGAGCTGAATTCCACCTGAGCCATTGCCCTAATCTCCGACACTGAAATCCGACGGATATACTCCTGGGCCTTGACCGCTTGGGCCCACGCTTCCTCCTCAGAAGGAAAAGTAATAACCAGCCTGCCGATTGGCTTCTGATTATCCGGACGCAGCAACAGCACCTCAAACATTCCGTCATCCTCCAATACATAATAAGCCTCTCGTTGCTCCCCGAACTCCAGCAGTTCAAAAACCAGTTCTTTTTGTCCTTTCTTATCCGAAAAATCGATCGATTCAATCATCATCTTGCCGTTCTCGTCAAAAAGCTGATACTTGAACAACTCGCCGAAACCAGGCCGAAGCAGAATATGCTCAACCACAAAAAAGTCCTCGCAGTAACGATTGTATATCTCAAAGCGATCTACCAGGCGGCGAATCAAGGCCTGAGCCTTCTCCATATTATCTACCGATTGAAGCTTCAATACTTCATCTTCCAAATGCAAAAGCACATCGTATTCCTCTATCGACCGATCCTTTCTAAGGATTATGCTCTTGTGCAAGTGCTCGTGCGAAACGTCTCTCTTTGCCAAACGTTTTCCTTTGCCCTCAACAATCTGATACGAATGGTCGTCCGCAGCGTATTTAAAAAGCTTCTGAACAAAATTCTTGCTTTTTGAGAGAAGCTTAAACGAAAACGTCGGCTGGTTAGCTTGCGAAGCGGAAGGCAATAAACGGTTGAAACGGTTCGACATCGACAAATACTTCGCCAGCGCTTCCTCGCTCAAAAAATCCGTAACTTTCCGCTCATTCAAATCAAAATCAAGTAAAATTCCCACACGGTTCTTCAGCATAGAAACACCTTCAACATCTGCCGCGCGATTGCGAAAACGGCTAAGTTCGTTAAGCTGGCTCAGCAAACGCTGCTTGATTCCAATCACCTGTTTTGGATGCAAATCCGAGTGAATCTGGTCTAAAAAAATCCCGTCTTCTCCAAACCGGGCCAGCATATGGTTCAACACGCGATTGCGCCGATCATACTTTACCTCATCGGGGTTGGCAATTTCCCTGAGTTTTTTTTCCATCTCCGAAAACGGAAGATCCAGCACCTCATCCAGCATAGGGATATCCGCGGGAAGCTGGGTCTGATACGATGCGTCGTCATCAGGATCGATAGAAAAAAAACGGTGAAGATTCGCATTCTGTGCCAGTGCGTCAGCCATTATCTGTTCAAAAAAATACAAATAGGCCTTCAGCTGTTTGGCCTGACCCTTCCGCTTGGCTGGCGCCTTTTCCGACAGTCCCTCTAGCCCCACGCCGTACACCTCGGGGAATGTTCTCTGCACAGAGTAATATTTTTTCAGCTCCTGTACGGAAAACCGGGGCTGCACAGGAATATTCCTCGTCCACCTTTTCCGAGGCTCCTTTCTCTTGACTCGCAATGCCTCCAGTGACTGCCGGACAACACTCGGCTCAACCGAAAAACTGTTGCCGTCGATCGTTACGCGAAGCCGGTTCAGACTGTCCGCAAGATTGAGCACCGGATAATAGTCTTCCGGTATTCTCAAAAAATCCTCAGTAATGTGCTGAAAACTGCTGATGAAAAATTCAGGGCCCTCCATATTCACAACTGCGTCAAACTGAGAAACCAGCTCATCAACTTTCAGAAGATTGACGGTCCTGAACCGCTCATGCTTTTCAGAATCCATATCAGTCTCTGTCTGAAGCTCCTTCTGAAATGTTGCTGTGGGAGCCAGATATTCCGAAACCGCATCGAAAATGCTTGCAACCTGATGTTCTGTCTGAACCGAGCGCTCAAGATAAAGGTGAAGCTTCAAAGAAACCGGAAACGGATGAAGTATGCGCACCTGATGATAATCTTCACAAATGCTCCGAATCCGCTTAAGATATGCCTCAATGCGTTTTTGATAAACCGGAAAATCCTCCGGAAAAACTCCTCTGTCCAGTTGCACATACACTGCATACAGTCCCTCAATAGACGCGGAGTCATAACGCTCCACCCAAGCATTGTCCACTATGTCAAAGCTTCTGATCAAATCCCTCCTGATATCCTCTGTAGTAACAATGCCCGGTGCCAAAGCTTCCGTACTGTCCAGCAGCGCGTTTTTCTTATTTACCTCTTCATGGCCGCCCTGCAGAAACAAAAGGGACTCCATGTCAAAATTCATTCGATAGCCAACTTCAGTAAGTCCGTAGGCCAGCTGCTCAAGAATGGTATATCCCGGATCGTGCTCGTTGTAGTCAGTCCAGATTTTTCCCGAAAGCTTCTGCACCCACTCAATGCATTCTCTCATCAATTGGTTGAAATCCTTGCTGACTGGATGATTGACTTTTCTATCGATCGTGGTTGATTGGTTCATTCAAAAAATGAAAAAAGCTCCTCATGTAAAATCCTCCCCTATAAAGTGCAATTTCTGTGCTATACTGCATTTTCATTTCACATGAGCTTACTCAGCTCACTCATATTGCATAATTCACTTTTCATCACATAAACATTTCATTATTAGACAGACACAGGGTTTGTAAATTTATTTTATCAAAAAAAACACTTCATTAAGTAATAAATAATTAATTTCGTTCGCGAAAACAATCTCGTAGACTATTAATAAATTCTGAACCGAATGGTGTTATTTTATCGAGGGTTGTATAAAAACCTTTTTGCAGTAGAAGTTGCTGAGCAATTGAGCTCAGAAGATCTTGACAAATTGAAGTGGTTGTTCGGCAACGCCGAATATCTGGAGAGCCCGTCCCTGAAAGGCTTTTTTATAGGGCCGAGAAAAGAAATGATTACTCCCTGGAGCACCAATGCCGTGGAGATCACCCAGAATATGGGAATTGAAGGGATCATTCGAATAGAGGAATTTACCGAAGCGCCAAACGCCGAAGCGCCCCATGACCCTATGCTTCAGCGGCTTTACAAAAACCTGGATCAAGACATTTTTTTCATTGACAAATCTGCCGACCCTGTCATTCCAATCGAGAACATCCGCTCTTACAACGAGCAGGAAGGGCTTGCACTGAGCAATGAGGAAATCGAATACCTGGAAAGCGTCTCGGAACGGCTTGGACGAAAGCTAACCGACAGCGAGGTTTTCGGTTTCTCACAAGTCAATTCCGAGCACTGCCGGCACAAAATATTCAACGGATCGTTCATCATCGACGGTGAAGAAAAAAAACGCTCGCTTTTCAAGATGATCAAAGAAACGACCGAAGAAAACCCAAACAGCGTCGTTTCTGCATACAAAGACAATGTAGCTTTCCTTCAGGGCCCGCAAGCTGAACAATTCGCTCCCGCCACACAAGACAAAGCCGACTACTTTCAAACGAAAGAAATAGAAACCGTCCTTTCCCTCAAAGCCGAAACACACAACTTCCCGACCACCGTAGAGCCGTTCAACGGAGCAGCAACCGGAACCGGCGGAGAGATCCGCGACCGCATGGCGGGCGGAAAGGCCAGCATTCCGCTGGCAGGAACGGCCGTATACATGACTTCCTACTCGCGTACCGAAGCAGGCAGGCTTTGGGAAGAAAACTCGCCTGCAAGGCCGTGGCTTTACCAAACGCCAATGGACATTCTGATCAAAGCCTCAAACGGCGCTTCGGACTTCGGAAACAAATTCGGACAGCCCCTTATCTGCGGTTCCGTGCTGACTTTCGAACACCAAGAAGGCGGAAAGAAATACGGCTACGACAAGGTGATCATGCAAGCGGGCGGCATCGGATTCGGAAAGAAAGTCGACGCTAAAAAAGACGTACCTGAAAAAGGCGACAAAATCGTCGTGCTGGGCGGAGACAACTACCGCATCGGCATGGGCGGCGGAGCGGTTTCTTCCGTAGCCACCGGCGAGTTCGACAATGCTATCGAGCTGAACGCCGTGCAGCGGTCGAATCCGGAAATGCAGAAGCGCGTTTGCAACGCCGTACGTGCTATGGCCGAAACAGACATGAACCCGGTAGTGATGATCCACGACCACGGAGCCGGCGGCCACTTGAACTGCCTTTCGGAATTGGTGGAAGACACAGGCGGAACAATCGACCTGAACAAGCTGCCGGTTGGCGATCCAACACTTTCAGCAAAAGAAATTGTCGGAAACGAATCGCAGGAGCGAATGGGTTTGGTGATGAAAGACAAAGACATTCAAACGCTGGAAACAATCGCCAAGCGCGAACGGGCACCTATGTATACCGTTGGCGAAACGACCGGAGACATGCACTTCAAGTTTGAAGACAAAAAATCAAAACAGAACCCGATCGACTGGCAACTGTCCGACATGTTCGGCAATTCTCCGAAAACCATCCTGAAGGATGAAACAAAACAAGCAGAATTCGCAGACATCACTTACGATAAAACTCAGCTTGCGGAATACCTGACAGCCGTGCTTCAGCTGGAAGCAGTGGCCTGCAAGGACTGGCTGACAAATAAAGTTGACCGTTCGGTTACCGGACGCGTAGCGAAGCAGCAGACAGCGGGGACCATCCAATTGCCGCTGAATGACGTTGCGGCTATGGCAATTGATTACAGAGGAAAAGGCGGTATCGCAACGGCTATCGGGCACGCGCCGGTGGCGGCGATGATCGATCCCGCGGCGGGATCGCGCAATGCCGTGGCAGAATCGCTGACCAACATCGTTTGGGCGCCCTTGACCGACCGGCTGAAAAGCGTGTCGCTGAGCGCCAACTGGATGTGGCCATGCAAAAACGAAGGTGAAGACGCGCGCCTGTACGCCGCAGTGGAAAGTGTAAGCGACTTTGCAAAAGCGCTGGGAATCAACATCCCGACAGGAAAGGATTCGCTTTCGATGACACAGAAATACAAAGACGATGTGGTTTACGCGCCGGGAACGGTGATCATCACCTCGGCAGGAGAGGTTTCGGACGTTAAGAAAATCGTTTCCCCTGTCATCCAAAAAGCTGAAAACGCTGCACTGTTCTACATCGACTTCTCGAGCGATAATTTAAAGCTGGGAGGAAGCAGTTTTGCGCAGATTCACAATAAGATCGGCAAGGAAGCTCCAAGCATTAAGGATGCAAATTACTTCAAAAAAGCCTTCAATGCCATTCAACAGCTGATCGAAGAAGGCGAAATCCTAGCCGGACACGACATCTCGGCAGGCGGGTTGATCACAACACTGGCGGAGATGACTTTCGCTCAGGAATCCCTCGGTCTTGACATTGACTTGTCTGCTTTGGAAGAAAAAGATCTTATCAAAATCCTTTTCGCGGAAAACACCGGTGTGGTGATTCAGGTAAGCGACGAAGAAAAAGCAAAAGCGTTCTTCGAAAAAGAAGGACTGAAAGCGCACATGATCGGAATTCCTTACGCCGATCCATACATCCGCCTGCGCCAGGGAGAGGACGTTTACGACTTCGAAATCGCAAGCCTTCGCGATGCCTGGTACAAGCCTTCGTACCTGCTGGACAGACAGCAAAGCGGCGAAGAACTTGCTAAAGAACGTTTTAAAAATTACGCCAAGCAGCCGCTCCGCTTCCAGTTTCCTAAGCACTTCGACGGAAGCCTCAAACAATACGGTATCGATCCGAACCGCAAGGAGAAGTCGGGAGCACGCGCGGCGATCATTCGCGAAAAAGGCGTGAACGGCGACCGCGAAATGGCTTATGCTCTCTATCTGGCCGGTTTTGACGTAAAAGACGTCCACATGACTGATCTGATTTCGGGAAGAGAAAATCTGGAAGACGTGCAGATGATTGTATTCGTCGGCGGATTCTCGAATTCAGACGTGCTGGGCTCTGCCAAAGGCTGGGCGGGCGCCTTCCTCTACAACGAAAAAGCAAAACAGGCGCTGGACAATTTCTATGCGAGAAAAGACACCCTGAGCCTGGGCGTCTGCAACGGATGCCAGCTGATGCAGGAGCTAAGACTGATTACCGCCGGACATTCGGAGCATCCGAAAATGCTGCACAACGATTCGCACAAATTCGAATCGGCATTCTTAACGATGGACATTCCGCAAAACGACACGGTAATGTTCGGAAGTCTTTCTGATACGCGCATGGGACTTTGGATCGCGCACGGCGAAGGGAAATTCAGCTTCCCGCAAGCAGAAGAAAGCTACAATATCGTCGGCAAGTACAGCTACGCGGCCTATCCGGGCAATCCGAACGGCTCAGACTTCAACGCCGCGGCAATTGCCTCGGACTGCGGACGCCACCTGGCCATGATGCCTCACCTGGAGCGCGCTATCTTCCCTTGGAACTGGGCTCACTACGAAACTGACCGAAATGACGAGGTTTCCCCTTGGATCGAGGCATTCGTGAACGCCAGAAAGTGGGTGGAAAAAAACCGATAATCCCTTGATCAAGCACAAGCCGGCAATCTTGCCGGCTTGTGTTTCATAATTTACCTCCCCACACACAACACATTATTTATTTTCATATTTTTGTATAAAAATTTTTAGCAGCACAACAAGTTGTTAAGCAACACTATTTTTAGCAAAAAATGAAAAAATTCCACCTTATCATCCTTCTGTTTTTCGCAATACAAGCGCATGCTCAAGAAAAAATCGGCTATGGATTCGACATCAACAGAATGCCATTGGAAGGATACTATGACCCATTAAGCTATCAGCCCGAAAACGAAGTCGCTATTGACCGCAACATCAAAGAAAACTTCGAAAACGGCGTTATCTACGACCAACAAGGCAAGAAAAAATCAGGCAAACTTCGGTATAACAGCAAATTTCACTTTTTCACCAACTCAACCCGTGTCAGATACAAAGAGAATGACAATGGAACCATTAAGCATCTTTCGCCTAAGGAACTAAAAGCCTTTACCATTGGCGTGGATTCTTTTTTTGTCGTTAAGCGCTTTACAGTAGAAAGGAAGATCACTTCAACTCTTCGGATAAACCCTGAATTTGTTCAATACTTAGCTACTGTCAAAGGAAATGTCTTTGCCAGACATTTTTTTGAGAAAAATGACGGGTTGCAACTGGAAACTTACATGGTGAAACCTAAAGGCTGGGAACACTGGGTCAGCTTTTCAAAGAACAAAGCAAAATTTAGGGAAATGGCGCACCGCTACTTTGACCACCTGCCTTATGTCAAAGAAAAACTGGACAATAACAAGCTAAAACCCCAAGACATTAACCACTTGATTCAAACAGCAAAATTCTTTGAAAAATATGAGCAGAAAAAGCCTATTCTTTACACACGTTATTGGCTCACTACCCAAAAAACAAAAGATGCTGTTTACCACGGAAAGATCATTGATCTGAAGGATTCTATTTGGCAGGTAGAATTTTATGACGGCGATCTGAAAATCATAAAAGGTTCCTTTAGCTCTCTATATGATTTTAAGAAAGAAGGGGAGCTAGCATTTTACCGAAAAGACGGTACAATCAGAAAATCTTACACGTACGCCAAAAATGAATTTAAAGAGGGAGCTATATATGCTCAAGACGAAACTCTGCGCGAAAGATACATGATCGAGGAGACTTCTAACCGGTTCAACAGCAAAATCAAACAGTTAAAATATCATTTCCCAAAAAATGAAAAACCAGATCAAACTTCTTCTTTTGTCAATCAGTTTTCGGACCCAGAAAGCGGAAAAACAATTTTTCGGTCTTTCGAAAACTCCAAGCTAATACAGGCTTATTACATCGACAAAGGAACGAAAGTTTATTTTCCGGTTGACGAATCATTTTGGTTTCCATACAAAAAGATTTATAGAAATATCAACAAATTCATAAAATCCAACCCCCATTTAAAAGCTTCTTGCTTCAATGGTATTGTTCAGGACAACGGACTGTGTACCGCCTTGGTCCGCATGAAAATCGGTCCAAAGAAATATCTGCAAGAAGTTGAAATAATTAACAGTTCAAGCATCCATCCTAATTTCAAAATTTTCCTGGAATCTGCCTTTAAAGAATTTGGTACGCAAGAAAGCAAAAAACCGCTGAAATTCAATCCCTACAAAGTCGACGGAAAAAAGGTAGCCTATGAAATAGTTGTTCCCATACATTTTACTTTCGGTCGCTTTTATCATCAAAACCAGAACTATTACTGGCACATGATGAACAACCAGTATATGATGCCAACTCCGACCATTCAGTTCCCTACAAGTTTTTAAAAAATTGCGATAAAAAAACAACTGTATGCAAACCGGAAAATAAGTCCGGCTCACTTGCAGTTGTTTTTTAGATTAAATTCGCTGTTCGATATTATTATTTTTAAAAAATCATTCTATTAAGTATGAGGAAAAGCTCAGCCGAAAACGCCAAACTGCTATTGGTTTCCATTCCGGGCTTCTTCTGTCTTCTTTTCTTCCAGATATTTCTCCAACACCCTAACCAGAATTTGCTCGGGTATTTCAAAAGACTTCTTTCCCTTCGCAAGCATTGGCGCAATCTTCATGTCCAAGGCCATATAATCCGCAGACTTTAGCTTAAACCACAAGTCCAGCGCCCACGTAGTCTTTTTTCTCATCTCTGTAGCAAAATGCACATTAACTCCCCAGTATTTTTCCAGATCGATGATCTTATCTTCGATCTCTTTCATTTTTATCACATGCTTTCCGCAAGTCAACATTTTCGACTCTGGAATGCTATCCCAAAAATTCTTCACTTCAATAAACCAGGATTTTGCCAATCCATAATAAAATGCCGAATGCTTAGTCACTTCAAACAAAAAAACAAGCGTCACCATCGAATACTCAACCATTTCTGTCACGCGCATTTCCTGAAGCTGCAAATCAAACACCTGCTGCATAAAAGACAATATCTTCTGAGTAATAGCCAGATCTTTAGAGTCTTTTACATTAATCACCTCTTTCGGAGGTATCAGATCCTTCAGAGAATAGTTCGTGATACATGGCAACGTGTCAACAAATTCGCGGTCCGCTGAGAGCTTTTTAGCTCGCCGAAGAATCAGCTTGTCATTGGGATTTTTTTTATAACTTTCATCAAATAGCTCCGCTTCTGCTAACCGAGATTTTCTATGTTCTTCGATCTTTGCCAACAATGGAGAAACATGCTGCGCAACGTTCCACTTTGAAAAACGCTCGTTAACAAGAGCTATCTTGAGCTTTGTTTCGGCCGGCAGGCCTCCTATATTCTTTACGCCCATCAATTCACAGAACCCGTGCATATCCAGCTGATCTTCCAGCTGATTCGCTTCAATATCCTGGGCACCTACAAATCCCCTGCGAGCAAATGTTCCCGGCTTTCTTCGCAATGTGTAGATTCGGTCTTTCTGCTCAAAATATACTTTATAAAACTTGTCTGACAACTTACAAAAATCGGAAGTCAATTCTTCTACAGACTTATCTTCCACCCTGCTCTCGGCCTTTGGCTCAGCTACGGAAATTGGTGAAGCTTCCGGTTCGCCAGCCTTTGTCTTGCTTTTTTCTATAGGATGTAAAGCTATCCTCAAGTCCAGCGCCGCCTTTTCCAACCAGTGATTCAGCTGAGGTATCAGCGGCACCAGCATTTCATCTTCTTCGATTGGATAAAACAGACCGTCCCGCTCTTCGAAAAATATCCGTGGTGTATCCGATCTGTGGGAATAGTGCATCCTGCTTACCTGAAACTCTACACTTTCTTTTTTATGATTGTATTCAACAGAGTCAATATCGATGGTAAGATGCGGGTATTTTCCCGTTGGCGGCACAATGATAGCCTGGCGAACGCTGGCACGCAGAAACCGCTGCCGAATATCTGTTCGAACTCCCTTTCCCCCGTACCATTCCTTTGCCTCTACAGTCAAGCGCATCGTCTGAATCGGCCGGTTTTCAAAAAAAAGATTAGGAGGTTGTTTCTTTTTCCCAGAAGACGGTCTTTTTTTCGTTCTAGAGGGCCGAAAAAAGTGATACTGCATAAAAGTACCTCTGCAAAAATAAAACGGAAATGCATTTCTATTTGCAAGATGTGCTTCCCAAACTGTAAAACAGTCATTTTTAAGGCTTCGAACATTTACCAATACTAAACCAACTGCAGAATCCAAAACGTCAAACCTGCAATGCCTATTCACACTTTCATGCTGGTTGAGAAGTCAAACGCTATACTTTTAAAAGAATAATAAAACCGCCGCTTTGGAGATTCACAAACTATCCGCATCTTTACTCTGCCGAATTTTGGCTCCGCAGTCTACAGCTGCGGGCCTAATTGCGCATGTACTTTCCCGAAAAAATCGGCTCATGATTTATAACACATTTCGATATATTTTTTTCATTGGCTTCTGTCTCTCACCGTTTAAAGTTCGAAGCCAGTTTAGCAACTTCAAATCTCATTTTTTCACAATGAACAATGGCCTGGCCGCCAACCACATAAATTCAGTCAGCCAGGACTCCAGCGGTTACTTGTGGCTGGGTACAATGTCAGGGTTTGTGCGATTCAACTCCAGTGGTTTCTCTAACTTCCGAAGCCCTTTCAACCCGCCTGCCTCGCTGAGACAGGAAGACGTACAAATACTTCTGAAAGACTCCGAAGGAGCGTTGTGGCTGG
>JAKSBZ010000343.1 GCA_022360875.1 Cytophagales bacterium | reverse complement strand
GTGAGATATATTGCCATTGGAAATCAGATAACTCTTGAAATTGGGTGTGCATAATTTTGAAAAGTTTGGTCACTTACAAAAATGCAGTCTGATTTCCATCTTTTCAATAAAAATCAATTCACCCTTCCAAACACGCTCTTAGCTTTCCTGATCAAACTTCTTCAGGATCTTTTCCAAATCTTCCTCGGAATGCCTCAGCTTGGCTTTGCACCAGGTAATCAGCTCCCCTGCCCTGTTCACCAGCCGCAACAGCTCATCCAGTTCCGGCTCCTCGTGCTCTATAGCGTTCAGAATAGCTTCCAGCTCTGACTGGGCTTCGGAGTACGTCATTTTTTCATCCATGATTCTTTTCTTGTTTTTACATTTTTCAATTCCCCTTCCAGCTCCATGCACTTCGAAACCGAACGAATAACCGCCTCCCCTTTCGCTAATTCTTGTTCCCAGTGCTCCGCCGATTTACCGTTGACCGTCGTAATGGAATACCCCCTTTCCAAAACTTTTTTTGGATCCAGCAACTCCAACATCTTTTCCATTCCAACAAGACTGTCTCTGAAACTCTGTATGACTTTGCCTGCCGCAGTTTTCACGGAACCTGCCTGATCATTCAGCAATTTATTTTCTTTTTTCCATTCAGACATTGCCAGCATTTTCAGCTGCTGCTGCCTGACGTTCAGCCAAAGCTTTCTGCTGTTCAGCTTGCCTAAGGCTGCGCCGAACAGCTTTCTCATATCCTGCTGCAAAGAAATTTCCTGCTGCTTAAACGCCAGTTTGCTCAGCTTCACAAGCTGGTCAAAACAAGCCGATACTGAGGACTCATACGACAGGAAAAGATTTAGCAGCATATCGGCCACAGCAGTGGGCGTTTTCAGCGAGCGGCACGATACCATGTCGGTTATACTCGAATCCCTCTCATGGCCAATACCGGCCAATACCGGCAAAGGAAACTGCGCCACATGCGCGGCCACCTGATAGGAGTCAAAACATTCGAAGTCGGTTTGCGCACCTCCTCCCCGAATAACTGCCACCGCATCGAATTCCTCCACGCGGTCATAGATATCATAAAGCGTCTGCACCAGAGAATCCTGAGCCTTTTCGCCCTGCATCAGCGAAGGAAACAAACTCACCTCAAAATAATAACCATAGGGATTGTTTATCAAATGTTCCATAAAATCGCCGTATCCGGCCGCGGTAGGCGAGCTAATAAGTGCAATACGCTGGACTACCGAAGGCAAAATAAGCGAATGGTTCATATCAAAAATACCTTCTTCCTTAAGTGTTTTGATGACTTCCTGCTTTCTGCGTTCCCGGTCTCCCAATGTGAACTGGGGATCAATATCGTTCACATTCAGGCTTATTCCGTATAGCGGATGATACTGAACACTAACATTGGCCAGAATCTTCATACCTGCAGACAAATTGCTTCCGGTGAGCTGACGAAACCATCCGTTTACATTACGGTATGTGTACGCCCAGATATTGGCGCGAATCTTCGATGTTAATTGCTGGCCAGTCTTCTCAACAAGTTCCATATAGCAGTGCCCGGCCTGAGCTACTCGCAGTTCGGCAATTTCGGCAACCACCCAGTAAGTCTGCGAAAAATCTTTTTCTATGGTCTTCTGAATCAGCTGACACAGCTGCGAAAGACTAAATTGATCCGGCATTAAAAATTTGAATTGATGTCCAGGCCAAAGATAGCGACATTCCAGAGACTTCGCACAGCACTGTTACAATTTGTTAACCTCCACTCTTTCCCCGGTTTAACGAAAATTCTTCTTTAGAAAGCGCTTCAGCACTCTCTGCAAGGGCATGCAATCAAACCAATCATCTGCCAATAAGTTTATAAAGAACATCCGAAAAAATTATTATGGCTATTACAAGAACGTCCAATCCGGTTTTCAGCCGGATGAGCAACGGAGGAATTCCGGGAATAAAACTTAGCAGCACAAGCAAAATGACCATTCAGGGAACAGCTTTCAAAACCCTGATCCTGTTGTTCATAGCAAGCTTTGCTGCGCTATACACTTATGCGCAGACATTCCAGGCTGCCGAGTCAATAAATGCTTTCATATTCGGCGGCGCCATAGCTGGGTTCATCATTGCGCTAATAACCGTTTTTACCCCTAAGTGGTCGCCTTTCACTGCGCCAATTTACGCGCTTTGCGAAGGGTTGTTTCTGGGAGGCATTTCAGCAATGTTCGAAGCCCAGTTTCCTGGAATTGTAATCAGCGCTGTAATGGGCACATTCGGAGTTATGCTCAGCCTTTTGTTTTTGTATGCCAGCCGGATTATTCGTGTCACCAGCAAGCTGCGAATGGGTATTCTGGCAGCCACCGGCGGTGTCTTTTTCGTAATTCTTATCGGCTGGATTCTGTCGCTGTTTCACGTAAACATTCCGTTTCTGTTCGGCGGAGGCACAAGCGCGCTTATTTTTACGGGAATAGTGGCGGTAATCGCCGCGCTCAATCTTCTTCTCGATTTCGACATGATTGAACAAGGCTATTCCTACGGATTCCCCAAGTATATGGAATGGTACTGCGCTTTCGGCCTCCTCGTTACGCTAATCTGGCTATATTTGGAAATTCTTCGCTTCTTGGCGTTGCTCAGAAACAGAGATTGATACTGGGCCACGCTCGCTGTCTTTGACTGTTTTCCCGAATGAGGTTGCTCTAACCACTTAAATAACTTTCATCTCCTTAATGCTCAAAGGGAAACTCAGTACAGTCCGGAAGTCCTCTCCTGACTCACGCATATCCTCATCCTCCTGCTCGTAATACCATTCCAAGTGCACTTTGATTCCTTTTTTGTGCAAGCCTTCAAACTTTCTAAAAATCTCAATCAGGCATTTCGATGAGCTAGTGTTGAAGTACTCAAATTTGGCCATGATAGTATTCTTCAGCGCCGGCTTTTCAAGATAAGCCTCTATCCAATCAAAAATCGGCTCGTAAAATTTTACTGTATTTTCAATGATAGATCTTCCCCCAATTTCAAAAATTCCCTCATCCGGATCAAAAAATACATGCGGTGTTTTTTCAGTTGGCTCTAGTAAAAATTTTTCCATGCTTTTTATTTAAAACTTATCACTACTTCAAATTCACTAATCAGTTCATTCAGGCGAGTGAAGCTATACTGAATGGTATTGCCGGTTTTGCGGCGAATATACAAAAAACCCAAACCTGCTCCTTCTTTTTCATTCAGTTTCGTGTACATCAAGCGCTCGAGGTACACTTTATCCAGGCCTGCTTTCGACAATGAATTAATTTGATCAAGTTTATTTTTTAACCACTCAATTTTGGAATTTTCCAAAATGTTTGATGCCTTCAGGGCAAAGACATTATCATCGGTTTTTTGAATCGAAAAAGAAATGGGAATCTCAGAATCTTCGTTTAAATGGGAGCTTCCGTGATGATATATATTCTGAATTAGCTCTATCACTATAGCAAAAGTTTTCATCCGAACACGCTTGTCCTCCACAAAGTACATGTTAACCTTTTTCTCAATCAGATTAAGCAGCTTGTCGAACGAAATTTTTTTGACGTTTCCTTTATAGCTAAAAATATCCATTATTCAAAGATATAAAAGAATGGAAAAAATAAATGTAGAGATGTTGCTATTTTGCGTTAAAAAACGATAAAATTCATAAATGTCAATTCCAACGCGGCATATTACTACACAAACATCCCGTCAGCTTCCTACCCGGCTGCAATTACTGTTGAAGTCCAAGCTCATCCTCCAAATTCTCTTTTGCTGATGGAGACTGATAGTCTTCCGCTCCATGAGTTAGTTTTTTAAGCTTCTTCAGCAACACAATCACCAGCAGGCCCGCAACAACCGCCACGGCTGTTATCAGCAAAAACAGCGTTCTTTCACCCAGCCGACCCGACAGCGATCCCAGCAAGCCCGCAACCATATTGCCCATGCCGGTAACGGCGAAGTATACTCCCATCATAATTGAGCTGTATTTGGCAGGCGAAAGTTTGGTGATAAATGAAAGAGCCACCGGCGAAAGACTCAGTTCTCCGAGTGTATGCAGGAAATAAGCACCGACCAGCCAGCTCATCGAAGCATAACCCAGCTGGTCGTACTGCTGTGTCGCCCCGACCATAAACAAAAAACCAAGCCCCATTACTATGGTGCCTACTCCCATTTTGAACAACGAGGAGCCCTCTTTCCCAATTTTGGACCACCAAGCCCAGAACGAAGCGACGAGCGTGCCGAAAATCATTATAAAAAAAGCATTGACCGATTGAAACCAGCCGGCGGGTATCACTGAATGGTCAGTCAGCGTAAAAAGAATCTTTCCCAAAAATGAATCTGGCGCCAGCACGCGGTTCACTTTTTCCTGTGCATAAAGATTCAGCAGACCGCCTGCTTGCTCAAAGGAACCCCAAAAGATAATCACTATCAGAAACGAAATCAAAAGCACTTTAACGCGATCCTTTTCAACAGCTGTCAACGGAGCATCCGCTCCTTTCCCGTCTTCGCCTTTTTTGGGCTTGCGAATCTCACCGACACCTTTCAGCGTTCCCTGCCCCAGCAAGTAAACAAACAAGCCCAAGATCATCCCTATACCGGCCAAACCAAAGCCATAATGCCATCCGTATTTCTGAGCCACCAGCGAAACTATAATTGCTGACAGAAAAGCGCCCAGGTTTATACCTATGTAGAAGATGGTAAAGGCCATATCCCGCCTATCGTCTTTCGGATGATACAGCCCTCCGACCATAGTAGAAATGTTCGGTTTCAGCGCACCAACACCCAGAGTTATTACAAACAGCCCCGTAAAAAACAATGCCTCCTTCAGCCCCCCGGCCACAAAGCCCTGAAAAGTTAAAAGGGCCGGTCCTGCAACAAGCAAAATTCCTCCCACCAAAACGGACATTTTCTGACCGATCCACCGGTCTGCCAATATGCCGCCTGGTATGCCCATAACATAGACCAAAAAACCATATGCACCGTAAATGATCTGTGCTGTAGCATGATCGATACCCAAACCTCCTCCGAGTCCCGAATCCGATACCTTATCCACAAGAAAAAGAATAAGAATAGCGCGCATACCGTAAAAGCTGAAACGCTCCCACATTTCCGTAAAAAACAGAACAAACAACCCAATGGGATGCCCCAAAATCGTTTTTGAAGAAGAAAGAGATGCGGAATTTGGAAGGTCTTTCATAATAAAGATTTCTTAAAACAAATATTTTCACTAAATAATGTTACAAAAAAACAACCACCCTGTTTTCTTGTATCTTTCCGTGTAAGATCAAGTGATTTCCCGCAGTATTATTCTCGTTTTATTGCATTATTTCAATAAATGAGCATTTATTATTTTCTATTTGTTAGCAACATGCATCCCCTTTCTCACTTTTTTCGAAAAATACGAACGCCTTGCTTGCTAAATATTGTAGACAAAAACTTATCTTCACTAAACATTATGTAGCACGCATGGGTTCCAGCAATCAGTTCAGAAAAATAATCCACATCGACATGGACGCGTTTTACGCTTCCATTGAACAGCGCGACAATCCCAAACTCAAGGGAAAACCCATCGCTGTTGGCGGATATTCACAGCGGGGAGTGCTGGCCACAGCAAGCTACGAAGCCCGCGAATTCGGCATCCATTCTGCCATGCCCACCCGGCAGGCACTAAAAATCTGCCCGCATCTGATTCTGGTAAAACCCCGGTTCGAAGCATACAAAGAAGTTTCGCGAACTATTCAGGCAATATTTCACGAATACACCGATCTCGTGGAGCCACTGGCCCTTGACGAGGCATTTCTCGATGTTACGCATCCGCAGCAAGGACCGCCGTCAGCTTTTCTGATTGCCCAGGAAATACGCAAACGGATTTTCGAAACCACTCAGCTTACTTGCTCGGCGGGCGTGTCGTCCAACAAATTTGTAGCGAAGGTCGCTTCGGACCTCAACAAACCCAACGGCATTACGCTTATCAAGCCCGAAGAGATTGTGAAATTTATGGAAGAACTCAAGATCGAGAAGTTCTTCGGCATTGGAAAAGTAACCGCCAGACGCATGCACGCGCTGGGCATCTACAAGGGAATCGATCTTAAAAACACGCCCCTAGAACAACTGCTGATCAACTTCGGAAAAGCCGGACAGTTTTATCATCAGCTGGTTAGAGGCATAGACGACCGTCCTGTCCGTCCCAACCGAACACGCAAATCCATTGGAGCAGAACGCACATTCGAACAAAACTATACGGAAATCGACTTTTTAAAACTTAAGCTTGACGACATCGCCTCAGAAGTATTCAGAAGAATGAGCAAAGCGCAGTTTATTGCCAAAACGATTACACTGAAAATAAAATACGGGGATTTCAGCCAGCACACACGCAGCCGAACCACGCTGAACCCGATAACTACGCAGGAAGAAATCAACCGGATTGCGCACGAACTGCTCGAACAATCCTCTCTGGAACAGGAAGTTCGCCTGCTCGGAATCAGCCTTTCCAATCTCATTTCCCTCAACCACTCGGAAGGAATTCAGCTAAGCCTGAATTTCTAAAATATTCCCTATATTTGTTTTTACTTTTTTATAATAAAAAAACAACAGAGCAGACACCCGCTGGGCCCGCCGACAGTCCCCGGGCCGGCCAGTTTGGCCTCTGCAAAATCTCGATATGAAAAAAGCACTAATCACCGGAATTACAGGACAGGACGGCGCCTACTTGGCCGAACTCCTTCTGGAAAAAGGATATGAAGTTCACGGCATCAAACGCCGCAGCTCGCTCTTCAACACCGACAGAATTGATCATCTGTACCAAGATCCGCATGAAAACGAAATCAAGTTAAAGCTGCACTACGGCGACTTGACCGATTCCACCAACATCATCCGCATTGTTCAGGAAGTGCAACCCGACGAAATTTACAACCTTGGAGCGATGTCGCATGTACAAGTCAGCTTCGACTCGCCTGAATACACCGCTAATGTCGACGGGCTTGGCACTCTCCGTATCCTGGAGGCCATTCGAATTCTGGGACTGAGCGAAAAAACCAAATTTTATCAAGCCTCCACATCCGAGCTGTACGGTCTTGTGCAGGAAGTGCCGCAAAAAGAATCCACGCCGTTTTACCCGCGCTCCCCTTATGCGGCCGCCAAGCT